>NZ_CAJGZP010000001.1:2734762-3069525 GCF_904846155.1 Psychrobacter fulvigenes
AAACGCTCATTAACATCTGCTAATACCCCTTCGTAGCTTGATAGCGCCTCTTCACCACTTAGAAATAGTACGGTTTTTTCGGCAAGCTCGCTCTCTGCTGCTTCTAGTTGTGTTTGTAGCGCTACTAATTTATCGCTATCTAAATAACGTAAATCTTCCAAGCTGACCAAGCGGCCTTTTTGCCGTCTCAACGCAGACAATTGATCAACATAGTCACTGGCGGACTCAAAAGTAGTGACTCGTATCTGCCGTAAGATTTCATTTTGCTGGGCTTCGGCATCGGCTATAGCCGTTTGGGTTTGCTTTTGGATACTTTGTACTTTGGCAAACTCATCAATGACCAACTCAGCAGTAGCCGTCACTTCTTTAATGCTACCAGCAATCTCAGTCAGCTCAGGCTCAGACAGCCAATAATAGCTATCAAACAGGCGGCTGGTATTATCCGCCAGCTCTTCATAGAGCTTTTGCGACACGCTTTGATTGTCAATCAGGCGGGTGATGCTATAGAGGTCTGAGATGCCGCGCACCAATTCCTTATTGCCAATTTTGCCATAGAAGCTCGTACTTTCAGGCAATTCATTCACATATTCTGGAGAGGCATAAGGGGTATGCCATATCTGCATCGGGTGAATGCGTGACGGCTCACTTTGAGCGCTGAACAGTACTAAGCGGCCGTTCTCAGCCAACGCCATACCATTACAGTAAATGGTATTTGCCAGTTGTTTTTTGATCAAGTTATAAGGGAATAACCCTGTGATGCCTAAATCTCTATCGTAAAATAAAAACAGCACATCTTCACCGTTTGGCGAGACGATTCGGCGTTTAAACTTTAAGTTCTTTTTATTGCCGTTGCTGGTGCTAGTATTGGCATCGCCATTGTTAGCATCGAACAGCTTATACTCGCCCGTTTGTAAGTAATAACCTCCTGGGAAAATAATGCCGTGATCTTCAGGCAGCTGCACGCACGACTGCCCGATAGCATCCAGTCGCAGCACTTCTTCCGTCAAGGTGTTGTAGACAAAGTAACGATGGCTGTCTTCACGATACGGCAATACCTTTAGCAAGATTAAGCTACCAACTTTGGCATAAGCAATATCAGCATCGGTCAGAGACTGCGTGCTGTCACTGACAGGCTCGCTATAGATTCCTAGCCCTGACTCAGTATTATCTTCTATCTTAATGGTCAAACTACCGCCTACCGTCTCCACAAACACCGTATCTAAGATGTTCATATGCGGATATTTGCCGTTGATCATCTGCTCACGCGTGGTCTCAGTCCACTCAAAATCGTAGGCTGGCGGCAATTCAATATCGCGCTCACCGCGATTGTCTACATAGACGACTTGGGCAGACTCTGGTGTGCCTTCGCTAAAATCTAAGGCGAAACGAAACACCCGAATATCAGTGATACGCTCACCAATCTGAAACGCCAACAGCAGTTTGCTGTCTTTAACGGTCAGCTGAATCAGCCGTGTTTGCTTGTAGTAGCGATACAGCTCATCAAAGTCTTGTATAAAACCCTGTTGATCTAAAAAGGTACCTGCCAGATCTATTTCTTCTAACTGATAGTCTTGCTCAGCGTTGCCCTCGCCGCTCTTATTATCAGGGTCAGCAGACTCTATCAAACGATATAACGACAGCACATCTTTGATACTGCTCGCACGCTTAAGACCCATAAACACGTTGTAGCCAAACAATAGATAGTCGCCGACCTGCACCATATCCTGCGCCACACAGTTGTGTTCGGTACGAATACGGGTACGCGCAATGACCTGCATCTGAGTGCTGCCAAACTCTTCTAGACGCGCATTATTAAGAGTAGCGGTCTGCGCTTGTAGACGGCTGCCTTGTTCGCTAAGACGTCTTTTGATGAGCTCATAGGCATTACCAGAAGCCACCGCCTGATCGGTTTGTTCAGCTTGATGCGCTTGGCCATTATTATCTAGGCTATTTGGATTATTTGAATTTTGCGTATCCGCCATCGTTGTTCGTCCACTTCTGTTTTTATATAGTAAGAGAGTTTTGCGCAATAAGAAAAGGTGAGAAGGTTAAATGTGGCTAGTCTAAAGAAACGCAGATAAGACATCTAAAACATTTTTTTAGAACAGCCAACTCGGTGTTGCTTGAAATTTGAGTAGACGTAGATTGTGGTTAGCGCAGTGTAACCCGCCTAATGTATAATCCCAACAGCCAAAGGTGGGTTACGTTTTATCCTCACTCTCTACGAGAGTTTGGTAAAACTAACCCACCCTACGCTAAATCAGAGAAATCAACACTATATTGAGTTTATTAATAATTAGTCATTATGTTTAACAGACTGATCACTAGACTTATTGGTCTTATTCATCACCTGACTGGCCATCATAGTATTGATAATACCGCTCAAGGTATCTGACTTGCCCGCAAGGCCATCAATGGCTTTACCGATAGAAAGCGACTTGGCAAAGTTATCAAAGAAGTGCGCTTCACCGCCGACAATATCGATTTTGGCTTTTTGTAGCGCCACTGCCAATACTTCCGCGTTTTCTTTGGCAATCTCTTTACCTGCTTCAATCGACGCCATCGCTTCTTGCAAGGCAGTCTCAAGACCCATACGGAACTCTTCGTGCTCGCGTGCCTCTTTGCTCATGCTGCCCATAGCATTGAACTTCTCGACCAGACCATCGGCCTCGGCTTGGAAGTGCGCGCGGGTAACTTCGGCTTTTGCCAAGCCAACTTCACGCTCTGCCTTGGCATTTGACTCACCACGAGCGGCAATAATCTCTGCTTCTGCCATACCGATGTCACGCTCAGCTCTTGCTTTAGATTCACCGCGAGCAGCGATGACCTCAGCATCAGCCATGCCTTTTTCGCGCTCAGATTGCGCTTCAGCTTGTCCAGTAGCTTTGATGATATTGGCTTTAGCAATGCCTTCTTTTTCAAGCGATACTGACTTGGCTTCTTGAATGGCTGCTTCAGCGAATCCATGTGCCGACTCCTCGGCTTTGATACCTTCAGCAAGCTTGATTTTGGCTTCTGACTCTTTGGCAGACGCTTCAAGATTGGCCGTGGCAAGCGTGGTGATTTCCACCGCTTTATGCTTGGCTGACAGCTCTTCTGCTTCCGCCTTTTTGACCTGACGCACTTTGATTTCTTCAGCGTCGGCTTCAGCTGCCAATACGCGTGTCTGCTTAGAGCGTTCTGCTTCGCTGACTTCGCGGACTTCTTTGATGCGCTCTTCTTCTTGCGCGACCGTTTTGTCCACTGCGATACGTTCGCGAATGACGTTAGCGATTTCTTTTTTCTCAAGTTCAATCGCGCGCTCTGCTTCGATACGTTGCAGATCTACTTCACGCTCACGCGAGACGATTTCAAGATCACGAGCACGAGTCACTTTCTCTTCTTCGATGACGACCGCACGCAGACGGTTTTGTTCGGCGACTTCGATTTCACGCTGCTGATTTTCACGCTGAATCGCCAAATCTTGTTCGACCATGATAATCGCGGTTTCAGACTTTTTACGCTCTTCTTCTTCGATCTTGCGGGTCTCCGCGGTCTCACGTGCAATGACAGAAGAGATTTCACGGTTTTGCTTGGCTTCAGCATCTGCTTGTTGACGCTCAAGCTCGAGCATGGCTTCGACGGTTTCGACGTTTTTCTTCTTAACCGCTAGCTCTTCGTCGCGCTCAAGCTCATTGGTGATGACGTTTTGGAAGGCCGTTAGCTGAGTAATCTTTTTGATACCTTCGGCATCCAAGATATTGCTTGAATCTAAGGACGCTTTTGGGGTTTGCTCCAAGTAATCAATTGCCACGTCTTCTAGCACATAGCCATTTAGATCGTTGCCGATTTCCTTGACGATACTGTCACGAAACTCACTGCGGTTTTCAAACAATTTAACAAAATCAATTTGCTTACCGACCGTCTTTAGGGCTTCTGAGAACTTGGCATTAAACAGCTCATTCACTGCAACCTTGTCCGAGGCTCTATCAACTCCAACTGATTTAGCAACTTTTAGTACGTCTTCGTCGGTCTCATTGACACGCAAATAAAACGCCACCGTAATATCGGCACGCATGTTATCGGCGCAAATCAATCCTTCTTTACCACGTCTATCCACCTCTAAGGTGATGAGCGAGATGCGCATCAATTCTTTTTTGTTGATAATCGGCCAAACAAAACCACCATCAAAACGTACAGCTATTTTATTAACCCCGTTAATGATGAGTGCGGTGCCTTGATCCACCTTAAAATAAAAGGCTTTGAGCATCAAAAGCGCTGCCATGATGAAAACAAACGCCAGCACTACAACCACGCCGACGATGATGAGTATGTCCATATTTATTCCTCTAATTAAAACAGTTGCTACAATGCCTGCCAATAGATGACTTATCGTTTATACATTGCCCAATCGTTATGCCGCTGCTATTCTTGAGTTAAGTTTTGCCAAAATTTATTTGTCTTTAACAGAAGCAACACGGTATGCATTGGCTTCTTCTAGATACTCAACCAATACCACTTTGTCGCCTTGTTTTAGGGGTTGTTCGACAGTGTCGCTATCTGGTCGTATTCTGAGTATCAAACCTGCACCGCCATCATTCAGCTCAGCTTCGCCATGTTTGTCTGTCACACTCAGCGTCCTTACTATCGCCGTCTTACCTAGGTTACTTGAGGCATTGCGCTTAGGGATTTTGGCGATGTTTTTGCGGATGGGTGAAATAATGACACCCGTCAACCACATCGACACCACCAATACTAAAAGTAGCGCCCCTGTGCCAAACACATAATAGAAAATGCCAGCATCCAAGTATTGGTGTAGCAAACTGGTATAGAGATAGCTGAGTATCCAACCGATTAAGCTGACCAAGGTTAGTATGATGATTAAAGGCACGCCATAAAGACCAAACTTAAGCATAAGACCCGTAAAAAAGCCTGTTGACGATAAGTTAGAGACATCCACATCAGCGCCTGAGTCGCCAAGGTCTACAGTGTCCATATCTGCCATCCCGAGTAAAGACACTACCCAATATAAAGTGACAAACATCACCAGACCCGTAAAGACAATAGTGGGATATAAGCTGATTTTAATGATGAATATTGCAAAAGATTCTTGCATCGATCGCTCTCTCCTTTTAACCACTGAATTCAGTAGCTTTTATAACTGCCACATACATGGCTTGGCGCTATATCATTTGGTTTTTATAGTATGAAAGCTCAACACGCCCTCATAAAATATTGCAAAAGGTCAAATAACCCAGAATCAACTTATGTTTCTGGATTATTGATTATATATACATTTCATTACATATTATATAAATATCCCCATTAATGACCCCATCCATTAACGACCCCATATCGGTGAGCGCACCACCCCGCCCGCCTGACTGCTAATGGTATAGCTTGTATTACCTGATAGTGAATATACAACCAAACTTCCAACACCTTGCGCAGTGCGTGTGGGATAAAGCGCATAGTGACCAGATGGCGATAGACGTGCTGGCTCATCCAGACCTGTCTCTGCCAAGTTCATTATCTGCCTAGTGGCGAGGGTCATAATCGCGGCTTGGCGACCATTCAGATACGCCAAACGCTGGTTGTCAAAGCTGAGCTGAGGACTGGCTGCATAGTCTTCTGTGCTTATTTGAGTCGCTCTAGCAGTGGCAAAGTCATAGCGATATATGCGAGGACGCCCAGCGCGTTTTTTATCACTAGTATAGACGAAGCTTTGCCCATCACTGGCATAGCTTGGCTGCACTTCGGTACTCGGCAGCGTAGTGAGCTGTATAGTACTACCCTCATCCAAGTGCAGCTCATAGATATCGGCATTGCCACCGACTGTTGAGCTATAGAGCAACTTTTGCCCATCGGGTGAGAAGGATGGAGACAGATTACTGCCATTTGTATCGACGATCAGACTATGCTTTTTGCTTTTGCGGTCATAGATATAAATCTTGGGTTGCTCGCGTGGGGATTGCTTACTATAAGCCAGTAGCTGTCCATCGGCTGACCATGCCGGCGCATAGATGTAGCCATTTAGCTGATCTATGAGCTGCCTGTCACTGCCATCAGGACGAACACTGTACAGGCTAGAGACTTTGGCAGATCCCGCCCCTTGCTCCTCTACATAGGCAATCAGCCCTTGGCGATCTACTATTGGCATCTTTGCAGTCAGTGGATTGCTAACCATGCTACTAGCGGAACTCTGAACGCCAGTCGTGGGCAGTGTATTACAAGCACTCAAAAAAATACTGAGCGCAGCAGTAAGACCAGTGATAGCGTTGCGTTTGCTCAGCAAACGCTGACTGATGGTAAAGTTAAACATAACAATGAACTCAATTAAATATTGGCTAAAGACAGTTATTAAGATGTATGGATAAATCTGGAAAGCTCTAGGGCGTGTCCTCATTTTTAAAACTAAGAACACGCTCTAGTGTAGCTGAATCTGTATTGGAGTTTTAGATAAAATAAGCCAAAAAAAACCTCACTACCTAATAGTGAGGTTTTTACATTGCTGGCTATTTGTTTTTAATCATGGTCATTTTAAAAAATTACGATTAATAATTGAAATAATGACAGCTTATTTATCGACTGCTTTGAAGTGCGCCACTTGATTGTCATTTTTGATCGTCAAGATAGGTAGATTGTCCGCATTTTTGCTCATGCTATATTTGCCTTGCACCGTTGCCAAAGTCGCGGTATCAAAGCTGGCTTGTGGCTCAGGGCAAGCCATCATCGTGGCCATGACGTTATTAAGCTGTACGTTGCCATTTACCACACTGTATTCTGCAGCAAGATTATTGCAAGTATTCACAAAGGCCACGCGATCAGTGCCGTTATCATTCATAAAGTTTAGCGTCAAAGGCTTGGCGGGATCAAAGAATAGCTGAGTCACTTTTTCGCCATTGCTGCGCTTGGCATCGACAAGCTGCCAATTATGGGCTTGTAATGCTTCGGTAGTAATCGGTTGGCTCACTGGAGCAGTGACGCTTGGAGTCGTCTGGCAACCGGCAGCAAAGGTACCGACAGCTAGCGTTGTCGCCATCATTAGTTTGGTAATGTTTTTCATATAAGCTCCTACAAGGGTTAAATTAGACCTTAATATAAAGATAAGGTTTAAGATTCTGGTTTTTATGATGCTTGATTTATTGTTTTAATCGTTTATTTAAGGTTTTAATCATTTATATAAACAACACTATTATTATGCATGACAAACAGGCGCTTGTCATGACAGATTAGGTATATGCTTCAGCCATACTTTGTGCTGCGATCTGTCCTATACGTTTATTTTTCTAAAGCTATTTACGTACTTATTAAATCAAACCACCCTACTGTTCAGATAAACAAATTATCACAATGACTTATAGCAAAACCGTCAATCCTGCATTTATGATATAATTCGCCTAAATTAACCACATAACTATAAGTACAGAGATGATGACTAACAAATCCCTTATCCAATCCCCTGAAGCCATAGAAAAAATGCGTGTGGCTGGTAAACTTGCTAGCGATGTATTGGTGATGCTCGATGAGCATGTGCAAGTCGGTATCAGTACTGAAGCTCTGAATCAAATTGCTCATGACTATATCGTCAATGTGCAAGATGCCATTCCAGCACCGCTTAACTACAATGGCTTCCCCAAATCAATCTGCACCTCGGTCAACCATGTCGTCTGTCATGGCATCCCAACTGAGAACAAACTGCTCAAAGATGGCGACATCATCAATATCGATGTGACTGTCATTAAAGACGGCTATTATGGCGATACCTCAAAGATGTGGATCGTTGGTGATGGCTCTATCATGGCACAGCGTATCTGCAAAGTGGCACAAGACGCTCTCTATGCTGGCATGAGCGTGGTAAAAGATGGCGCCCGCTTAGGTGACATCGGTGCCGCTATCCAAGAAGTGGTAGAGCCTGAGCGTTTCAGTATCGTGCGTGAGTTCTGTGGTCACGGTATCAGTGACACCTTTCACCATGAGCCGCAAGTGATGCATTATGGCAAAAAAGGCACAGGCATGGAGCTTAAGACTGGCATGACCTTTACCATCGAGCCCATGATTAACCAAGGCACATGGAAGACTAAAATCCTGCCAGATGAATGGACAGCCATCACCAAAGATCGCAAGCTCTCGGCACAGTGGGAGCATACCATGGTGGTGACGGATAATGGCTGCGAAGTATTTACCACTCGCCCCGAAGAAGATTTAAGCTTTTTGACTCAGTAATATAATGAAAGACCGCTTAGGCGGTCTTTTTTTTGGTCATTTTATTAGGCCGTGTTGCACATCCTCTAATAGCTTTTACCACTCGTATTCAGATATTATAGCTTATGCTTGGTATTCGTTTATGTATTGCTTCTATACTCTTAGTAACTAATAATCTATCATTTTTAATACCCTTATTTTTAAATTCTCAATTGGATAACTCTCATGTTTACTTGCGATGTCGCCTCCATTTATATCACTCCGCTGCCGCCATTATTGACATCAGAGGCGACAGTATCGGAAGGCTCAGATAAGTCTTTGCTCGGTATTCCAGAGTGGTTGGCGCAGATCAATGAGGATATCAATCGGGCGCTTGAGCGCGGAGCCAATATTCGTCAGTTAGTGGCAGCACGTGCCTGTGCGATTGATGGTTTGCTTATCGCTTTGTTTGAGTGGTTTGAGCTTGATCAGACAGATTTGGCGTTGTTTGCCAGTGGCGGTTATGGTCGTGGTGAGCTGTCGTTATATTCAGATGTCGATATTTTATTGATGTCGCCTGAAGAGATACAATCTGACGCTAGCGCTAAGATTGATGGCTTGGTGGCGATGCTGTGGGATATTGGACTTGAGCCTGCGCTGTCTGTACGGACTATCGATGACAGCCTAGAGGCTGCTCGTGATCACACCGTTGCCAGCACCTTGCTAGAAGCACGGCTATTGACCGGTAATGAAGCATTGCAAGAAGTACCCATCGATATCGTCAATCAGCTGTGGTCACAACGGGATTTTTATGAAGTAAAGATTAAAGAAGCCAAAGCCCGTTACCTACGCCACAACGCCACTGAGTACAATCTAGAGCCAAATATCAAAACAGCACCCGGTGGCCTACGTGATATTCATATCATCGGTTGGGTGACCAAACGCTACTTTCGGGTTGGCAAGCTGTATGACTTGGTACAACAAGACTTTTTGACCGAAAAAGAATTTGATGAATTAAGCTTTGCTGAGAGTTTCTTATGGCAGATACGTCATTACCTGCATGAGCTGACTGGCCGCAATGAAAACAAGCTGCTGTTTGATTATCAACGTGATATTGCTCAGCGCATGGGCTATGAATCGCAGCCAGATGATCAACCCAATGCGGCTGTTGAGCGTTTTATGCGCGACTACTACCGCTGTGCGATGCAGATATCAACCCTCTCTGAGATGCTGATTAACCATTACTATGAAACCATCATCGAGCCAGAGTTGCCAGAGAACGAGCAGCCTAGCAAACGCCCACTGAACTCGCATTTCAATAGAATCGGAGATCAGATTGCCATTGCCCATCATCGTGTATTTGCTCAGCATCCCGAAGCTATTTTGGAGATGTTTTTGCTTATGGGGCAATACGGCATCAAAAAAGTGCGTACCCGTACCCTGCGGGCGCTAAAAATCGCTGCACGCGGTATTGACCAGACTTATCGTGACAACCCAGAGCACCAAGCGCTGTTTTTAGCCAACCTCAAAGAACAAAATTATCTCTTCCATCGTCTGCGTGCCATGAATCGCTATGGTGTCTTAAGTAACTATGTTCCTGCCTTTGCACAAGTCACTGGACTCATGCAATACGACTTATTTCATCGTTATACTGTGGATGCGCATACGCTGTTTTTGATTCGCATCTTACATCGCTTTACCGATGCCCGCTACTATGACGATTTTCCGCTGGTCAGCGCTATCTATCAAAGAATTGAGCGCAAAGAGATTTTGGTATTGGCGGCGATGTTCCATGATATCGCCAAAGGTCGCGGCGGCAATCACAGTGAGCTTGGAGAGACTGAATCTATTGCCTTTTGTTTGGCGCATGGTATGAGTAAAGCTGATGCTCATTTGGTTGGTTGGTTGACGCGCCACCATCTGTTGATGTCGATGACCGCGCAGAAAAAAGACATCTCAGATCCTGAGGTCGTGACTGTGTTTGCTGACTTGGTCGGTAATGTCACCCACCTCAATCATCTGTATGTATTGACAGTTGCCGACATGAACGCGACCAATCCACAGCTATGGAACAGCTGGCGGGCGACCTTGATGAAGCAGCTCTACTCACAAACACGGCGCATCTTGCGCGCTGATATTGATGCACCTACCAATCGCCAAGACATGATCCATACCACCCGTAAACAAGCTCTACAGATGCTAGATAATGTCGACAACCAGCATATGGATCGCGATGCGGTGCTCAAACTCTGGGATGACTTGGGAGATGAATATTTCTTACGAGAGATTGCCGAGGATATCTTATGGCATACCGAAGCCATCTTGAACCATCCACCTATCGGTCTGGCCTCTGACGCTGACAGTGCGCCTTTGGTGGTGCTACGCGAGCATAGAGAGCTGGCGCTTGATGCGGTACAAGTCTTTGTGTATACCCACAATCAGACCAATTTATTTGCTGTGACCATGGCGGTGTTTGATCAGATGAATCTAGATGTGCTCGACGCTCGCATCATTACTGCGACTCGTGACTTTGCTTTGGATTCTTATGTATTGCTTGATCGTAGCGGCACATTATTGAGAGATGAGAACAGTCAACAAGAGCTCAAACAACGCCTGATTGATGCCTTTAAAAACCCCACGGTGCCAAAGCTTGCACAGAAGCGCATTCCACGCCAGCTCAGACATTTCAACGTACCAACCGTGATAAGCTTTGAGTTTAATGAGGCCTCAGGTCAGCATATCATGAGCTTGCAAACGCTGGATCAGCCAGGACTACTGGCACGTGTCGGACAAGTGTTTTTGCAGCACAAGATTGAGGTGCATGCCGCCCGTATTACCACCTTAGGCGAGCGCGCAGAAGACATGTTTTATATCAGCGATCAAAATGATGCGCCATTATCGCAAGCCAAACTCGATATCTTGCAGGAAGCTATAACCACCACTTTAAGTGTACGCAGCGACGGCAGCCATGCTTAGATCAGCCTAGGCCAATATATTTAGAGGGTATGGAGAGAGGTTAAGCAGGATGAATCAAGCTTCTATATACCATCTCCCCAGTATGGGGTAACAAACCATCTTCGACAAGCTCAGGCGGTAATACTTCGGACTCGATTTGATGCTGCGCGAGTATCAAGCGTCCAGCATCGATCTCTTCTTGCAATAATTTTTGCAAGCTGGCCATGCGAAATTGCGCATCGTAGCGCTCATAAACTTGTTGCAAAGAAATAGGTGCGTTGGCATGTATCTCAGGAATAATACTATCTGACGCTAAGATAATCATTTCATTCAAGGCTTGCTCACGTGCCAAATCTGCCTGATCAATCTTAGTTTGCAGATGAGCAGCTAGCTTTCCTCGCGAGGCAAACATCATTACAAAAATCAGCGTTTGCACCCCGAACACAGCACTATACTGCCATACACTTAACTCTATATTTAGCACTCTGACCAAGAGCAGCAGTGCAATAGCTACTACCACGTAGCTGGCCATTTGCCATAAAAACCACATGATGGCCCTACTCTCTCCATACCAAAATATCTTGCGCTCTTTAAGAGTAATGAGCTGCTGACGTGCTTGCCACCACTGCTGCTCACGCTGTTTTAACGACTCATGAGACTCAGCGCTCAGTACATTGCTGTCACTTTTATGGAAGTCTTTGGTGTTAAGGTTATTAACTTTGGGCGCATTGAGCATATTCATTATCCTGACCAGCACCAGCCATCAATCATGGCGGTGATAGACTACATCATCAAAAAGGAAAATAGGTAAAAATAGTGGTAAGTAGGAGAAGAAAAGGACAAAAAATAAGAGAAGTGCTACACTGCTTGAATGTAATTTTTCTTTATACATTTATTATCAACTGCCTATTATAGTTACTATACTTATGAATCACAACTTAGCACACCTGCACCCCTACCCATTTGCAAAGATGGCTACCTTACTTGCCGACAGTACGCCTGCAGCCGCCTACTCTGAGATCAAGCTTGGTATCGGTGAGCCAAAACACGAGCCGCCAGCCTTTGTACTGGATGTCTTGCAAAAAAACCTAGACAAGCTGTCTCGCTATCCAACCACCAATGGCACCTTTGAGCTGCGTCAAACCATTGCCCATTGGCTTGAAAAAAGGTTTTTCTTAACTCATGTCGATGCCAACTCTGAAGTATTACCTGTGATGGGTACACGCGAGGCTATTTTTAGCTTCGTACAAGCGGTGATCAATCATGGCGAAAGCAAAGAGACAGAAACAGAGACAGAGCTTCAAAACAGTACCGACAAGGCTCCGCGCGCTCCGACTGTGGTCATGCCCAATCCGTTTTATCAAATCTATGAGGGGGCGGCAATACTTGCGCAAGCGACGCCGTACTTTGTCCCTTGCACCTCAGAAAATGGCTATAAAGGCGATTATCGTACTGTTCCCAAAGATGTCTGGCAACAAACACAGTTACTGTTTGTCTGTAGTCCAAACAATCCTACTGGCTCAGTGATGACGATGGATGACTGGGAGGCGCTCATTCGCCTATCGGATCAATATGGCTTTATCATTGCCAGCGATGAGTGCTATAGCGAGCTGTATTTTGACAAAGCGCCCGTTGGCTTACTACAAGCATGTGCAGCGCTCGGTCGTCATGACTTTAAGAACTGCGTGGTATTTCACTCTTTATCCAAACGTTCAAACTTACCTGGACTACGCTCAGGCTTCATCGCAGGTGATGCATCCCTCTTAAAGCCATATCTGCAATATCGCACCTACCAAGGCTGTGCGATGCCGATACCGCATCAAATAGCTTCTATCGCCGCTTGGCAAGATGAAAAGCATGTGGCACATAATCGCGCCCTGTATCAAGAAAAGTTTGCATTATGGATGGCTGAGCTGGGCGAGCTATTAGACTTACGCATGCCAGAAGCTGGGTTTTACTTTTGGATAAAAGCACCTGAGAAATTCAACGGTGATGACGAGGTTTTTGTGAAAGCCTTATACGAGCAAGCCAACATTCATGCGCTTGCAGGACGCTACCTATCGCGTGAAATAAATGGCAAAAACCCTGGCAAAGGTTATGTTCGCATCGCTTTGGTCGCCAGTGTCGAAGAGAGTCGCGAGGCGATTGCGCGTATTAAAAAAATGCTTGGAAAGTAAGGTATGTTTACCATATTACGCTAATTTAGGGCAATGGCACCAAAACCATAAATTTATTGGGGATATGAACCTTAATTAATGCTATATTAAAAATGTACTTTTATTGCATAAGTTTATCAAGGATGATGCCATGCCCCATCTTGACTTTACCCAACCTCCATTTGATGTGTTACGACAGGCTGAACGCCAAAGCCTCAAAAAACACACCCAAGTTCGCTATCTTGCTGCCGATGAAACCCTGCCTGCCGAAGATTTAAATCATTTTTTTGTGGTGTTAAAAGGACAAGTTGAGCAAACACTGGATGGGGAGTTTGTTGGTTTTTATCTAGGCAGCAAACACTCATCTGAGCAGCTCAATAATAATGACTGGTTTGATAGTCGCCGCACCCCTGACTCACAGGATATTGGCAACACTGATACTAAGTCATATCAATATCGAGCGCTAGAAGATAGCTTATTGCTGCAAGTAGCAGGAGAGGCCATCGACAAAATCAGCGCACAAAACCATCTGGTGCGCCAGTTACTATCCGACAGTCTACCTGAGCGCTTAAAAGCGCTACAACAGCGGCGTAGCAATCAAAGCCCAGCATTAGGATTGCGCAAAGAAGACTATAATGAGCAGCAAGAAGTACAGCAAATCATGCTGCAACCTGTGACTGACGTCACTTTGTTACCTGTCCGTGTTATCGATGCTGATAGCAGCCTATATCATGCTGCGCATACCATGATCGAAGCAGGACTGAAACACGTCTTGATACGTCCAGCAAGCAATCCATCAGTCTCATCTTCAGATACCAATGATTCAGAAGGCGGTGCCAAAAATAGTGAAGCACAGTATTCAGATCATGACTTAGGTATGTTGAGTGACGCTGATATTTGCCGCGCTGTTAGTGAAAAGCAAGATCCAGCCACGACTCCTTGCCAGCACTTTGCAAACTTTAATCTGCGTACTGTCAATACCGATAAGGAGATTGGCGAAGCGTTAATGATCATGACCCGCTACCGCATTCATCGCTTACCAGTCATCGATGATGGCGGGAAAGTCGTTGGCATACTGGCACTACGTGATTTGCTGGCGTATCTCGGTCAACACTCACAGCTAATTAGTATTCAAATCGAACAAGCGAAAGACTTAAACAGTCTAGATACGGCAGTCGAGCTAATTGGCCGCTATATTCGTGCGCAGCACCAAAACGGCGTCAAGATAGGTATCGTCAGTCGCATGGTTCAGACGCTAAATGCGCAAGTTTTTACCAAGCTTTGGCAACTGATCGTCCCTGAGGAAGTACTAAAAAATACCTGCGTGATTGTGATGGGATCAGAAGGCCGCGGTGAGCAAATCATGCGTACCGACCAAGATAATGCGCTTATCATTCGTGATGGCTACTCTCATCCTGATCTGGCCGAGTTTGCTGAGACCTTCAATAATCAGCTAGCCACTCTGGGTTATCCACTGTGTGATGGCAATATCATGATGACCAATCCAATGTGGCGGCTACCGCTTAAAGAGTTCAAGTCACAAATCAGCTTATGGTTCAAAAACACCGACCCCATGCACAGTATTTATATCTCCGCCATCCTCGACGGCGAATACGTCTGCGGTGATGAGTCGCTATTGACTGAAGTGCGTGAGCATCTAAAAACTGCCCATAGACAATCAGACCCTATGTTTGTCCGTCAGTTCGCACGTGCAGCGCTGCAGTTCGGTGATATCAATCAATGGTGGCAAAAACTGGTACCCTTATTGGGTGGCAAGCCAAGCTCTCATGATGTCGATCTAAAAAAAGCGGGCATTTTTCCACTGGTACACGGTATCCGTGCCATGGCTTTGGAACACGATATTTTACAAGTACCCAGTACCAAAGATCGACTCAAAGCTTTGGTGCAAGTGCGCGCCTTGAGCAAAGATCGTGCGAATACTTTAGAAGAAGCCTTAGAGTTCTTTATGGCGCAGCGGCTATCCGTTGCACTATCTACCAACGATAAACATGCTAAGCAAATCGACCCCACTACTTTGTCCGCGCTTGAGCGTGACTTATTTAAAGAATGTCTGGCAGTGGTCAAAAGCTTTAAAATGCAGCTACAACAGCATTATCATTTAGAAATATCATAAAGGAATTATAGACTGATATGAGTTGGCTTAAGCAGTTATCCTCTTCTTGGCAAAAGTCGCAACTACAGCGCCCAGAGCTGAAGTCGATGTTTACAAAACCAGCTGCCAATCAATGGGTAGCGATCGACTGTGAGATGACAGGGCTCAACCCAAAAAAGCACCATCTATTATCGGTTGCCGCTATTCATATTAACGGTGATACTATCGATACTGGTAATGGCATGCATTTGGTTTGCCGGCCACCTGTGATGCCTGATCGCGATACCATTGTGATTCACGGCCTGCGCACCGCTGATGTTGAGAACGGCATGAGCTATGATGAGATGCTGGCGCTGCTGTTACCTTTCATTGATAATCGGCCGATAGTGGGGTTCTGTCCGCAGATAGACATCGGCTTTTTAAATCCTCTGGTCAAACGTTATATGGGCGCTACTTTACCCAACGAGGTCATTGATGTGCGCCACTTATACAGTCGGCGTATGAGCGGCCAAACTCAAGGCCTCCCCAATCAATCGCAGCACCTAAACAACATCCTTGCGCATTATAATATTCCTGAACTCGGCACCCACGATGCTTATAACGATGCCGTCATGACCGCAATGGCATTTTTGCATGTACGCTAAAACCTGTCATTAATGGTGACTGAGGCTTCATCAAAATGCTACAAGAACAGCAACTCATGATACCATAGGCTGTTTTTGCCACCTGATGATAGGTTGCTCATGCAACTCATCTCCAAACCTAATAATGACCCTACAATGACTACCAAACCCACACCTCTTTGCACGCACTTACGAGCACTTAAGCAGCATTACAAGCCATTACCAACATTAGCATTATTTGCAGCAACCACTTTAGCATCGCTACAGACGCAAGCAGCCTTACCAGCCGCCATCGAAGCGGCGTTATTACGTGCAGAATTGACACCCGCTGATATCAGTATCATCATCACACCAGTGGGCGATAAAAGCGCCAGTCGATTGCCGCCGCCTATCGAAGTTGTTGATAGTATGAGAGCGACTACTGTATCGAACACTGGCGATCAAAAAGTGACTCAAAACGATGATATGGATAATAAAAAAGCATCAAGCCATCCTATCGCCCCTAGTACATTAGTCACTATCGAAAAGCGCACCATCAAAAAACATGAGCAAAGCCTACAGGCATATACCGATGATGTTTATACTTATCTAAGCTTAGAGAGCGTACCATCACTGCTACCAGATGAAGCCAAATCAGCAACTGCAAGCAGCAACAGCCATAGCAATGTAAGCAGTAAGGATAACGCTAAGACCTCCTCTATCAAAATCTCATTTTCACCCATACTGCAGCATCAAGCGACACTCCCGCGCACGCCTGCCAGCACTATGAAACTCGTCCCTAGCTTTATCGCGCTAGATACCTTGGGTGGCGACTTTGTCTGGCATACACGGGTTTATCATACAGGAATTATCATTGGCGAGCGCTTACATGGCGACTTGATCGTCCAAGGTAGCGGTGATCCCAAGATGACGCATGAGCGCTTACAGCAGCTGCTTTATCAGGTGCAAAAAGCAGGTATCCGTCATATCAACGGTGACATCATTATCGATAGCGCTATCTTTGACAAGGTTAGTAAAGATCCTGCGGCATTTGACAACTCACCACTGCGTCCTTATAACGCCAGTCCTGATGGGTTTTTGGTCAGCTTTAGTACCATAGGTATCCAAAGCCAGCCCCTAAATGAGGGACAAGCACAGCTAACCTACACCCCAAAACTGGCCAATTACCAATTGCCAAACACTGTCAATATACGCTCTGCTGCTTGCGGTCAAGCGCTCTACAGCCTAGCGCCGCAGTGGCAAAGCACAAAACTAACCCTTAATAACGACTTGCCAAATAGCTGCGGTGAGCATATGTTTTATGTCGCCTACCCAGATGCCAAAGACTTTGCTACCCGTGTGCTCGCTGGCAAATGGCAAGAGCTTGGCAACACGCTGAGCGGTAAAGTCATCGCCCAAGAAGCACCTTATCAGTCTAGTAAAAAAGCTAAAGCAACTCGCGGCTTAGCGGCACTACCTGTCTCTCCTCTACCCCTCGTCAGCTATCCTTCTTTGAGTTTGACTAAGCAGATTTATGACATTAACCATTTTTCTAATAACGTCATGACCGAACAAGTTGCTCTGTCATTAGATGCTTATGGTCATGGCAAAGCAAACGTCAGTAACCCTAAAATAACTGGCAATAATGAAACAAATAAAACAGCGGCTGAAATGGTCGATAGTAAAACCTCTGCAAAGAAAACAACCAGCTTATACCAATTTGGACAGCCTGCATCAACGAACTACCCTACTGCCCTACAAACCATGACTCAGTGGTGGCAGAATAACTTGAGCACGCCGCCGCCACATCTGACCAATGGCTCAGGACTTTGTCGAGACTGTACGGTAACGGCAGAAAACCTAAACGAGCTACTGACTTACGCCTATAGTCATCCAAGCTTCGGCGCTTACGTCAACTCACTAGGCATCGCTGGTGTCAGTGGAACCATTGCCGCTCATAGCGAACGCTTACCCGAGTCGGCAGCGACTGGGCGTGCATGGATAAAGACTGGCACGCTAAACAACGTCACCTCGATGGCAGGCTACGTCAAAGGACTGTCTGGGCAAGACTATGTGGTGGTTGGACTCATCAATAGCGAGCAAGCATTGAACGCTTATACTGCCAGACCCGTACTGGATGCGATGCTCGACTGGACCGCTCAGCAATGATAATGAATAGCCAGTGCACTGGCTATTCTCTTATTATTTATGTCATTTTTTACCTTTTATAAAGGCCAGCTTATGTCACGCACGACGCCCAATCTCAGCAAGCATGATGCCCGACCAACACATTCTCAGCCAGAGTTAGCCATCAAATTGGCGAGATATGTGGGATATTTTGCGATCGGTTATGTGCTTGCTAGCACCTTATTTATGATGATTCAGACCAAAGTTGCCCTCAACTCGCAACTGGTCACGGCGCTTTCCATCTTTTTGGGCGCTTATATAGCAGTCAATAAATTCATTAAGCACCAACAGCGGGCGCTAAATAGAGAGGAGATCAATCGCTTGATGTTCGGCGGTATCCTTGTCGTTTGGTTACTAACGGCTATTTACTTTTTGGCTCTGTGGGTATGGCTCTTTGATGACGCCAATCGTGAAGTATTGATTGAGATGACTCTGCAACAACCCCTGCCATTAGTGTCGGCACTGGTGATGATATTGGTGCTGACCTTAGTCAGTGCCCGAATCAGTATTTGGGCAGTGAATCGCTTACTTGATCCACAACGCAAGATGTCTTAAGTCCATAACTCCTACAAGGTGCTACAAAAATTTTTCACTATTAACAAATAAAATCCGTTAGGCTAACTTTAGAGCGTATTTTAAATAGTGAGTTATTTTGTACTCTTAAGGAGCTTTTATCATGGATATGATTTTTTTTGACAATATAGACAAACTTGGGCGTATTGTCCTAACAGCAGTGATGGTATATGTGCTGATTGTTCTGGCGACCAAGGTATCGGGCAAACGCTCAACCTCGCAGTTGAACAACTTTGATTGGATCGTGACGGTAATGATTGGCTCATTGGGTGCCAGTACTATCTTGCTCGAAAACATCCCCTTCATCGAAGGTGCTGCTTCTATCATAGTGCTCTATGTGTTGCAGTTTTTGGTCACCAAGTACGCTTCTATCTCGCCAGCCTTTAGCAGCGTTATTTTATCAGAGCCACGTATCGTGTTTTATCAAGGGCAGTTTTTGCCAGATGCCATGCGTGCTGAGCGCCTGACTCGCCAAGAGCTTGAATGTGCCATGCGCTCTGAGGGCGTGCACAGCTTAAGTGAGATTGAAGCCATTGTTTTTGAATCTGATGCCAAGCT
Source organism: Psychrobacter fulvigenes (assembly GCF_904846155.1). Taxonomy (NCBI): domain Bacteria; kingdom Pseudomonadati; phylum Pseudomonadota; class Gammaproteobacteria; order Moraxellales; family Moraxellaceae; genus Psychrobacter; species Psychrobacter fulvigenes. Next base: position 2,754,070 of record NZ_CAJGZP010000001.1, read on the forward strand.
CACCATTATTACTAAGCCTGACAGCGAGCAAGCGACAGATACAGTGTCTGAAACCCTCGCACCGCTCACGGATTGATGAATTTAAAAATATTTAAAGTGTTATTTATGACAAGATAAACTGCATATAGAAATTGAGGAATAAGCGCCGATGAAAGTACGACTCCTAACCGTTGGTAACAAGATGCCTAATTGGGTACAAACAGGATTTAATGAATACTACAAACGTATTCAGCCCATGCTCAGTACCGAAATCATTGAGCTTGCCGCAGCCAAACGTGCAAAAAACCCTTCTGATGCCAATTTGGCTCAGTATCGGGAACAAGAAGGTCAGACGATATTGGCAGCCCATGCGGCGGCTGGACGTGAACGTCTGTGGGTGCTAGATGTCAAAGGGAAGATGCTGTCGACGGAAGGGCTAGCAGATAAATTGGCCGACGCCATGCAACAAGGGGATGACATTGCCTTGGTCATCGGCGGCGCGGATGGCGTCTCACAAGAGGTGCTGGCGCAGGCAGATATGAAATGGTCATTGTCAGCACTGACTCTACCGCATCCTTTGGTACGGGTGGTATTGATGGAGCAGCTTTATAGAGCCATGAGCATCAACCACAATCACCCTTATCATCGTGGTAGTTAGATCATGTTGCATAATTATGCTGACAGTGAAAAATATTCTATATAAGCACAAGAGATTGAAATAACACCAAACGCCCTAATACAGGGTGAATGAGCTATCCAAAACCTATCGAATCGATTCCGTCCTATCAGCACCCTGATGATGCCAATGCTACCTCGCCAATTACTGCGGCAGTAGCATGGGAAGATGCGCCTGCTGGACTGACCAATGCCGCCTCGTTACCAGCGCTGTTCATCTCTCATGGCGCACCAACCTTTGCCATTGAGCAATCCGCAACCACCAGCGCCCTTGCGCGCATCGGTCAAAACCTGCCGAAACCGCGCGCCATCGTGATCATGTCTGCGCATTGGATATCAGCTAAGCTTGAGATTAGCAGTAATCCGAAGCCCAAAACTTGGCATGACTTTTCGGGGTTTGACCCCAAGCTTCATGAGCTGCAATATCCAGTGGCAGGCCATCCAGCGCTCGCTGAGTCATTAGCGCAGCAGCTGAGCGCACGTGATATTGCCTGTAGTGTCAATCCAATGCGGGTCTGCGATCACGGTGTCTGGTCACCCCTGCGACACCTGTATCCAGCAGCGGATGTACCTATCGTACAGATATCCCTGCCGCAGCATTACGACAGTGTCGCCTGCTATCAGTTAGGAGCGCAGCTTGCTCGCCTGCGTAATGAGCAAATACTTATTATCGGCTCAGGTAATATTACCCACAACTTGCAAGCGCTACGTTGGCAGGCTGACAGTATCGATGACGACGCCAAAGACTTTAAACTCTGGCTACTACAACAGCTGAAATCAGATATTCCATCAGCGCTCGATTGGCAACAATATCCCAATTATCAAAACATTCATCCAAGTGATGAGCATTTGCTGCCTTTATTTTTTGCGTTAGGTGCAGGACAGCGCGTCTCTGTCGTCCATGAAAGCATGGCGCATCATAGCTTAGGCATGGACATTTATCGCTTTGATTAAATAAACCCTAAAACTATAATGTCAATAATGTGGGCTATTGCTGTATCCTTGCAAAATTATAATGCTGGGCTAAAAGCCTCAGCCTACAAACAATTATTTTTATCTGGATGTTTATCTAAAAATAGAGTGAATTGATTAAAACTATTTTTCAAAAGCATGCTTGGTAAATAAACCCGCCCGCTCCATTTCGCCCGCCAAGCTCAATAGCGTCGTCTCATCATTCATCCGTCCAATCAGCTGCATCCCGATCGGTAGGCCTTTTTTACTCATATCAACTGGCACTGACATTGCCGGCAGACCGGTAATATTGCCCAATAAAGTAAAGGCCATTTTGCCCAGCACCGGGTTACTTAGCTTCTCGATCATCCCTGAGCTAAAAGCATATTTACCCATATTAATGCCTTTGTTGAGCACCTCGGCACTACGCATTAGCATCTCATCCATACGGCTTGGTGGTAGCACGCCATGTTTGACCGCAGGCGTAGGTACCGTCGGACACAGGATCATATCGTAAGTCTCAAGCAGCAAGCCCGTTTGATACTGGCATTCATGCCAACCTTGCTTAGCATGCACCAAATCAACCGCTGACAATGAACGTCCAAGTAGCGCCATATTATAAGTTTGCGGCTCAAGGTTTTGTACATGCTCAGCACCAAAGCAGCGCTCAACATTATCAATGGTAAAAGCCGTGTGTGCACAAACCACCACCATAAAGTCATGCCAAAACTTCTCAATATTAATGTTAGGCTCAGCAAGGGTGACTCGATGACCCATGGCTTCGAGCTGCTTAGCCGTTTGCTCTAGTACCGCCAGTACTTCTTTATCCACCACAGTATTGGCAACCAGTGGCTGCTGATGCAGCGCGATGTTTAGCGGCCGCGGCGCTCGCATTGCCGCCTCCAAGAAGGTCCCGTCAGGTGGTGCGATAACGTAGGGTGAACCGATCTCGCTACCACTGGTTGCATCGAGCATCGCCGCGCTATCTCGGACGCTACGGGTAATGACATGATCGGCAACCGCACCATCCCACCCCTCTGCCAATGCTGGCCCTAATGGGTTGCGACCACGACTTGGTTTGAGCCCGAAGGTACCGCACCATGCAGCGGGAAAGCGTATCGAGCCGCCACCATCGCCTGCTCCTGCCATCGGTACAATACCACTGGCAACGACAGCCGCACTGCCTCCAGAGGAGCCGCCTGAGCTATAGCCTTTTTTGAACGGATTATGTGTCGGGCCATGTGCTTTTGGCTCAGTCGTGATGATTAAACCGAACTCAGCAGTGTTGGTTTTACCAAAGGTATTAACCCCCGTCGCTTTCATGCGTTTGACGATTTCACTATCATAAGTATTGACCACATTGACACTACGGCTGCCCATGGTGATAGGCTCACCTGCAAAGTAAAATGACAGATCTTTTAGCAGATACGGCACACCATTGAATACGCCTGCTGGCAATCCTGCCTGCGCCGCTTGATAAGCGCGCTCATCAAAACGATGAATAATAGCGTTCAATTTAGGGTCTAGCTTATTGGCGCGGGCGATTGCCGCCTCTAGCATCTCTTTAGCACTGACCTCGCCAGCATTGACAAGCGCCGCCAGCCCTAGCGCATCATATTGGGTGTATTCTTTGAACATTTTTGCATCCTTACTTAGAATTATTTATGACTCAGTATATCGCTTTACTGAAAGGATAGACAAACACCCTTTTAGGACGTGTAATAAAAAAACGAGCTGCTCTCGCAACTCGCTTTTTCTTGTATTAATAAAATCTACTAATCTCTACATCAGCAGCTCACGCTTGCCGCTTTTGCCCATGGAGCTGACCAGTCCAGCCTCCTCCATTGAGTCGACAATACGCGCGGCGCGGTTATAGCCGATGCTAAATTTACGCTGAATACTGGAAGCCGACACTTTGCGAGTCTCCATGATAAAAGCCACCGCATCATTATAAAGATCATCATCTTCACCAGATGCACTGCCAGTGCTACCACCGCCAGGACTAGACAATTCAAAATTGCCTGCCATATTATCGATATAGTCAGGTGCGCCGCGCTCACGCCAAGCGTCACAAACGCGGTTGACTTCTTCATCGCTGACGTAGGCCCCGTGCACACGGTCAGGCTCAATCTGCCCTGGCCCTAAGAACAGCATATCACCATTACCTAGCATATCCTCTGCACCGCCACTATCCAAGATGGTGCGCGAGTCTACTTTTGAGTTGACTCGTAACGCCGCTCGTACGGGAATATTGGCTTTAATCAAACCTGTGATTACATCTACCGATGGACGCTGAGTGGCCAGCATCAAGTGGATACCTGCCGCCCGCGATTTTTGTGCAAGGCGGGTGATAAGCTCTTCGGCTTGCTTGCCGACTTGCATGATCATATCGGCAAATTCATCAGCGACAATGACAATCATGGGTAAGGTTTTAAGCTTGGGGGCTTGGTCAATGCTGACATTGTCATTCGGTCGCCATAAAGGATCGAGCATTGGCTTGCCAGCTTTTTCAGCCGCGCGCACTTTCTTATTAAACTCGTCTAGCTTTCGCACTTTGAGCAGACTCATCAACTGATAACGGCGCTCCATCTCTGCCACACACCATGACAGACTACTCGCCGCCTCGGTCATATCTGTCACCACTGGCGTCAGCAAATGCGGTATATCATTGTAGTTGGCAAGCTCTAGCTGCTTTGGATCAATCAAAATAAGGCGCAGCTCATTGGGTGTATATTTGAGCAGCATCGATAGCAGCATGGAGTTGACCAATACCGACTTACCAGAGCCTGTGGTACCTGCAACGAGCATATGCGGCGCACGGGCAAGATCAGTAATGATCGGATTACCACCGATATCTTTACCCATTGCCATGCTGATTTGGGCTTTTGGATCTTTATACTTCTCGGTATTCAGCAGCTCAATGAGGCGTACCATTTCACGCTGCTTGTTAGGCACCTCAATACCGATATATGGCTTACCAGGTATGACCTCCACCACACGCAAAGACGCCATCGATAGCGAGCGCGCCAAGTCACGTGAGATGCCAGTGACCTTACTGGCTTTGACCCCTGCGGCAAGCTCGACCTCAAAACGGGTTACCACAGGCCCTGGAATGGCATTGACCACTTCAGCTTTGACATTGAATTCTTGTAGCTTAATCTCTAACAGCTCTGACAGCTGCTCAAGCTCAGAAACAGTATAGCTTGGCTCACGATTGGGATCTGGCTTGTCGAGAATGGACAACTCTGGAATCGCTGATAGACTGCCACGATACTCCGCTGTTTGCATGGCGCGTGAGCGCTGAGCAAAGGCTGCATCATCGTGAATGTCTGGCATGACAGGTGTGTTTGTATCATCATACTTACTGTCATCGTCTGGCATCATGTCAGTGATGAGATTGCCGCTACCGTCTTCTGGCACAGCAAAGCTAATCGTTGGTTTGGACGAGGTTGCCGACTCAGCACTGTTAGTAGGACTGGCAGTTTCTACCGTTGGCGCTGCTTTTGGGTCAGCAGGTGGGGTATTGGTAGGTGTCATATCGACAGATTCAGCAACAGCGGATGTCGGCGTTACGGCAGATTGAACGTCCTGAGCTTGTGCTTCGTTATTACCTGTTGGTTGCTTCGCCAGCACTTGCTGCTGATCATCGGCTTGGCTCGCATCTGAAAAAGCGGTGTTGCGTACGGCTTCATCTACCTCAGCGACAGGCTTGCTCTCAGCTTGAGTGTTACTTTCAGCTTGAGTGGCACTTAGAGTGTTGTCAGTAGCTGCTGATGAAACTTCATGCTCTGCCAACCAAGTACTCGCTAACTCGTCAACTTTGGATGTCATATCGACAGAACTGCTATCTGCGACATTGGTTGCCGCACTAGATTTAGCCACTTCGTTAATTACAGGATTTTGTATGGTTTGAGCGCTGGCTACTTGCTGACCATCATTAAGCGCAACATTCGGCACAGCATTTGTCTCAATCACTGGCGTTATTTGCATGTCAAGAGTATCAGACTGGGCAGCGTCAGCAGGTATTGGATCAGACGCACTATGACTAGATGCTTGAGCAGCCATCAACTCATTTGACAACAAATCATCAACCATATTGTCATCATTCCAGGCAAAGCTGGGCTCTACTTTGAATGCAGCTGTCGTGGCAGCCGCCTCAGACATGGCAGCTACGCGCGCTGTGTTACTGGTATTAGGGGCAGTCTCAGTTGTACTAGCCGCTGATGTGTGCGGCGTATCATTCATGGATTTTTTAAGAGTCTTTTGAGCGGCGGCAGCCTCAGCCGCAGCATCGGCAGCAAGAGAAGCTTTCACGCTTGCTCCGAGTCCCGACTTTGCCAAAAAATCCGTCAAGACACCACTAAAGCGTCCACTCATGTCTGCTGTTTGGTTATGACTGGCAACTGGCAGCTCAAGTGGTAATTGCTCAAACTCGTTTGCATGCGCCTGAGCATCAGCCGTCTCTGCCTCTGATAAGCTTTGGCTCGCTTGCGAATTGTCATACTGACTCTGAGATCTTTCGTCTCTGACCCCAGAGCCAAGCCAAGATAGCGCCGTGAACTTACGATATAGTGCAGTCCAATGGATATTAAAAGCAAAGGTTGCAGTAATAATGACAAACACTGTCAAAAACAACACACTGCCCCACTGGGATAACAGCTGGGCAAGCCGTGCCTGCAACTCAAGCCCGATGATACCTCCCGCCACGCCTTGCAAGCCTGTAACCATCGGATTGGCTACTTGTTGAATGATGGCAACCAGCTGTGCAAATAGAGCACTACTACTCAATAATAAAAACACGTAAGAGACCAGTCGCAGTAGCCAAAACGTCGGTTTATTGTCCCACCAAATCAAGATAGATTCGTATACCAAAAAAACCAACAACCACCAAGCGCCAAAGCCAAAAAAGCTATACAGCAAATCAGACAGCCATGCGCCAGTAGAGCCTCCCATATTGTTAATGGTGGTCATGTCACTACTAATATGTGACCAACTAGGATCGTTACCGGTATAGGTTAGTAAAATAACAAATAGGTATACTGCTACAATTACCCCAAGAAAGGTAAATATTCCTTTTTTCAAATATTCAATAAGCGCTGCTGATATCACGTAAGATCTACCTTGTTATAAATACTAAATTTTTACCACTTCATGCTGACATAAAGTGTCAATATAGAAAGTGCTGGCTAAAAAAGCTGAATAGAAAGCGCCGACATATTAAGTGTTAGCATAACTTCTTATAATAACAAATACATAGGTCAAGTGGCGACAGTGATATAAAGAAACTGTGCAATAAAACACATCAATAACGAATTTATGAGTGAGCGGCAACGTTAAATCCATAAAGTAGCATTATCACCTGATATGTTATTTGACATCCGCTGTTTAAAACTCGCTGTTTAAAAACAGTACTATAGCCACCATCAATAGAGTGATACCAAGTATGCTTTGATTCTAATAATACCCATATTCGTTTTAGCTAACTTGCGCTTTGTGGTGGCTAGCCTTATGTTAGTATCACTAATTATTAGAACAATACACCAACCCTCTACTTTTAATAAGGAAAATTTATGGCAACTCACAACCTTAGCGCCCCTCAAGAAGCGCGCCACGAAAAACTCATTATTTTAGGCTCAGGCCCTGCAGGCTACGCCGCTGCCGTCTATGCGGCACGCGCCAATCTAAAGCCTGTCATGGTGACTGGTATGGAAGTGGGTGGTCAGCTAACCACAACTACTGATGTCGATAACTGGCCAGGCGACGCTTATGATTTGACAGGTCCTGCCTTGATGGAGCGTATGAAAAACCATGCAGAACGCTTCGGTACCGAACTGGTCTATGATCATATCAATGAAGTGAACCTAAATGAGCGCCCTTTTCAACTAACGGGTAATAATGGCAGCTATACTTGTGATGCATTGATTATCTCAACTGGCGCTTCTGCTCAGTACTTGGGACTTGAGTCAGAAGAAAAGTTCAGAGGTTTAGGCGTCTCGGCGTGTGCCACTTGTGATGGTTTTTTCTATAAAGACCAAAAAGTTGCGGTCATCGGTGGCGGTAATACTGCCGTTGAAGAAGCTTTATACCTATCAAACATTGCTTCTGAAGTCACCTTAGTGCATCGCCGTGACAGCTTACGCTCAGAGAAAATACTGCAAGACAAGCTGTTTGAAAAAGCCAAAAATGGCAACGTCAAAATCGAATGGAACCACCAAGTAAAAGAAGTGGTCGGTGATGACATGGGTGTCAATGGCGTAGTGATTGAGTCTACTGAAGATGGCAGCACTAAGCAGTTAGACGTGTTCGGCATGTTCGTTGCGATCGGTCACAAGCCCAATACCGATTTGTTCCAAGATCAGCTAGATATGAAAGATGGCTACATCATTGTCAATAGTGGCCTGAATGGTAATGCGACTGAGACTAGCATTGAAGGGGTATTTGCAGCAGGTGACGTTGCAGATCACGTCTACCGTCAAGCCATCACCTCAGCAGGTACTGGCTGTATGGCCGCGCTTGATGCTGAGAAATACCTAGATGCTATCGGTGAAGCGACTGCCACCGATCATACCTACACCTCCACGTTAACCGCTGATAAGCAAGTCTAAATGGGCGATTTTTCGAACATCAATAGCACCCATATCACGCCTGAGACCTTAAGAAGTCTTGGGCGTTATGACTTTCCAAATCCTGAATCTATCGATCCTGACGGGATTGGGATTGTCGCCATGGGCGGTGATCTGGCACCTGAAACTCTGATTTCAGCCTATGCTCAAGGGCTCTTTCCTTGGTTTAATGAAGATGAGCCGATCGCATGGTGGTGCCCTGAGCCGCGTTGTGTGATGGTGCCAAGCGACTATCAACCGAGTAAATCATTACGTCGCCAAGCCAAAAATGAACGTTGGAAATTAACCCTCAATGAGGCGTTTGACAAAGTTATACACGCTTGTAGCTTACCGCGTAGTAATGGACTGCCTGAGGGCGAACATAATTGGATTCATGATGAAATGATCGAAGCCTACACCGAGCTTCATGCTCATGGCTTTGCTCATAGTATTGAAGTTTGGGATGGTGCTGGTCAGCTCATTGGCGGCTTATATGGGCTAAAAATAGGCAATATATACTTTGGTGAGTCGATGTTTCACCGTGCTTCCAACGCTTCCAAACTGGCATTTTGGGGCTTGATGCGCTTGTGCGAGCAAAGCAATGTGGCACTGGTAGATTGCCAATTGCCTAATGAGCATTTGATGAGCTTGGGCGCCACAACGATGCCACGTGCTCAGTTTTTAACGCAGCTAAATAGCTTGATAAGTGGTCGTTCTAGCAGATGGCAGCCACATTCTCATAAACCATTGGCGGTTGCTATGCTTAGTACCTCAGAGCCTTGGCAGTCGCAGACTTAGACATGAGATTATATTATGACCGCTGACACCTCGTTTTTGTTGATTGGCGCGCTAGCAAAGCAGGCCAATACTACCAAGGATACCGTTCGTCATTATGACCAATTAGGGCTACTGCGCTCACGCAAACGCCAAGCAGGGTCTCGTTTTTATACCGAGTATCATCCTGAATGTATTGAGCGTATCAAACTGATTAAAAGCGCGCAAATCGTCGGTTTCACTCTCAATGAAATCAAAGACGGTTTCAATGACTATTACACAGGCAAGATCGGTCTTGATGAGCAGTTATGCTTCACGCAGCAAAAGCTAGAGCAAGTCAAAAAACAGCAAGCCAATATCAATCTCATGGTACAGATGCTGACTGACCGCATACACATGCTAGAAGCCTTAAAAGCAGACAACACCGACACTCTTAGCGCCAATTCGCTTAATAACGATTCGCTTAATAACAAGGAAAGCAATATTTAGTCTCAACCATAAGTTGCTCATAAACGACTGCTATACAATTTTTGCATGATTAACGCATCAATCGCTGGTTGCCGCGGCTGCTGATAATATCCTGAGCGCCGATGAATAACGGTAAACCCATGCTGCTCATATAACGCGATTGCAGGGTCATTATCTGCCCGCACCTCTAATAATAAAGTCTCAACCTTGCAAGCTTGCAACTGCTTATTCAATACAGTAAAAAGCTGTGAGGCAACCCCTTGGCGTTGATAGTCAGGGTGAGTACCAATACGCAAGATTTCTGCTTGCTCAAAGACCACTTGATACAAACAGTAGCCAATCATCTTATTGTTGAAAGCCTTTTCTTCATGCTGTTGAGCATAAACAACAAGCATATTAATACTATCTTGCTCAAGTAATTCAATCAACGTCTGATAAGTCCACGCATCTTGCGGCTGAACAATATCTTCGATAGTCGCTACTGCTTGAATCGTTTGTTCTAGCTCTGATGGTTTGGTTGGTAGCTTTTCGATAGTGAACACAGCTTTTCCTTTTATTATTCTTATTCAAGCACAATTAGGTTCAATAGCGCCTTATTTTATCGTAAATGTGGTGTAATGGACAAAATTCATGCTGGTGTAGGGTCTAACGCTATATACTGTCTATATTTGCAAGGAATCAACGCTATGAATCAAAAAACTGCCCTTTTTGTAGTGATAAACACACTAAAAAGAATGGACGCAAACTAGGCAAACAACAGTACCAATGCCTATCTTGCAAACGGCAGTTTTTAGGGGGCACAAGACTCAATAACCAAATGCTTTGGACTGAATATACGCAAGGGAAACAGACGTATAAACAACTGGCTGACAAGTACCACTGTAGTCTTAAAACCATTCAAAGACGCTTAGACAAAGTGAGTATTGAGTACCAAATCAAACGACCTAAGCGTGCTAATATCATCATGGACACGACCTATTTTGGCCGTGGGTTTGGTCTCATGGTATTTATGGACAACGCCACTAGAATGGTTCTCCATTACGCTATAGTCAGTCATGAAACCAATAGTGCCTATAAGCAAGGGGTTGATTACTTAAAGGTGCTAGGCATTGATATACAAAGCATCACCTGTGATGGTAGACGAGGACTTAGAACGCTATTTACCAGTACTCCTTGTCAGATGTGCCAGTTTCATCAGATACAAATAGTGACTCGCTACCTGACTCGTCGCCCTAAGAATATCGCTAGCATTGAGCTTAGGCAGCTTACTTTGACCCTAACACAGCTTGATAAAGCCGCGTTCATAAAGTGCTTAGATCACTGGTACCTGACTTACGAAGCCTATCTCAGTGAACGTAGTACCAATGAGGATACGGGTAGAACTTGGTACACGCATAAGCGTCTTAGAAGTGCTTATCGTAGCCTGCGAACCAACAGTGATTGGTTGTTTACTTATCAAGAATATGAGCACTTAGATATACCAAATACAACCAATACGCTTGAAGGTTTATTTAGTAAGCTCAAGCGGCAATTACACAGTCATCATGGCTTAAATGAGCACCGTAAGTTACGGTTTATTAAAGACTTTTTACTCTCAAAGTCACGCAAATAGCATGAATTATGTCCATTAGCGACTACCTTCTACTTTTTAGCATGAATTTTGTCCATTACACCGTAAATGTTAATCGTTATTCACTTATAGCATTTACCCCTACCCACCTGCATAAAAAAAGCCACCCTTAATCAAGGATGGCTTTTGTTTCGCTACATAACCTCTGTCAGATTACTCTGACTTGGTTAAACTTAGCTAAGTACGTTAGCAACAACACCAGCACCTACAGTACGGCCGCCTTCACGAATAGCGAAGCGTAGGCCTTTGTCCATAGCGATTGGGTGGATAAGCTCTACGCCCATCTCAACGTTGTCACCAGGCATAACCATTTCTGTACCGTCTTGTAATTGGATTGCGCCAGTTACGTCAGTGGTACGGAAGTAGAACTGTGGACGATAGCCGTTTAGGAACGGAGTATGACGACCACCTTCTTCTTTTGACAGTACGTATACTTCTGCGTCAAATTTGGTGTGCGGGGTGATTGAACCTGGCTTCGCTAGTACTTGGCCACGTTGTACGTCTTCACGCTTGGTACCACGTAGTAGTACGCCACAGTTTTCGCCTGCACGACCTTCGTCTAGCAGTTTACGGAACATCTCTACACCAGTACAGGTGGTTTTTTGGGTGTCACGAATACCGACGATTTCGATTTCGTCGCCAACGCGGACGATACCTGATTCAACACGGCCGGTAACAACGGTACCACGACCTGAGATTGAGAATACGTCTTCGATTGGCATTAGGAATGCTTTGTCGACGTCACGCTCTGGCTCTGGGATGTAGGTGTCTAGGATACCTAATAACTCTACAACAGCTGGTTGGCCGTATTTGCCTTCGTCGCCTTTTAGGGCTTGGGTGGCTGAGCCTTTTACGATTGGGGTGTCGTCACCTGGGAAGTCGTAGTCGTTAAGAAGTTCGCGAACTTCCATTTCTACGAGCTCTAGTAGCTCTTCGTCGTCAACTAGGTCGCATTTGTTCATGAATACGATGATGTACGGTACGCCAACCTGACGTGATAGCAGGATGTGCTCACGGGTTTGTGGCATTGGGCCGTCAGTCGCTGATACGACTAAGATTGCGCCGTCCATTTGGGCAGCACCAGTGATCATGTTTTTAACATAGTCGGCGTGACCTGGGCAATCAACGTGGGCGTAGTGACGGGTTTCGGTGTCATATTCTACGTGTGAGGTGTTGATGGTGATGCCACGCGCTTTTTCTTCTGGGGCGCTGTCGATGGCTGCGTAGTCTTTGGCTTCGCCGCCAGAGGTGATGGCTGCTACGGTTGCGATAGCGGCTGTTAGGGTTGTTTTACCATGGTCAACGTGTCCGATGGTGCCGACGTTGACGTGTGGCTTGTTGCGTTCAAACTTGGCCTTTGCCATGGGGTTTTCCTCTTTATTGGTTAATCTTCAATTATCAAAGATTGGTAAATAGCTGTTTGACGGCTTATGACAGAATTAAAACCATCAAACCGTTGACGCTAGGGTGAAACTACTAAATATCGTCTGTTAGATTAATCTATATGGTGCGTTACTGTCTTTTTTCAATCAACTCATCTGTTAAAATATTTTATATGTTTAATAAGCATATAATAACTAATTAACAAACTGACAGCACTAAAAGGCAACACCTCGGTGTTACCTTTGAGTCATTACTTGCCGAGTTAGCGTTATGTTATTCAATATCGGCCAAAACTCTATATCGTTATCCAAGAGGGCTGTTATCAATCTGGTGCCGCTAACTTTTTAGCACAGCGTTTATATCACACCTGAACAACACAAACTTGAACAATAAATGGAGCTCATATTGAGAATTGAACTCAAGACCTCTCCCTTACCAAGGGAGTGCTCTACCGCTGAGCTATATGAGCGTATTTTACACAAACCCGTAGGCTTTACTAAAAAAAATATCACGAAACAACATATAATAATTGGTTGTCGTGATGAGTTATTTAATTATTCAATAATGCTTTGCAGTCGATGCCACATATATGGAGCGGGTGGCGGGAATCGAACCCGCGTCATTAGCTTGGAAGGCTAAGGTGTTACCATTATACCACACCCGCAATAACTCTTGCGCAGGGTGTCTCTTATAAAAAATATCTTTTATAAAGATTAGCTCTGTAGTCAGAGTATGCTTGGCGCTATAACAAACTTAAAATATATGGTGGTGGGAGAAGGATTCGAACCTTCGAAGCTTTCGCGACAGATTTACAGTCTGTTGGGTTTGACCGCTCCCCAATCCCACCTAAGGGTGCTTTGAACAAAGTTGACTTTAATATAAAGCAAATTCATAAAAAGCGACTTCGAAAGAAATGGTGCCGACTGCCGGGATCGAACTGGCGACCTACTGATTACAAGTCAGTTGCTCTACCAACTGAGCTAAGTCGGCTTATCTCTTCAAAGTGGTGGCTATTCTATCAAATATTTTGACAGACGCAAGCCCTTTTTTGGTTTTTTCGAGTCTATTTCAATAAAAAAACCTAGACACTTGATTATATTGCCATTTTTTTATCTGATAAACAACACTTTATCTCATTGTTGTCATGTTTTGAATTTTTTTGATCGAGTGCTTAGCGAATACGCAAGCCATCACAGGCCATTTTTACGGCTTTGACCAATGCTAATGCTTTTTTGTTGGTTTCTTCCCACTCAGCTTCTGGCACCGAATCAGCAACCACCCCAGCACCTGCTTGGATATGTATCTTACCGCGGCGCATCACAGCCGTACGAATGGCGATGGCGGTATCCATATTACCATGCCAGCCTAGATACCCTACTGAGCCACCAAACACGGTACGGCGCACTGGCTCAACCTCATCGATGATTTGCATGGCTCGGATTTTGGGCGCACCAGATAAGGTACCTGCTGGAAAAGTGGCACAAAAAACATCAAGCGCATCTTTATCCGCTAAGACAGTACCTTCGACGTTAGAGGCGATATGCATCACCTGAGAATAGCGCTCAATAAACATCTTTTCGGTGACTTTTACGCTACCATATTCACAGACACGGCCAATGTCATTACGCCCTAAATCAATCAGCATAAGATGCTCAGCGATTTCTTTTTTATCTGCGAGTAGTTCTTTCTCAAGCGCTAAGTCTTCTGCTTCATCACGTCCACGCTTACGCGTGCCAGCGAGTGGGCGCACGGTTACTTTTCCATCTTCAATACGCGATAAGATTTCAGGCGACGCACCTATGATATCAAAACGCTTGTGGTCATCTAAGGTATAGCCATGAACCAAAAACAGATACGGCGATGGATTTAAAAACCGCAATGCGCGATAGACAGCCAGTGAATCGCCTGTATAGTCAGCAGTCAAGCGCTGGGCAGGAACTACCTGCATCACATCCCCTGCTAAGATGTAGTCTTTAATTTTATTGACGTCGCTACAGTATTTCTCTTCACCTGTTTGCGATTTGAACTTTGGCGTCGGCATGATCGGTGCGCTTAAATCTGGCATCTCAGCGAGCTTGTCTTCTATTTTTTCCAGCTCGCGGATAGCAGCTCCATAGCCGTCTTCAGTATGACAATCGGCATACACGATGATAGATAAGGTGTTTTCTAGTCTATCAAAGACAATGACGCTCATCGACAGCATCAGCCACATATCGGGTAGTGACATAGTATTTGGCGCATCAGATAGTCCGACACTGGGCTCAATCACCCGCACCATGTCATAACCAAAGTAGCCAACCAAGCCGCCGCTAAAGCTGGGCAAAGACTTGATGTCTGCAGCTGTTGGCATCTTGTATTCAGCCATCAGTTGACGAATGTAGTCAAAAGGATCCTCAACGGGATTGGTATCAATATGATTGTCTTTTTTGGTGGTCATATTGCCATCTGCATACTGCAAAATAAGATCACTGCCGAGACCAATCATTGAATATCGAGCCCAGCGCTCACCGCCTACCACTGACTCAAACAAATAGGCCGAACCACTCAAATCACGTACCTTTGAAAATACAGACACTGGGGTCTGAGCATCCATCAGGCGTTTTTTAATAAGAGGTGCGTGGCTAAAGCCTTGGGCTTTAAAGGCTTTGTATTCTTCAAAAGTCATCATAATTAAGGCGTCTCTTAGAACAATATGGGCACAAAAACTGTGAAAAAACAGAAAGGACAAGGCAATAACGACCGTCAATATCTCAAATATTGAAAGTACTCAATCGATGAATCAACTGTGTTTAGGTCATTGCTTTGATATTAATAATAACTTATGAGTAGCGTATTAAATAATTGTCGGCTACAGGCTATGTTTTGAGCCTTTTCAAAGTGCTGGTTCAAAACCTATAGTCAAGGAATTTTAAAATCGCTACAAGGCGACCGACCGCAGATAGTACACTGAGTACATCTAGGGCGGGTAACACCGTAGCGGTTTAAAAGTACTCCGACTATAGTCTACGACAACAAAGTCAAATAGTTAAGAGTGGAATAAAAATGCTTGCCAGTATATCAAAGCCAGCAAGCATTATAAATAATTAGGATGACTCAGTCATGTACAGTAAAGCCACTTATCAAAAGATCACTTATCAAAAAGTCACTTCAACGTTAAATGAGACTGTTTTAGACAGAGCCTGTGTTAAATAACCATAACGCCAAAGCAATAATGATAATAATCGCAAACACCCAAACAAACCAGCTGCCACTTGATTTTTTCTGTGGCTGCCCAGCATTAGTAGCAGGGTTGTTGAGGGCTTGATCTAGAGCATTATTACCTTCGGTACCAATATCCCGAGGCTGTCCTAGATTTGCCGTGCCCGAAAACTGTGCTGTCGCTGCTTGCTTGGCACGCAACACATCAGGATCCGCCTCTTCTTGTAGGGTCGTTGTGGTGGTTTTATCTTGCTCTGGGCTGATTGTAGGCTGCTCAGTACTGGCTTTCTCAGTCACCAACTCTTCGTCTACACTCTTCTCAATGCTGGCTTCAGGCGTCACAACTGCTTGCTCGGTCGTGGTACTTGCGGCAGCAGCTGGCTCTGTTTCGACAGGAGTCGTATCGCGCTTATCAGCCAACACTTCTTCAATCCCAGTTTCTTTAACTACTGGTTCTTCAACAGCTGATTTTTCAACAACAGGATCTGGAGAAACTGGTTCTTCAACCATTGGCTTATCCGCATGAGCATTGCCGACTGGCTCTGCTTTGACCTCATCTACAATAGGCGTGGTCTCTAAACTATCATCAGTTGGTAGGATTTCTTCTACTACTGTTTTTTTAACCACAGGCTCTGGAGAAACAGGCTCTTGTACCACTGGCTCAACATCTATAGGAGCAGTAGGCTTGAGCGCTACTTGCGACTCGTCAACCACAACATCAGCTACTTCTGTTGGTTGAGCAGCGGTATCAGATTCCGCAGCAGGTGCTATCTCAGTAGCAGGCTCTACCTCAGGCATTGTCTCATCTGATACGATAGGCGCTGGCTGCTGAGTCTCAGTAGCAGCTACAGGCTTACTGACCACAAAGCTAAAGCTTGCAAATCCAACCTTATCATCAGTTTTTAGCTGCTTGGACTTATTGCCTTCGAGACGCTCATCATTAATAAAAGTACCATTGGATGACCCTAAGTCTTTGAGGTATAAATTGCCATTTAATACGCTTAGCAGAGCATGATTACGCGATACCTGCTTACTACCTAGTACCACATTGTTATCACTACCTCGTCCGACTGTGAGGCTGTCACTGACGGTCAAAGTTAGATCGCCAAGCGCTTCTGTTAAGGCGTTGAGCTGCCAAGTCGTTGATTTTGCTACGACATCTTCTGAGTTATTTGTCATGCTACTGCTCCTTATTATCCATAAATATTTTAAGCTACGATTACTATAACTTTGTAAAACAGTGCTGGCCTACTTCAACTTATAATATTGTTATTGGCGGCTTTTTTTCAGGCTGTCTATCATATCGCCCACACTATTTAATGCTTTTTATCTTAGCAGCTTTACCTTAAAAGTTAAGATTATTACTGCTGTTTTATCGTATCATTCGTATAAACAGCGAATCGCTGCCAAACCAAAACACTTACCTATACTGTTACTTTGTCTGCTTCAGGCTATTACTTTGATATAGGGAAAAACTGCGGTTTAATAATGCCATGTAATTTATCATAGGGAATGCTTAACACTGGCATGCCGTAAGCGTAAGGGCTAATGGCATAATGCTGATAGCGCAGATTAATCCCTTTGTCAGTCAATGTAACATCATCACTGAGAGTAAACGGCCAGCTTTTCTCATAGCTGCTAGGATCTTCGGCAACTGTTTTTACCCACTCTGCATAGGCATCATAAGCAACTGCTTTAAAACGAGCTTTCACACCATAGCGCAGGATTTGCTCTAGCTGTATTTGTCTTTTCGTGTTTTGATCGAATATCAAGTATTCGCTGTAAGGCATGCCATGAGCGCCACCGGTAAAGACATAAGAGTCTATCTCAAACAGTTCATAGTCATCGACATGACCTAAATAGCTAGGCTTTACCATCAAACTATAAACGAACACGCTGTCATCTGGCAGATCGTTGAACTGAGAGGCTGCAAACTCATCTAGCGCTGTTTTGACACTGTTTTTGTGGTCAACGCTAACGGGAGCCGACTCAGTTGGCTTGCTGTTCACCACTATCTCATCGATACGAGCATTGGTGAGTGTATTCATCCAATCGTGATTGCTATTAAGATACTGTACTTCGATATCTGGACAGTTTTGGCGCGCGTCACAGCGCTCCTGTATCTCTTGCGGAAGCTCATACTGCAGATAGTCTGTGGCATTAATGAGAGTACTGGCATGAGCCGTGAGGGTGGTTGCACTAAGCAAAGCTACCCCAAGCATTGCCGTACCAATAGACACAGTCGGTATATGCAGGCGCTGCTGCAGGTCTGCTAAGTGAAAACCTAATATATCTAAGCTTGGTGACTGAGTCATGGCCGTACGTCCTTATTATTAAACGGATAAGTTCTCCTATGTATTCTACCGTAACTGTTGCGTTATATTGTTGAAACACTGTTTTTCTTATCAACTGTTTTTTATAAGCTGTTTTTTTATAAAGTTTTAGACAATAAAAAAGACACGTCGAGCGTGTCTTTTTAAATTTATAAAGATGATTTGATGACCCTGTTCAATATAGTGGCTTGACTATAAGTCGTTTACTGCTCGCGGGTATTACTCTCACGGGTATTACTAAAGGTCACTTCTGGATAGCGCTCTTGCATCAGTTGCAAGTTCACACGGCTAGGTGCAAGATAAGTCAGATAGCCACCACCATCGATTGATAACTGATCATGGGCTTTCTTCTTAAACTTCGCTAGCACTGCCTCGTCATCGCAATGAATCCAGCGTACCGTGGCGATAGAGACAGGCTCAAAGGTACACTGTACTTTGTACTCTTCTTTGAGTCGATGGGCGACCACTTCAAACTGTAGTACCCCTACTGCACCTAGGATAAGGTCATTATTAATCTGCGGCATAAATACTTGGGTAGCACCCTCTTCACTCAATTGCTGCAGGCCTTTTTGTAAGGCTTTTGACTTCAGGGGATCTCGTAATACCACACGGCGGAACAGCTCAGGCGCGAAGTGCGGAATACCTGTAAAGTTCAGATCTTCGCCTTCAGTGAAGCTATCCCCAATAGAGATAGTGCCGTGATTGTGCAAACCAATGATATCCCCTGGATAAGCTTCTTCTAAGGCTTCACGGTCACCTGCCAAAAAGGTCAACGCATCGGCAATGCGTACGTCTTTCCCCAGACGCACATGCTTCATTTTCATGCCCTTTTCGTATTTACCTGAGCAGACGCGTAAAAATGCAATACGGTCACGGTGGCGTGGATCCATGTTGGCCTGAATTTTGAAAACAAAACCGCTAAAGCTGGTTTCAGTCGCTGCAACTTCACGCTCATGGGTAGGATGCGCTTTTGGTGGCGGTGAATATTTAACTAAAGTATCTAGTACCATGTTGACACCGAAGTTACCCAGTGCTGTACCAAATAATACTGGCGTCATCTCGCCCGCTAAAAACTCTTCGACCGTGAAGTCCTCTAACGCCATTTGCACCAGCTCAAGCGACTCTTCAAAAGCATCAAACATCAGCTTACCTAAGCGCTCACGTATATCAGGATAGTCATAGCCTTCACGAGTCTCGGCGACAGTAATCTCGCCACCGTGGCCTTTTTCATACAGGTAGGTTTTGTCTTCTGCAAGGTGATAGACCCCAACGAAATCCTGTCCCATACCGATCGGCCAAGTGACTGGAATACACTTAATCTTCAGTACGTCTTCGATTTCACTGAGCAGCTCAAGTGGCTCTCGAATTTGGCGATCCAGCTTGTTTACAAAAGATATAATCGGTGTATCACGCATCCGGCACACTTCCATCAACTTGATGGTACGTTCTTCAACGCCTTTTGCCCCGTCGACCATCATCAGCGCACTGTCTACTGCTGTCAATGTGCGATAGGTGTCCTCACTGAAGTCAGCGTGACCTGGGGTGTCTAGTAAGTTGACGATATGATCTTGATATGGAAACTGCATGACCGAGGTAGTGATTGAAATCCCACGCTCTTGCTCCATGCTCATCCAATCGGAAGTCGCATGGCGATCGGTTTTGCGACCTTTGACTTCGCCTACCACCTGAATGGCTTGACCCCATAGCAGTAGCTTTTCGGTCATGGTGGTTTTACCAGCATCAGGATGCGAGATGATGGCGAAGGTGCGACGTTTGGCAACTTCTTTGTTCAATGTTTTTGAATCTACGCTCATAATTTTGGGCTTCAACGGTTGTGTGATTGAGAAATCAATCTAAATAAATAGAATAAATAGTGCGCGTATTGTAGCGGATTTAGCGTAAAGGTGCAGAGTTAGAGAGCAAAAACACGCTTTAGTCATCTACTAAGGAACACTCTTTTCAAAATAAGGCTTAAATATCTAGACAAGTAACACCTTAGTATTTTAGTCTCTTAAAAGTTAACAGCCATCTCATTAGCTAGCCTGCAGTCATGATAATCGGCCTCTTAAACAGGATAAATCGTACTTACAAATCCATAGCACACTCTTACTCGCCCCATATAGTTTCAGGCTTATAATCTGTTATGCTAAATAAGCAACTCGATGAGGCTTTGTCATACACAGCATCATTTAAAGCATAGACAGATAGTTATATATAAAAATGATCAATCGATCACTTGTAAAAATTTATAAATAAGGACATATTATGAAAACTTTATATTCTACTAAAGGTACTACTACTGGTGGCCGTGCAGGTTCAGCGAGCTTAGCTGATAGCGACCTGAGCATCAATATGGTGCCACCAGGTTCTGGCAAAGAAGGCAACAATCCAGAACAACTATTTGCGATGGGTTATAGCGCCTGTTTTGATGGTGCACTGGGCGCGGTCAAACAAATGGAAAAAGCCAAATTCGACTCAACGACTGAAGTAGAAGTGGACCTCATGCAGGGCGAAGGACATGATTACAAGCTGGCGGCAAAAATTCATGTGATTGGTAAGAATACGGATCTATCTGCTGATGAGTTTCAAAAGCTTGTCGATAAGGCACATCAGGTTTGCCCGTACTCGAAAGCGACGCGTGGCAACATCGACGTCGAAGTAACCTCTGAAGTAAAGTAATGAAAAGCAGCTGGTCATTAATTGGCGATTAGAATAGCCAATCGCACCCAGTGTTATAAAGGAGAATCTAGCAAGCGCTGGATTCTCCTTTTTATTACTCGTATTTTGGTCGTGCCCATCATCGCTGTTTATCAATTGGTCATCAGTTCGGCAAGGACGGATTTTATCGTTATAATAAGGGCACCTCTTCTCTTAATTTAAGCTTTCTTATATTTAGCTCAATTGTGTGATTTTAAGCCATGTATGGCATAAACATTGAATAATCGCGCATATTATTTTTATATACTTCATAACAATACTATTATTACTTTACTAATATTTGCTACCAGATAAGTGACCTCTATGACTGATAATGACCACAACTCGCACTCGCCTATTAATCCCAATGCGCTGCCAAATTTTAATACCATGCCTAATGTGGCAACGATGGATACCAGCCACGTGGACAAGGATCAGCCGCCTTTCATCTTAGTGGATGGATCTTATTACCTGTTTCGTACCTATCATGCGCTACCCAAGACCATGACAAACACTCAAGGGCTGACCACCAACGCCATCCGTGGCACGCTCAATGCGCTGCTCAAAGTGATGCGCCGTTACCATCCAACCCATATGGCCGTTTGTTTTGATACCAAGTCGCCGACTTTCCGTCATGCCATGTCCTCTGATTACAAAGCAGCGCGTCCGCCCATGGATGTTGAGCTGATAGAGCAAATTCCTTATATTCACCATTTGGTAGCGGCGCTAGGTATTCCTTTATTGCGTATAGAAGGCGCAGAAGCCGATGATATCATCGGTACGCTTGCCTATCGCGCGGTCGAGCAAGGCCATCATGTGGTCATCTCGACTGGTGACAAAGACATGATGCAGCTGGTCAATGATTGTGTGATATTGGAAGACAGCTTCACGGGTAAAATCGTTGATAGCCAAGCGGTGGTTGATAAGTATGGTATCAACCCGAGCCAAATGATTGACTTTTTGACACTAATGGGCGATTCATCTGACGGCATCAAAGGCGTACCTGGTATCGGCAAAAAGACCGCCAAAGATCTGCTTAATGAGTACGGCAGTATCGATAATATGCTAAAGAACATTGGCTATATAAAAGGCCGCGGTGCAAAAGGCTTAATCGAGCATGCGGATACCATTCCGTTCAATGCTCAACTAGCAACCATCGTCACAGACTTAGAGATTGGACAAGATTGGGACGACTTAAAAATCAATACCGACCCTTGCGCTCATATAGATAAGCTCCGCGCGCTGTACACTGAGCTTGAATTTAAGAACGAGCTGGCCTCTCTGGATCATCCTAACCATCCAGCGAACGGCTCACAAAGTGTCGCAGATAGTCAAGCGGATGCTGAATCACAAGCGCAAGTCGCTAAATCTTTGCAATCGACCAAAATTGATAATATCAAAGACAGTAAAAGTCATGATAAAGCGTGGCATACCATCCTCGACATGCCCGCTTTTGATAGCTTGATTGCCCAATTGGAAGCCGCGCCGCATTTTGTCATTGATACCGAAACGACCAGCATTTATTGGCGTCAGGCCGAGCTTGTTGGCTTGTCTTTTGCCGTGCAAGCGCATGAAGCTTATTATGTGCCGTTAGCTCATAGCCTAGAGGACGATGAGCTGAGCGCAAAGCAGCTTGACCGCGACACAGTACTTGCCAAGCTCAAACCCATCCTAGAAAATCCAAAAGTTGGCAAAATAGGTCAACATCTCAAATACGATGCCCATATCCTCAGTCTGTATGATATCGACCTAGTCGGCGCGATACATGAGCGTCCTAACAATTGGGCGATGGATACCATGCTCGCAAGCTACGTGATTAATGCCGCAGTGACTCGTCATAGCATGGATGAACTAGCACGGTATTACTTACAAACCCAGACCATCAGTTTCGAGGATGTCGCTGGCAAAGGCGCCAAACAAGTTAGCTTTGACAAAGTAGCCATCGATATCGCTAGCGACTACGCTTGTGAAGATGCCGACATTACCTATCAGCTATTTGACATCTTCCGTGACAAGCTTGCGGATGACGACACTAATTTTAGACTGCTGCATGAGTTGGAGATTCCAACTGCCGAAATCCTCTGCCAAATGGAAGCGCATGGTATTTTGATTAAGCGCTCATTCTTAAATGAGCTGTCAAAACGCTTTGATGAAGAAATCATTGCGCTTGAAAAACGCGCTTATGAAGTGGCTGGAGAAGAGTTTAACTTAGGCTCACCGAAACAGCTTGGCGAGATGCTGTTTGAGAAGCTTGGCGTCCCTGGTGGTAAAAAAACCAAGTCTGGTCAATACTCAACTGGTGAAGCCGTACTCTCAAAAGTCGACCACCCTTTGGTCGATATTACCTTGGAGTATCGCGGGCTTTCTAAGCTAAAAAGCACCTATACCGATGCACTTGATAATGTGGCAGATAGCGAAACTGACCGTGTGCACACCAGCTATCATCAAGCGCTGACCAGTACTGGCAGACTGTCATCGACAGATCCTAACTTACAAAACATCCCTATCCGTACCGCCACTGGGCGTCTGATCCGCCAAGCCTTTATCGCACCAGAAGGCCGCGTCATCTTGGCAGCGGATTACTCGCAAATTGAATTGCGACTGATGGCGCACTTCTCAGGCGATAAAAACTTAACACGTGCTTTTAACGACGGGCTAGATATTCATGCCGCCACCGCTGCTGAGGTACTTGGCAAAGATGTCGCTGATGTCACTCCAACTGAGCGCCGCAATGCCAAAGCCATTAACTTTGGCCTACTCTACGGCATGAGCGCCTTTGGTCTTGCCAAGCAGTTGCAGATGAGTCGCGGTGAAGCGCAAGACTATATCGATATGTACTTTGATCGTTATCCTGGGGTCAAAGACTATATGATCAATACTCGCGCCAGCGCTCATGAAAAAGGCTATGTCGAAACCATATTAGGTCGCAAGCTCTACACACCTGATATTAGCCACAGCAATCGTATGGTTCAACAAGGCGCTGAGCGTGCTGCGATCAACGCACCACTACAAGGTTCGGCCGCCGATCTAATCAAACTTGCCATGATTGCCGTCGATAAAGTACTACCGAAAGCTGACGCAAAAATGCTGCTACAAGTCCATGATGAGCTGGTGTTTGAGGTAGATACAGATAAGGCTGATGACATTGCCAAGCTGATTACTAACGCGATGCAAGACATCCTGACAGTAACTGCTGCTGATAAAGGCTGGGAAGTTGACTTTGCTGTGCCGCTACTGATTGAGATTGGTTTTGGGAAAAATTGGGATGAGGCGCATTAAACGCTGATTTAGTTTAGATTTTTGGCTTAGGGTGCGCCCAGCGCACCCGTTTTGAGAGATATTTATCTTATCGGTGCGCTGGGCGCACCCTACTTGCTTATAGCCGAAGATATTATAAGTACTCATCCCACTACGAGAACTCCTTATTCTAAAAAAAAGTTGGGAAATAGGTAGGAAGACTGTATAATAAAAAATACCTACCTATTGTAGGGAATTCATTTTCATAATAGATTTAAAGCGTCATCGCGTCATATTTGTATGTGACGCTTTTTTTAGGCTACCGCGTGACACGTTTTTTAACTAACGTGTTACTATCTAAGTAATAGCCAGATAGGAAGCGTGTTTATGCAGGATTCAAATTTAAAAAGATTCGGCGTCTCTATGGAGGAAGGCTTACTCAAGAAGTTTGATAGGTTAGTTGCTCTAAAGGGCTATAGTAACCGCTCTGAAGCATTCCGCGATTTAGTACGCGAATCCATTATGCAACACATCTATGAAGACAGTGAACAAATAATCGCTGGCAGTATTTTGTTGTTCTACAATCACGATCAGCGAAAACTGGTTGAGGAGATGACTAGAATTCAACATGAACATCATGATTTGATCCTAGCGACCACGCATTTTCATATCAGTGAAGCAAACTGTCTTGAGATCATCGTGGTAAAAGGTAAAGTCAAAGCGGTGCAAAAGCTTAGCCATGCGTTAACCACGCTAAAGGGTGTGAGTCATGGCAATTTTTCACTCGCACCTGCTGAATAATTTGAAGTTGCTTTTCGAATAAGGTAGTCGAATAAGTCAGTTGGATAATGAGCATTTTTTAAATACCATTTTATTTTAAGAAGGGGCATACACCCATGGATAGAAAGTCTATTGGAGTGATTGGGTTATTAGCGTTGTTCATAGTGTTAATAACAGGATGTTCATCACCGACGAACAATACAGCTGAAAACAATGCTGGAGATAATGCAGCAGCTCAAGAGACAAAAAACGAGCTGGTCTTAGCGTTTGCATCAGAGCCAGAAGCAGGGTTTGATCCGATTACAGGATGGGGACGCTATGGATCACCATTATTTCAGAGTACCTTACTTAAAAGAGATGATGACCTCAATATTGTGGGTGATCTGGCGACAGATTATGCAGTAAGCGCGGATGGTAAAGTCTGGACGGTAATGTTACGTGACGACGTTAAATTTGCCGATGGTGAGCGGTTAACGGCTGAAGACGTTAAGTTTACCTTTGAAAAAGCTTTGCAAAGTGCGTCAGTGGTGGATTTAAACATCCTAGAAAAAGTGGAAGCGCTTGACGAGACAACGGTTCAGTTCACATTAAAGAACGTACAATCAACATTTGTTAACAGTTTGGTTGCGACAGGGATTGTGCCAGAGCATGCTTATGATGACAATTATGCTGCCAACCCTTTAGGGTCAGGGCCTTTTCAATTAGTGCAGTGGGATAAAGGGCAACAACTTATTGTAGAAGCCAATCCTGAGTACTATGAAGATCAGCCTCATTTTAAAAAGTTAACGTTTGTGTTTTTAAGCGAAGACGCCGCCTTTGCAGCAGCGCAAACAGGAACTGTTGATATCACTTATCTTCCCGCCGCTTTTAGTAATAAAGAAGTTGCTGGCATGAAACTTGAAGCCGTGAAAACAGTGGATAACCGCGGCATTGCGTTTCCTTATGTTAAGTCCGGTGCAGTGACCAAAGAGGGTTTGGCTATTGGTAACGACGTCACCGCTGACCCAGCGATTCGTCATGCTATCGATATTGCAGTAGACCGTGAAGCGTTAATTGAAGGGGTGTTAGAAGGCTATGGTTCACCCGCTTATACCTCGGTCGATGGTCTGCCATGGTGGAATCCAGAAACTGTGATTGATGATGCCGACATGGATGGCGCTCGTAAGATACTAGCCGATGCAGGCTGGGAAGATACCAATGGCGACGGCGTGCTTGAAAAGAATGGACTAAAAGCCGAATTTACCCTGCATTACTTAGCAAATGACGTCATCAGACAGTCACTTGCCATTGCCGTTGCCGATATGATGAAGCCCTTGGGCATTCAGATCAATATCAAAGGCGGCAGCTGGGATATCATTGGCAAAAAAATGCATTCTGACGCCGTGTTGATGGGCTGGGGCAGCCATAATCCACATGAGATGGTCAATATTTATGGCAGTGAAAACGCGGGCATTGATTACAACAATACGGGCTATTACAGCAATAAAACCGTAGATAAATATTTTGAACAAGCGCTGCAAGCAAAGAGTGAAAAGGAAGCGCTTGAGTATTGGAAAAAAGCGCAATGGGACGGGACGACTGGTTTGAGCGGCAAAGGTGACGCGGCTTGGGCTTGGCTTGTGAACGTTGATCACTTGTATTTGATGAAAGACAATCTCGATATTGGTAAGCAAAGAATCCATGTCCATGGACACGGTTGGCCTGCGACTGACAATATCGTAGATTGGAAATGGGCTAACTAAGGTGCATAAAAATAAGGGAGAAACGGCACGCTTTTTTATGTTTAAAGGCCTAAGAATGGCGTCATTGCTGATTGCCATTAGCTTTATTTCCTTTATTTTAATGAAAAACTCTCCCATAGATCCCGTGCAAGCTTACATTGGCGCGGATATGTTAAATGTAGGACCTGAACAGCGTGAACGGATAGCGGAGTATTGGGGACTGAATGAACCTGTTTTAGTGCAGTATGCCAATTGGGCTTCTGCTGTACTGCAAGGGGATTTGGGCACCTCCATGATTCATCGTCGCCCCGTTAGTGAGATTATAGGTGAACGCTTTATGAGTTCACTGGCACTCATGATTGTTGCGTGGACGTTATCTGGGGTGATGGGCTTTGTGCTTGGTGTGGTTGCCGCCATGAAACAAGGCACATGGATTGATCGCGCTATTCAGTGGTACTGCTATACCCTAGCCTCCACCCCTACTTTTTGGATGGGGCTGCTCGTGCTTATTATTTTTGCGGTATGGCTTGGCTGGTTTCCGATCGGTTTAGGAGTGCCAGCAGGAGTTTTAGCGGAGGATGTGGTGTTTTTAGATCGAGTAAAACACCTTGTGCTTCCGGCATTGACGCTCAGTATCCTCGGGGTTGCGAACGTGGCACTGCATACCCGTCAAAAGCTCATTGAGGTTCTATCAAGCGACTACGTCTTATTTGCAAGGGCTCGCGGTGAAAAAGGTTTTTCTTTGTTTTGGAGGCATGGCCTACGCAATATTGCTTTACCCGCAGTTACCCTACAGTTCGCTGCGTTTAGTGAGTTGTTTGGCGGCGCTATTCTTGCCGAGCAAGTGTTTTCTTATCCAGGACTTGGCAAAGCAACGATAGACGCAGGTTTACGGGGAGACGTGCCACTGTTATTAGGCATCGTTTTATTTAGCACATCTTTGTCTTTGCAGGCAATTTAATTGCCAATCTGATTTACTACTTCGTCGATCCGAGGACGAGGGAAAGTAGAATGATATGATGCCAAGTAGCCCCAATACACAAAGCAGCTCAAGTAGCATGGTCAATAAGAACAATAAGCGGTTTGGACTCAACCTCAGACAACGAACGCTGCTGATTATTATACTCGCCAGTTTATTTCTTACCAGTGTCATACTCGGTGGCATTTTTATAGATGAAGGCAGAATTGCGACAAATTTAACGCAGCGTAACCTGTCCCCTTCACTCGAGCATCTCTTTGGCACAGATTGGCTGGGCCGAGATATGTTTGCACGCACGATTAAGGGTTTGAAGCTAAGTATCGGAGTGGGATTGTTGGGTGCGGTAGGCAGCGCTTTTATAGCACTCGTGCTAGGTATGGCAGCCGCAACAATGGGCCGTATGACTGATCGCGTGATTACGTGGGTTATTGACCTGTTTTTGAGTGTGCCTCATTTGGTGACGCTCATCCTTATCTCATTTATGCTAGGCGGCGGTTTTAAAGGCATCGTGGTTGGTTTGATGCTGACGCACTGGCCAAGTCTGGCACGGGTGATTAGAGCCGAAGTCATGCAAATACGCTCTGCTGACTATGTTCAAGTCTCGCAGCAAATGGGCAAATCGCGGTGGTGGATTGCGACTAATCATATATTCCCGCATCTCATCCCGCAGCTTTTAGTGGGGTTTATGCTCATGTTCCCGCACGTTATCTTACACGAAGCGTCCGTGACGTTTTTAGGATTAGGCTTATCGCCTCATGAACCGGCGATCGGTATTATTTTATCAGAGTCGATGAAATATTTATCCTCTGGTCTTTGGTGGTTAGCCTTTTTCCCCGGAGTGTCCTTGCTTATCGTGGTGCGCACATTTGAGACTATTGGCGAGAATATAAGAAAACTCATTGACCCTACCCAAGCGAATCAGTAAAACCACTAAAAAAAGAGAGAAAATAGATGGACATTCTAGAAGTAAACGATTTATCGATATCGTTTAACCAATATACAGGTGGGTTAAAACAAAGGGAGCTTAATGTCGTCTCAGGTTTAGATGTGAGCCTAAAAAAGGGTGAAATACTAGCGATTGTTGGAGCAAGTGGCTCAGGAAAGAGTTTACTTGCCCACTCCATTTTGGGTATTTTGCCGTCTAATGCGAACGTGAGTGGCAGCATTAAATATAAGGGTGAAGCCTTGACGGCTGAGCGCCAAGAATTATTACGTGCCAGCGAGATTGCCTTGATTCCGCAATCCGTTAATTTTCTCAATCCCCTTATGCGCATAGGTAAGCAAGTCAGATCGCCTGCAAACGATAAAGCAACCATTAAGGCGCAAAGAGAAACGTTTGAGCGCCTGCATTTAGCCCCAGAAGTTGAAGACATGTACCCTTTTGAGCTCTCTGGCGGTATGGCGCGCAGAACCCTGTTATCGACTGCCATTGTCAGAGATGCTAAGCTTATTATTGCCGATGAACCAACGCCCGGACTTGATCCTGTGGTCATCAAGGAGGCGCTGCAAAGCTTTCGAGATCTGGCTGACGAGGGGCGCACCATTATGTTCATTACCCACGACATTGAAGCGGCGCTGCAAATCGCCGATCGAATCGCTGTTTTTTATGCAGGGACGACGCTTGAAGTCGCATCAGTAGAAGATTTTACGGGAGACGGTAGCAGACTGCGTCACCCTTACAGCAGAGCATTATGGCGTGCATTGCCACAAAACGATTTTATACCCATTGCAGGTTCGCAGCCTAAAGCAACTGGCCTTCCGCCCGGTTGCTTATTTGCGCCGCGCTGTGCGCTTATGATACCTGACTGCAGCGAAGTACAGCCAGACATGCGAGATCTTCGTGAAGGAAAAGTAAGGTGTCTGCATGCGACTTGAAGCTAAAAATATTGGATTTCGCTACGAAGATAGCCCTTGGTTATTTCGAGGAGTGAATATAACGATAAAGTCAGGTGAAATAGTGGGGCTGGTGGGGCCTAGTGGCTCAGGTAAAACAACTCTTTGTCGCATTTTATCGGGTTATGAAGCGGCCTTAGAAGGAAGCGTCACGCTGAATGGGTCAGCTATCTCTAAAAAAGCCTATCATCCTGTGCAATTGGTTTTTCAGCATCCTGAAAAAGCGGTGAACCCACGCTGGAAAATGTGGAAAGTGCTTAATGAAGGTTGGGAACCTAATAAAGAATTGTTAGATTTATTAGGGATTGAAGAAGAATGGTTTACGCGCTTTCCGAGGGAGCTATCAGGAGGCGAGCTGCAGCGGTTCTGTGTGGCAAGGGCGCTTGGGCCAAAGACGAAGTTTCTCATTGCTGACGAGATGACAACCATGCTTGATGCGATTACGCAAGCGCAGATTTGGCAAGCGGTGCTTGAGAGGTTTGAGCATAGTGACGTCGGTATACTGGTCGTGAGTCATGACGCCGCTCTGGTCGCTAGGCTTTGTCATCGTGTGATCAACTTGAAAGATCTTAGTTTATAATCATTTAAAAACTCGTTATATCTCATTCTTCCACACCATCCCATCCTCAATTCCCCGTCAATGTATGCCATAATCGCTTCTTATATCATTTCCAAAAATTAGAGTAACGCGGAAAACTTGTGCAAGTACTACACCTAGTAGACTTAGCAAGTTTGACAAAGTTAATCGCACTTTTTGGGTTTGGTATTATTTATTCATATCAGTCTGAAAGAAACCGATATCAGAGAAGCAAACGAACCTCGCTATGACCAAATTATTTTCTATCAGTATTCTGTGCTGTTTCAGCATTGGTCTATTGACTCCTGCAATTGCTGAAACTTCTGTCAATACTAACGCAGCAGCAGAAGCTGACACCACAAACGAATCATCAGTGCAAGCAGCCTCTGACACTTTATCTGAAGAAGCGACAGCAGAAATAGACACCCTTTTAACGTCTGCTCATTTCGACGATAAGACTGCAGATTTGTCTCCTGAGCCAAATAGTGAAAAATGGGGATGGACGGACGACAAACGAAAAGACGTCAAAGATAAATTGAATGAATGTGCAAACAATATGGATGGTTGGTTCGGCGAGCCAGAGCCAGAGAAACCAGCCAGAGCCAGCTTACGACTGGTGCTAGATACGCGCTGGGCCAATGACCCCAAAATGGGCAGTGACGTCACAGTAGAACCTAGAGTTCGTGGTCGCTTACGACTACCAGTGCTAGAAGAACGCTTCAGCCTAATCATTGGTGATGAAGACCTAGATGATGATACCTTCTTAAAACAAAGTGCAGCAGGAGACACCGACCAAGCAGCCACCAACCGCCAAGATAGACTCGTTAATACCAGACAGACTCGAGACGATAATGCTTCTCTCGCCCTACGTTGGTCACGTTTTGATGACGAGATCGAAAAGCAGCTGGGTGTAAAAACAGATGTAGACCTTGGCGTTCGCTCTGTTGACGATATTTATGTCAAGATTAGCGTGGATAAAAACTGGTATGAGGGCGATAGGCTCACTGTCAGCAACGACAACTTCTATCGCTATGGTCTCGATAGTAAGCACTATGTCAGAGGTGGTCTCACTCTAAAATACGGCTCGGATGCCAACCGCTTTATCAATAATCGCACGACCATTCGCTATCGCAATCGAGACGATGAGGAAAGCACAGATTGGGGCAACGATCTCAGACAAGTACATTATATGGGTAATGAAAAGCAGCTGGCCTACGGTATCTCTACCAGTGGTTACTTTGATACAGATAAAAAGTTGCTCAACAGTTACGGCCCGGCTATCAGCTACCGCCAGCCAGTTTGGCGCGAATGGCTTTATGTGCAAACAGAGCTAAATTATTACAATGATAAAACTGAGGACAAAGACCATTTCCTCTCTGCCCTGCTGCGCATGGAAGCTTTGTTTTAGGATTCTATGGCGCTGTCAGGTTAAAGACAATAGTATGCAACTTTAGAATGACTCAGAATAGATTGACTACATTGATAGTGTTTTCTGACTAGATAGTTATATTCCATAACGATACTACCCTGAAATTCACGGTATAATAGCGACCTATTAAATTTATTTTTTAAATGATTTAGTGAGCCTTTGCGCTCACTTTTTTATTATTTGTGTATTAGGAGTTCAGCATTTTTACTGAAAATGGCATTATCGAAATCGCTAGCACTATTATCTTAATAGTCTGTTTATTACGCTGTACACAGTATATAGTGCAGAGCCGTATCAAGTTGGGTCGTTACTTTTGGCTGGCCTCAGTCTTGGTTTTCTTCGCTGTTATTCGTAGAGAGTTAAACCATCTGCCAGATTTGTTTATTTCTAGTGACTTCTTATTACTAAACCATTCCTATGACTGGTGGGAAGATATCGTACTCACAATTGTCTATATTCTTATGGTGGGCTTACTCGTTTATTCATGGCGTTATTGTTGGACAGTGCTAAAAAACACTCCTATCACGTTATATCTCGTGGTGGCAGTATTAGCCACAGTTCAATATATGGGAGAGAACGCCATCGTGTTCCCTCATGCCTTTGGCGCGATAATCGAAGAGCTGACCGAAGCAACTATTTATAGTATTGCTTTGGTTTATTTGTGGAATTTCAAATTAATAGACTTTGAAGCCTGCTTATCAAATAAGCTAAATTTTGAGACAGTGACGCAGTAACAGTAGATACTTTATAGGGGCAAACTCGATGAGTGGCTAGCTAAACTACCTTAGCCATATAAATACAAGCGGATAGTAGCGTTAACAACCGTATTTATCTCCACAACAATCCTTTACTGTTAATTTGCTATACTCAAAGTAAGTATCAATCATGACAATTAAATATCTATTCGTCATCATCAAGTTAATAACCATCAAGTGAGTCATTATGAATATATTAATTACTGGCGCATCACGCGGTATCGGTCTAGCGACTGCCAAAAAAATGGCATTAAAGGGACACAATGTAGGGCTATTCGCGACTAACACCGCTACGCTTGAAGACGCTATCAAGGATAAAGCCTTTAAAAAAGCATTGAAAAAAAAGCGCATTGTCACTGGTCAGCTTGATGTGATCCAACCTGACTCGTGGGATGATGCTATTGAAAAAATGATAGATAACTTTGGTGGTATTGATATCTTAATCAATAACGCTGGCGTACTCGTCAGTGGTGTACTGCCAACTACAGATTTAGAGGAACAGTTGTCTTTGATTGACGTCAACTGTAAGGGCGTACTCATTGGCTGTCATAAGCTTGCGCCTTATCTGGCTGATAGTAAAGAGGGTAAAATTATCAACGTCTCTTCTGCTTCTGCTATTTACGGACAACCGGAAGTCGCCGCTTATTCTGCCAGTAAGTTTTTTGTGCGCGGCTTGACTGAAGGGCTCAATATTGAATATGCCAAACTTGGCATTAAGGTCATCGATGTGATGCCGCTGTGGGTCAAATCCGATATGACCAAAGGCATTGAGGTCAAGAGTATTGGGCGTTTAGGTATTAACTTAACGGTCAATGATGTGGCGAAAACCTTGTACAAGTTAAGCACCAGCTCCAATCGTAAAATCAAAGGGATACACTACTCTGTTGGCCTGCCAGCGAAAGTATTTCAGACCTTGGCACAAGTCACGCCTGATCCTATCATACGCTTCGTGAACCGTAAAATTGGTGGGTAGCATCTTATTAAATATAGTCGATCCACTTTAAGATAAATACAGTGCTACTGGTATTCATTTCGCGCAGCCTCTGTCGGCGTAGGCACAGCACGCAAGGGAAATGAATACCAGTAGCACGCGACATAGAGCGTGGCAGTTTTATTTAGGATTAACTATAGTAACCTGTTAAGAAAAATTGCTTTTTAACAAAGTATGATAAATAAAACGGCTACCGAATTTCGGTGGCCGTTTTGCTTGCGGCTCGAATCTTGATGGCTTGCTTAGTCGTTTTATCGGTGAAAATATTATCTATAATAACCGTGCCTGTTATCGCCCCTGCCGAGCTGTCTTCACGAATTTTGGAGCCGACAACGATAGGTGTCCCTACTGTCGCGGCAAACTGATTGCCGCTAATAAGCGTACCGTCATCCTCGACGATAATGCCCTGCTCTACTTGCTCAAAACGATTATCGATAATCTGATTATCTTTGGCGCTGTCTAAATGATAGCTGGCAAAGAGCGTTTTCTTAACCAAATAAGCACCGCAATTAAATCCCTTTAGGTTGCGCGACTGCCTTGACGCCACCCAAACACCGACTGGCTCATCTTTAAAAATATTGCCGCGTATAACATTGTCACGGCTCGATTCGGTACGCTTAAAATGGTTGCTGCGCGTCGGATCATCGGCATGCTCAAAGCAATTGCGATACAGCAATACACTACCTGCGCCATTATGAATAAACTCATTATTCTCAATGCGATTATTACTCGAAGAATCAATCGCAATGGCCTCGCGATTGGGCTTAAAGCTGCGAAAGCCATTTCCGACAAACACCGAGTTTTTGATCACATTATCACGGCTACCAAACTCTAAATATAGTCCGAAAGTCCCTGCGTTTTGAATATATACTTTATCAAAAGTAACGCCATGCACATGATCACCGACAAACATACCACTATTGATACTATTACGACTACTGACATTCATCACCTGAATGTCTCTTGGGGCAAGTGCGCGATTGGCAGCAGGGTCTATAAAGCCGCTCGCGTAACGCTGATTGGGGTTGCTATATTGACGAATATGCAGCGCGTGTCCGTAGCCATCCACATGACAGTTGGCAACCGCAATGTCTTTGATAGCCATATCTGTCTTGGGCTTAATGGTAATCGCACTGGCCTTTGATGGATCATCAGCCATGGTACTGAGCGCTGCCCCCTGACAGTCGAGCGAGCTGTGTGACTCATTAAGCTCAAAGCGTATCGACTGGCCTGTTAAATCACAGCCTTTGCTCAGTGCGCTATGACCTTTTACTGTTACCGTCTGCTTGGGAGTCAATTGTGTACAATCTATCGTTGTGGTGGCTGCCGGTAGCTTGGCATCAATGGTGATTGGCTGATTGAGTGTTACTTCATCGAAGTTGCTATCACTATTGGCAAAAGGCAGACGTTCGCAAGCTGTCAGCCCTAAAACCAAGCCTGCCATCCCACTCATCAAAGACGCTTTGAGAAATAATTTATAGATTGCTAACATTTACTTGCCCTCGATATTGGCTGTCTTACATTTTTTGAACATCCTGTGACACCTTACCACTATTAGAACCTATCATAACGCGGCACACTGTTAGCCAAGATATAAATAACAATCAACGCTAATAATATAAAAGGAATGATTTATGGATAACTCAAAAACCCCACTTCCAGATGAGCAAGACCGTATCGATAGCAATGACAATCAACGAGTCGATCTGGACAATCCAATGCTACACACGATTGATAATCAAGATGTGATTGACAATAGCGCAGGATTCGATAATTCAGAAGTTGGCAGTGACGCAACCCAAGGCCTCACCCCCATGCATCGTCAAAACGTTGATGAGGCGCAAGTGGATGAATTGTTGGTGGAAGGCAATCTCGATGACAGCGACTATCCTGATATCGTCGATATTGCCGATAAAGAAGCGGCAGAACGTAGCAATAGTGATGACTTATAAATCAGTCGTTCAATGATAATAAAGTAGAAAAGAATTTAGACAAAAAAATACCGAACGTGATGTTCGGTATTTTTTATCATTTAGATAAATCATTTAATTAAGCCCAACCATCCAGCGTGCCCGCCCAGCCTTGTACCAAGGGCTTACTTAACGCTTCCAATAAATCAATATGTGCGTCATCGGCATTGAGTGCAGGAATATAATGATACTCCTTCCCGCCAGCATTAATGAAGTTATCACGGTTTTCAATGGCCAACTCTTCTAGCGTCTCCAGACAATCAGCGGAGAATGCAGGACTGATGACTTGAACTGAATTCACACCAGACTTGCCCCAGTCCTCTAGCACCACATCGGTATAAGGCTTGACCCACTCTTGCTTACCAAAGCGCGACTGAAAGCTGATGATCCATTCATCGTCTTGCAATCCTAGCGCATGCGCGACTTGCGCGGCGGTACATTTACAACGTTTGGGATACGGATCGCCTTTATCAGCATAGGGCTGCGGAATACCGTGAAAGCTAAACATCAACTTTTCAGGCTTGCCATGCTCAGCTTGGAAACGGCGAATCGAGTTTGCCAATGCCTGAATATAAAGCGGATGGGCAAAGTAATCCTTCACTATTGTATAATTGGGCAAATTACGCTGCTTCAGTGTCCACTTCGTCAAAGCGTCATATACTGCGCCGCCTGATGTCGCTGAGTATTGTGGGAATAACGGCAAGATGACGAAATGATCAACGCCCTCAGCACGCAAAGTATCCATCACATCAGGCAGGCCTGGATTACCATAGCTCATTGCAGGATGCACGGACACCCGAAATGGCGCGGCACTATCCGCCAAACGCGGCTGCAATAGCTCTACTTGTTTTTTTAGGATGTTACGAATCGGCGAGTCACCTTCCCAAATACTGGCATAAGCTTCTGCCACTCGCTTGGGGCGGCTTGGCAATACAAACAGGTTAAGGATGATCGCCCATAAGAATTGCGGGATTTCAATCACACGTGGGTCTGATAAAAACTGTTTTAGATAGCGGCGGACGGCAGGCGCTGTTGGCTCATCTGGCGTGCCGAGGTTCACTAATAGGACGGCAATACGTGGGGGCAGTTCAGGTTTCATAAGAGCACTATTTTATTAATAAGTTATTAGAGAAAATGACTAAAAAATATCAAAAACTATGAGATAAAAGACTATTAAGGCATTGTTAATTTAAACGCTTATTAGTGTAGCATTTTATCCCTTGATAACGCACCGTAAAAGCCGCGCTTATACAATTTGATACTTCTATAAAAATAAAGTCTGAGCATGACGGTTGTACTCATACGCGCATCGCCCTACAATAGACGCACATAGTGTGTAGGCAGAGTGCAGATACGCACATTGCCGTCTATTTATTTTATTGATAACTGTTGTCTTGCGAGGTAGCCTTGAGAGCACGTACTGATAGTACCAATGACAATTCACCCAAAGACCACCCTAACTTGGATGACTCCGCCAATACAGTTGACTTAGTTGGTTCAGTTGGCATTGTTACCCCCCAAACACTGCACTTTGCAGAGCCATTGACGTTGGAGTGCAATCGCACTTTATCCTCGTTTGACTTGGTCATCGAAACTTACGGGTCGCTCAACGAAGATAAATCCAATGCCATTCTGATCTGCCACGCCTTATCTGGCAGTCATCATGCGGCAGGCTTCCATAGCAGCGACGATAAAAAACCAGGCTGGTGGGACAATATGATTGGCCCCAATAAAGCCATCGACACCAATCGCTTTTTTGTGGTTTGTGTCAATAATATCGGCAGCTGCTTTGGCTCTACGGGTCCGACGACCATCAACCCTGATAGCAGCAAAAATGGCGGCGAACCACAAGTTTATGGTCCTGATTTTCCCTTAGTGACGATAAAAGACTGGGTAAAAACCCAAGCCATGCTCTCAGATCGTCTTGGCATTGACGTCTGGCATGCCATCGTTGGTGGCTCGATGGGCGGTATGCAAGCGCTGCAATGGTCGGTCGATTATCCCGATCGGCTAAAGCGCTGCGTGGTCATCGCCTGTACACCCAAATTATCAGCACAGAATATTGGCTTTAATGAGGTCGCGCGGCAGTCGATATTATCTGACCCTGACTTCAAAGATGGACGTTACCTGCAAGCAGACACTTATCCACGTCGCGGACTGATATTGGCACGCATGGTTGGTCATATTACTTATTTGACCGATGATGCGATGAAAGCCAAGTTTGGCCGTGATCTAAAGTCTGGCAAGTTCATGTATGGCTATGATGTCGAGTTCCAAGTCGAAAGCTACCTGCGCTATCAAGGCGAACGCTTTAGCAAAAACTTCGACGCCAACACTTACCTGCTGATGACCAAAGCCTTAGATTATTTCGATCCGACCCGTGGCTATGCTGAGCAAGTTGTTGACCGCGATGTCGATGACAACAGTCAAAATCATAATGGTATTGATCAACATAATGACACTGATAAACAAGACATTGATAAACAAGACACCGATGAAAGCCAACGTGAGCTGAGCGCTCTAAAAGCCGCATTTGCACATACCAAGTGTCAGTATCTAGTCGTGTCATTTACCACTGACTGGCGCTTCGCCCCTGAACGCTCACAAGAAATCGTCGATGCACTGATGGCAACTGGTAAACCTGTCAGCTATATCAATGTCGATGCGCCACATGGCCACGATTCCTTTTTATTCGATATTCCCCGCTATATGGTCGCCGTTGAAGGCTTTTTGACCGCGCCGTTTATCACGAACAGCCTGACAGCTAGAGGAGAACGCTCATGAGAATGGATCATCAGCTGGCCGAACGCTGGATTGCTCCCAAGTCACATATTCTAGATTTGGGTTGTGGCAATGGTGATTTGCTCGCACATTTGCAGCAAAACCTAGGCGTGACGGGCTATGGACTTGAGATTGACGAAGACAAAATCAATGAAGCCATCGCTAAAGGCTTATCCATCGTCGAGCAAGACCTCAATGATGGACTTGGCCGATTTGCCGATGACAGCTTTGATACCGTGGTCATGGCACGGGCGCTACAGGCAGTCAAAGCACCTGACGTGCTCTTGCTCGATATGCTACGAGTTGCCCGCGAGGCCGTCATTACCTTCCCGAACTTTGCGCATTGGCAAAACCGTCTGCACTTAGGCCTAAAGGGGCTGATGCCAGTGTCAGAAGCATTGCCTTATGAATGGTATAACACCCCCAATATTCATCTGTGTACCTTTAAAGACTTTGAAGAGCTATGCGCGCAGCATGATATTGATATCATCAATCGCTTCGCCGTCAGTGATTCTAATAAAGGTCATTCACCGCTGATGACCACGTTGATACGACAAGCGCCCAACTTATTGGCGGATGTCGCTATCTATCGGGTAACCAAGCACAAATAGAATATAATGCAGGAAACAAAGGCAAAAGTAAGGCGAACATAGAACATAAGTCCAGCAGCTCATTCGCCTTACTGGCTTTTTGCTGAGTTAATTGACAGCTTAATAAATAGCCATCTATCGTATAGGTTTACTTACTATCTGGTAACTGCATGATTTTGTTACATACTATTATCGTCAAAATCGCGTTAAACTGGGTAATTAGTATTTGAGTTTCGTAACTTCGGGTGTTAAGCTTACGAAATATTGTCAATGGCATCCTTCTTGCAACCTATTTATCTGTTGATATTAGATAACGACTATTAAACAAAATAGATAAATGCTGATAACAACATATGGTTTAATCACTAGCATCTGACCATGACTCTTTAACTATTATTTTTTAGTAGTTACTATCGACTCATCATTGCCGTATAGACTTACTGTTCTGCAGGCATTGTTTTATCGTTTAGCTACTTATCAACTGCCTATCTTTGGAGCTGCTATGAAACTGTTAAAAGCTGCATTATTTACCGCTGCATTCTCTTGCGCTGGTCTTGCCAATGCTGAATTGATTTCAAACGTACCATTAGATGTCTCACGTTTTGAGATCATGAGTGTCAGTGAGCTGACCGCCCGTGCCAACCAAGGCAATGATCATGCTCAGTTCTATCTTGCTAAGCGCCTACAAAAAGGCCAGGATATCACCAAAAACACTCAGCAAGCGGTGCAATGGTACACACGCGCAGCAGAACAAGGCGTAGCCCCTGCTCAGCTGAACCTTGCAATCATGTACTTACGTGGCGAAGGTGTACAACCCAACTTGCAACAAGCTCGTCACTGGTTAGAAAAAGCCGCCATGCGTGGTGATAACCGTGCCAGCTATACGCTTGCACTGCTCGACGAGAAACAAAAAAACCTAGTCGACGCCTATAAATGGTATGACTTAGCAGCGCGTGATGGCATGCTCGACGACAAAGTACGCAATAAAGCTCGCGGTAAGATTGGTCAATTGGCATTGAACTTATCGAGCTCAGACATCGCGAGTGCTCGTAGCCAAGCGGATAGCTGGTTCCAGAGTAGATAAGCTAGAGCAGATAAAATAAAAACAGTTTTGATTTGAAGTAAAAAATTTGAGAGTGAAAAATCCAGCTGATTGGCTGGATTTTTTGTGTTTACATGATGAACAATTTATATGATGAATACTTACGTTAACTGGTTACCATAGTTCCTTAATCCTTTACTCCCTCGGCGTGCGCGCCATGGTATAGAACTCTGCATTCGACTGCATACTCATCACAATTGCCATTCTATTAGACAAGCCAAAAAACGCGGTGATACCAGCAATGTCCAAGATATCTTCCTCATCATAACCGTGCTCTCGAAGTGCAGCATAGTCTGTCTCTTGAACAAGTTCCGGGGTGCGACAGAGCTTGACTGAAAACGCCAGCATGGCTTTTTGTTTAGGGCTGATCGGCGCATGCAAGTAATTGATTGCTATTTGATCTGCTAGCAGCGGCTCTTTTGCAAACACTCGCAGTAGCGCACCATGAGC
This sequence comes from Psychrobacter fulvigenes, assembly GCF_904846155.1. Lineage (NCBI taxonomy): Bacteria > Pseudomonadati > Pseudomonadota > Gammaproteobacteria > Moraxellales > Moraxellaceae > Psychrobacter > Psychrobacter fulvigenes. Next base: position 2,794,015 of record NZ_CAJGZP010000001.1, read on the forward strand.
GATAACGCAGTATTGGCAACCATTAGCGGCACTGGTAGCAACAATGATCATCTCCTTTTCGGCTGGGCTTAGCGTGCTGTCCTCTCGCTCCATCACGGCATCATAATAAGCAAAGAACGCTCTGAACTCTGCTGGGCGATACGCCAGCGCTAAAAACACGTTTGGAATGAATTTGGCTTTTTCTTGTACTGCTAAGATACGTTCAAGGATATCAGCAGGCAGGCTATCTAAATCAGGAACAGGATAGCTGCTGATGGGCGTGCTTGTAGAAGCGTTACTCATATGTCATCTCCATTGACAGGGTTTTATTGTTATATAGTCTACCTTTATAAATCAGTAATAAACAGTCAAAAAACATCTCAATTGATATGGGTCAGCTTAGGGCGTATCGTCATTTAGATGGATTGGTGACACGCTTTGATAAAACATTCAAAAACCGCGCTAAATTTGCTACACTGCGCCAACATTTGGCCAAATCCACAACTGTGCCAATGTTATAGACAACACTTTTAACCCATTGCACTAGGTTTGCGACCTAGCCAGCAGGAGACACCCATGAGCACCATCAACACTGCACCACCATCAGCCACACCCAAAAAAGCCACCGAATATGATAGCGTGACCAACAATATCGTCGTTGCCGCGCTCTATAAATTTACCCGTTTTGCCGACTTCGAGCAGTATCGTCAGCCTATCTTAAACGCCATGCTCGATAATGAAGTAAAAGGCACTTTACTATTGGCTTCAGAAGGTATTAACGGGACTATCTCAGGTAGCCGCCAAGGTATCGACAACGTCCTTGAGTACCTACGGAGCATTGAAGCGATTGGTAACTTTGAGTTTAAAGAATCCTATACGGATGCTCAGCCTTTTTACCGTACCAAAGTAAAGCTCAAAAAAGAAATCGTCACCATGGGTGTGGAGGATATCGATCCGCTACAGTCAGTCGGTCGTTATGTAAAACCAAGCGAGTGGAATGCGCTAATTTCAGACCCTGACATTATCTTGATCGATACCCGTAACGACTATGAAGTACAAATCGGCACCTTTGAAAATGCCGTCAATCCAAACACTGAGACCTTTCGTGAGTTCCCAGATTACGTCGCCAAAGAGCTGGATCCTAGCAAGCATAAAAAAGTAGCGATGTTCTGTACTGGCGGTATTCGCTGCGAAAAATCAACCGCCTTTATGCGTCAGCAAGGCTTTGAAGAGGTCTATCATTTAGAGGGCGGTATCCTAAAATACCTAGAAGAAGTACCTGCTAGCGACTCTATGTGGCAAGGCGAATGCTTCGTTTTTGATAATCGCGTCTCAGTCAATCACGATTTAGAAAAAGGGGATTATGATCAGTGCTTTGCCTGCCGTATGCCCATCACTGAAGAAGATAAGCAAACGCCTGCTTATATCAAAGGCGAGTCTTGCCCGCACTGTATAGGTAAGGCTACTGAAGAGCAAAAAGCGCGTTTCCGTGAGCGCGAGCATCAAATGCAACTGGCCAAGCAGCGCGGTGAAACGCATATCGGCAGCGAAGTCATTGAGGTGATTGAAAAACGCAAAGCGGCTAAGCTTGAAGCGCGTCGTCAGGCAGATGCAGCCAATAAAGAAAAAGCAGGTTAAATTAAGAGCCTACTATTTGAGTTGTTAAACTTTTAAATGATTAACCATAAAAAAGAGATGCCCTATTAATAGAGCATCTCTTTTTATTGATATAGTCGAGCTAATTCAAAAAGAATACAGTGCTGCTGGGATGAACTTTTCGAAGCCTCTGGAGTGCATAGCGCACAGCAAGCAAGGAAAGGTTTATACCAGCAGAACGCTTTTTGACTGTCTCTTTTTTATTTTGGACGAATTACATCTGCCATAAAGTTAAACGATAAAGCTTTACTCTAGAACAAGATACGCACGCGGATGGTTTCTTCCACGTCTTTTAGCTGATCTAGAGCAGCTGTGGAATCGTGATAATCCACGTCCATCACTAGATAACCCACATCGCCTTCAGTCATGAGGCTCTGCGCCAAAATGTTGATATGCGCTTCTGCAAACAGACGGTTGATCTGTGACAAGACACCTGGCACGTTTTTGTGGATATGTAGTAAGCGATGCGTGCCTTCCTTGAACGGAATCGAAACTTCTGGGAAGTTCACCGCAGTAACAGTATCGCCTTGATCAGAGTATTTAACGAACTTCTCTGCGACTTCTAGACCGATATTGGCCTGCGCTTCTTGCGTAGAACCACCAATGTGCGGCGTCAAGATGACATTATCAAACTTACGTAGCGGTGACTCAAACTCTTCATCAGCAGATTTTGGCTCTTTCGGGAACACATCGATTGCTGCGCCCAAGACTTTACCTGATTCTAATGCTGCTGCTAGATCGTCAATCTCAACACAAGTACCACGTGCCGCGTTGATAAAGTAGCTGCCTTCTTTCATCTGCGCGAACTGCTCTGCTTTCATCATATAGCGAGTGCTTGGTACGTCAGGCACATGCAAGGTCACGATGTCAGCAGTTGATAGCAGCTCCTCTAAGCTCCCTACTTGATGAGCGTTACCGAGCGGTAGTTTGGTCACAACATCATGATAGATGACTTTCATACCGAAGCTCTCTGCCAATACAGACAGCTGTGAGCCAATAGAGCCGTAACCTACGATACCGATGGTTTTACCACGCACTTCATGCGAGTTTTTGGCAGACTTACCCCAGCCGCCACGATGGACAACGGCATTTTTTTCAGGGATACCGCGATACAGCATGATCGCTTCAGCCAATACCAACTCAGCCACTGAACGGGTATTAGAGTATGGCGCGTTAAAGACTGGAATACCCAGCTCACGAGCCGCGTCCAAATCTACTTGGTTGGTACCGATACAAAAACAGCCGATGCCAGTCAGTTTTTTGGCGTGCTCAAGCACTTCACGCGTCAGCTGAGTACGCGAACGAATACCGACGAAATGGGCGTCTTTGATCTTTTCGATCAGCTCATCTTGATCCAGCGCGTGGCTGAGATATTCGATGTTTTGGTAGCCCGCTTTTTCTAGTACTTTGAGTGCATTTTCGTGCACGCCTTCGAGTAATAAAAACCGAATCTTGTCTTTTTGCAGTGATAGCGCCATGTGAGAACTGTCCTATAATTGTCTTTTAAAAAATCTACGATAGGTGAAACGAAAACAGTGCGGTTATCTTACACAAAATTTCACAATGATGTTAGGGGCATTAGGTGAATTATTGCTTATCAAGCCTGAAATTTATTTATGATATTGTGAACGATGATGTCTGAATCTTTGATGCACCCTTTTTTATGGTGTTTATAGTACCTAAAGACTCACAATAGGCGCTCTTGTCTTGCTAACATCATATACTGCTGATTCTTGCACCATACTTATATGTTAAACTTTGCCTTATATAATCAGTTCGAAATAAAATCGATATGTTTATATTGTCATGCTACTGGTACAAATTTTCCTTGCTTGCTGTGCGCTTCGCACTCCAGAGGCTGCACAAAGTTTATACCAGTAGCACGGTATCGGTTTTAAAGTGTATCAACTATATTACTCAGCTCGCAGTTATTAAAGCACCAAAATAAATAAGCACCGTATTAACGTTTTTATAGAGATCTGACCATGACCCCATATCCATCACAACCTACCACTCCTGCTACTGGCACTGACGCTGTGACTACGATTCTAAGCAGCCTTATAGACATTCATCAGTTCGACCCCAGCCAAATCAAAACTGATGCTGAGAGCCTAGAGCACTGGGGCAAAGACTGGACCAAACACTTCGCTCCTGCTGCGTCTGCCATCGTCTTTCCAAAGACCACCGAGCAAGTACAAGCGATTGTACTCCTTGCCAATGAGCACAACATCGTATTGACCCCAAGTGGCGGCCGTACGGGTCTCTCTGCAGGCGCAGTCGCGTCTAACGGTGAGATTGTCGTCAGCATGGATAAGATGAACCGTATCGGACAGTTCTATCCTGCTGATCGCATGGTTGAGATTGAAGCTGGCGTCATCACCCAGCAGCTGCAAGAGTTCGCCGAGTCAAAAGACCTCTACTATCCTGTCGACTTTGCTTCCGCTGGCTCTAGTCAAATGGGCGGTAATATCGGTACCAATGCCGGCGGTATCAAAGTCATTCGTTACGGCATGACCCGTCAATGGATCATGGGATTGACCGTGGTCACTGGTAAAGGCGATATTCTGCATCTGAATCGCGGTATGATTAAGAACGCCACCGGTTACGACTTACGTCAATTGTTTATCGGTTCTGAGGGCACGCTTGGACTCGTCACTCACGCGCAGGTCAAGCTTGAGCGTCAGCCCCAAGACTTAAACGTCATGGTGCTGGGTATGGACAACTTTAGTGATGTCATGAATGTGCTGTCTGCCTTTCAAGCGCAGATTGATTTGACGGCGTTTGAATTCTTTGATGACGTGGCAGTTGATAAGCTGATGGCGCATGGTCAAGTACAAGAGCCATTTGAATCACGCACCAAGTTCTATACCTTACTAGAGTTTGAAGCACCGTATGAGCCCATCATGGATAAAGCCATGGCCATCTTTGAGCATTGCATGGAGCAAGGCTGGGTCGTTGATGGGGTGATGAGTCAGAGTCTGACGCAAGCTGAAGAGCTGTGGAAGCTACGAGAATATATCTCTGAGACCATCTCAGTCTTTACCCCGTACAAAAACGATGTATCAGTACTGATAAGCCATGTACCTGACTTTATCGATGAGATTGACCACATTGTCAGCAGTAACTATCCTGACTTTGAGGTGTGCTGGTTCGGTCATATCGGTGATGGCAACTTGCATCTGAATATCTTGAAGCCTGAAACTTTAAGCAAGGATGACTTTTTTGCCGCTTGTCAGGTAGTGAATAAACAGGTGTTTGAGACGGTACAAAAGTACGGCGGTTCCGTGTCTGCTGAGCATGGCGTTGGCATGACTAAAAAGCCGTATCTGCATTATAGCCGCAGTGAGACTGAGATTGAGTATCTGAAGCAAATTAAGCAGGTGTTTGATCCGAACAATATTATGAATCGTGGCAAGATTTTTGATATGTAATGACTGACCTTGCATGACTGAAATAAACAAAAGGCGCTAAGTAGATAAACTTAGCGCCTTTTTTATTATGAACCGCCCTGCTATATGGCGTTTATAACTGGAAATACACCAATATTATAGCAATGACGAGAAGTATCGCTAAACACCCCTGGATAAGCAAAAAAGCTTGGTGTGGAGCGATGATATGACGAAACTTGCTTGCTAGTGCACTATAAGTAAGGCGTGCGGCCTTGATATGGGGCGGGTTATCGAATTTTTTGATGACCTGTAAAAACTGCTGCGTACGCTCAGGCTCCCAGTCGTATGGTTTGAATGGCAAAAAAACGGCCAATTGCGACGCCTGCTGCTTGGTATCAGGTGACCATAACCAGCGCTCCAAAAACAACGAGCGCATACGCCAATCAACAAATCTGCGTTGATCTATCGCTTGGAGTAACAGCACCTTTATATTCTTGTGGCGCTCATCAGAAAATATACGCTGCTGTAGCGCCAATACTTTTGCTTTTTCGCCTTCAATACATTGCAAAAAATGACCATTGCCATAACATAGAATACCTGTGATACCACGCTCTGTATTATAAACACGTGCATGTCTCTCCAAATCGACAAATATTGATGAGCTCAAGCGTCCTTTTAGACTCAAACTACTGACATACACCAGTTGCATGAGTGCGGTGTCTGCTATTGTATCTAAGACTCTAACGGTATCCGTGTGCTGCAGTGGCATAAAAAAACAATCCTGAATAGCCGCATTGATCGTCGGCAAAAATAAAAAACAACTCACTTAAGGCGTGTCATCAACGTGCTAATGAGGTCAAAATACAAACACTCTAAAATAGGTCGCACTGCACATTTATAAGTATATGGTCGTGAATTAAATAGAGAGACAAGACAGCTGAGTGTAGATGTGTAGAACACTTCAAATAAAGTTAACGCTGTCACTCTTTTATAGTAGATTGACTACAAGTGACAAAAACGTAGCATATTTTTACCATGCTAGGCTGTCATTACCCATTTAGATTGATAGAATAGCGAACCTAATAAACATCAATCTTAATAAGTAGTTAAGTAGTAATATAGATCATGCAAATCTTTGCATGGCTCATTCATTTAAGGGCTATTACCTAATAATATCTGGGCCAACCATAAAGCATGACTGACTAACTTAGATTCGATAACTCATTGTAAATACAAAGATAAATAATTGTAACCGTTATATAACACCATTGCTAGACTTTTGTAGATTTTGTCACATTAAATTCAGGTTTATGAATATTAAGCAAACCTGATACCACTTAATATGCAGCAAACCAATACCCGCAAATAACTTCAACAGGACTATTATGAGTAAGATAGAAAAACTAGACGATTTTCACCTAACGATTGCCGAAATTAAGAAAAAAGACTATCCGCAATTAAAGGCATTAATGGATCGTGTTTACGCCAACTTGGGCGGGTCTTGGTCAAAAACTACTATTAACACCTTGATTGATGCCTTTCCTGAAGGGCAAATCGCCTTGTTTGATCATGATCAATTGATCGGTATTGTGCTCTCCATGCGCGTTGACTATGCCAAGTTTTCTAACCCGCACACTTATGATGATCTGATTGGGCAAAGAGAAATCATCAAAGACGACCCTAAAGGTGATGCCATCTATGGTCTTGATGCACTGATTGATCCAGACTACCGTGGTTATCGCTTAGGCCGTAGATTGTATGATGCCCGTAAAGAGCTGTGCCGCCAGCTCAACCTGCGTGCCATTCTCGCTGGTGGCCGTATTCCCAAGTATCAAGACCATCAAGACTTGACCCCTGGTGAATATATCGAAGCCGTTGAATCTCGCGAGATTCATGATCCAGCCTTGACCTTTCAGTTATCAAATGGCTTTATCGTCAAGCGTATCTTAACTGGCTATCTGCCTGATGATACCCAATCCAAAGGTTTTGCCACCCTACTCGAGTGGGCAAATATTTACTATGAACCAAAGGACTATAAGCCCAATACCCGTAAGTCTGAGGTGCGCATTGGCGGTATTCAATGGCAAATGCGTGAGGTCGAATCCCCTGAAGAGCTACTACAGCAAGTAGAGTTTTTCGTTGATATCATGGCTGACTACAACTCTGACTTTGCCTGCTTGCCAGAGTTCTTTAACGCACCTTTGATGGGACTGTGTGAATCTACTGATCAAAACATCGCCATTCGCTTTTTGGCAGGGTATACCGAATGGTTCAAAAACGAGATCTCACACCTAGCGGTCAGCTATAACGTCAACGTCATCACTGGCTCTATGCCTATTTTGGATGAAGACGATACTTTGTATAACATCAGCTACCTATGCCGCCGTGATGGTACGGTCGAAGAGCAGCGCAAAATCCATATCACGCCGCATGAGCGTAGTGCTTGGGTGATCGAGGGCGGTGATAAAGTACAGGTATTTGATACCGACTCTGGCCGTATCGGCATTTTGATCTGTTATGACGTTGAGTTTCCAGAGCTGGCGCGCCTGATGGCACTTGATGATATGGATATCTTGTTTGTGCCGTTTTGGACAGATACTCAAAATGGTTATTTGCGTGTGCGTCACTGTGCTCAAGCGCGTGCCATCGAAAACGAATGCTATGTGATGATTTGCGGCTCGGTTGGTAACCTACCGCAAGTTGAGAGCCTCGATATTCAATACGCTCAGTCGTCTATCTTCTCGCCTTCTGACTTTGCTTTTCCGCATGATGCGATTATGGCAGAGACGACAGCGAACACTGAGATGGTATTCTTCTCTGACGTCAACCTTGATAAGCTCATTCATGTGCGCAACGAAGGCTCTGTACACAATCTGATGGATCGCCGTGACGATTTGTTCAGTCTCAAATGGAAGCAAAAATCCAAAATCTCAGCCAGCAAGCTTAGTGATAAAGAGCGTCGTGAAAATACGGGCAGCGTATTAACAGGGGATGCCCTACAAGATCGCGCAGAAAAATCTTAACGCTATCCTTCATATCTGTTGCACCAAGACAAGATACTTAATCACTGCATTAGCGATAGAGTCCATCATCAATCCAATGCTATGCTGACTAAGGTCTATACAACAGATCCTAAATAAACGGTTGATAATTTCAGCCGTTTATTTTTATCCACCTGATATCTAAATTTTTCTTAAAATCAAAGTAAATACTATGACGACTGATGCTAATTCCAGTAAAACAGACAGGAAAGCTAAAAGTTCTGTAAAGAAAACCCCAAAACAAAAAGCCTTATCTTTATTAAAGACCGTATTATTGTATGGCATGGTTTTTTTGGTGGTATATAGCGTGATTAACTGGTGGCGGCAACCCGTCATGCCAGCCAACCCACAGCTACAATTGACTGATTATCAAGGCCAGACCATTGACTTGGCTAGCATGAGTGCTGAGCAGCCGACGCTGGTTTATTTTTGGGGTACTTGGTGTCCGATTTGTAGCGTGACCTCGCCGACTATCGACAAACTTGCTACAGCAAATAACTATCCCGTGGTCACTATTGCGATTAAATCAGGCTCTGACCAAGAGTTAGAGAGCTATCTCAAAGAAAACAATTTCCGCTTTACCACTGTCAATGACCAAGAAGGTAAGATATTCGCCGATTGGCAAGGACAAGTCACGCCATCGTATGTGGTATTAAAAGATGGTGAGATGACCCAAGGACTGACAGGTATTCAGCCGCTTTGGTCATTGAAGCTACGCTTGTGGCTCAGTTCAATCTGGTAACTTAATTTCTGAAGAGATTAAAAAAGCTCGTATCCCACTCGTTGATTCGTCACAACAAGTAGGATACGAGCTTTCATCTTTGTAGCTATAAAGAAATCAGTAACTGATTTTAACACCTAAGATTAACAATCTGGTTTTTAAAAAATACTTTTAATGAGACAGTCTTAAGCAATCAACTCATCCAGTACCTTATACTCATAATCTAACGCCTCGGCTACTGCTTCATAAGTCATATAGCCCTGAGTGGTATTGACACCTTTCGCCAGTGCTGAGTCATCAAGGCAAGCCTGCTTATAGCCTTTTTCAGCCAGTGCTTGTATATACGACAAGGTGACGTTAGACAATGCCATCGTTGAGGTGCGGGGCACTGCGCCTGGGATATTGGCAACGGCATAATGAGTGACGCCATGCTTGATATAGATAGGATCAGCGTGGGTGGTAATACGATCTGTGGTCTCAAATAGACCGCCCTGATCAATAGCAATATCAATGACCACGCCACCATCATCCATGGATTTAATCATCTCTTCGGTGACCAGTTTCGGCGTTGCCGCACCTGGAATCAATACGGCACCGATCACAAGATCACTTGCTTTGACACTCTTAGCAATATTGACTTTGTTCGACACCAAGGTCTGCACATTGTTGCCAAACATCTCAGACAGTTGTTTTAAGCGTTTAGGATCGAGATCTAAAATCGTCACATCAGCACGTAAACCAATCGCAATCTTAGCCGCTTCGGTACCTGATACACCGCCACCGATAATGGTAACTCTGCCTTTTTGGACTCCTGGCACACCGCCGAGCAATATGCCTTTGCCGCCATAAAAGGATTGTAAGTACTGCGCGCCAATTTGGGTACTCATACGCCCTGCAATCTCACTCATCGGCGTCAGCAGTGGCAGAGACTTATCGTTCAATTGCACTGTTTCATAACCGATTGCCGTGACTTTATTGTCGATGAGCACTTTAGCAAGCTCAGGCTCATTGGCCAAATGCAAATGAGTGAATAAAATTAAATCCTCAGTTAGATATTGATACTCATCCTCTTGCGGCTCTTTTACTTTAACCACCAGCTCTGCATCCCATGCTTCAGCAGCGCTATTAACGATGGTTGCGCCTGCCTCTTTGTAATCATCGTCCGTAAACTGTGAGCCTATGCCAGCCTTGGTTTCGACGAGCACCTTGTGTCCTTCATCGACCAGCACACTAACCCCACTTGGGGTCAAGCCAACTCGATCTTCATTGTTTTTCGTTTCTCTTGGAATACCTATTTTCATAATTGCCCCTTAATTTTAATTATTGATGTTCATTAGTGTCTGGTGGTGTTCATTAATGGTCAGTATTATCAATGGTTGCTATCGGTTATTAACAAGATAAATAAGAGTAATGCTTTATCATCGATGATTTATAGTAAACTAACAGCCAGTTTTATACACGCCCTAATCCTTTTACAGTACCACAGGCACCAAGGTCATTATAATATTACGAGAAAAAGTTACGAGAATTAACAGCAAGCTGTCTAGCCCTTTTTACCCTACTCGTTTTGTCATATAATGGCTGACGTTCTAAGCACATCTTTTAGTTACTCATTTTTATAGACGTTTTCTATATTATTGCATTCGTCTTGTGACAACTTACTATAAACATACTCCTTAAGTAACCATTAAGCAGTTATTAAACGACCAACATAGCTATCATCGCCTACTATTTTCTTAAACATTAAACTTAATCATTAAATAAGAAACCTTCTATGACTGATAAAGCGACAGACACTCCTAGCCAAGACTACAAAGACACCTTGAACCTTGCCGATACCGTATTTCCAATGCGTGCTAACTTGGCCAAACGTGAGCCAGATTGGCTCGCTGCATGGGAAGCGGATGAGATCTATGGCAAGATTCGTCAAGCGCGCGAGGGTGCACCTAAATATATATTGCACGATGGCCCTCCGTACGCCAACGGGCAGATTCACTTAGGCCATGCCGTAAACAAAGTCATTAAAGACATTATCGTCAAGTCAAAAACCTTGTCAGGCTTTGATGCGCCTTATGTACCTGGTTGGGACTGTCATGGTTTGCCTATTGAGCAAAAGGTAGAAGCCAAAGTTGGAAAAGTCGGACAAAAAGTCTCTGCGACCGAGTTTCGTGGTCTCTGCCGTGAATATGCCAGCACTCAAATTGAGCTGCAAAAAGCCGACTTTAAACGCCTCGGTATCTTCGGTGATTGGGACAACCCTTATCTCACCATGAACTTTGCGCAGGAAGCCAATATCGTCCGCGCACTGGCGAAAATCTATGACAATGGTCACGTGACTCGCGGCATGAAACCTGTCAACTGGTGCCTAGACTGTACCTCGGCACTGGCTGAAGCCGAAGTGGAATATCAAGACAAAGTCTCAGATGCTATCTACGTTAGCTTTGATGTGCTCGATACCGACAAAGTCGCAGCACTAGCCAATCTCGAAGGCAAAATCGGGGCAGTGATTTGGACGACAACGCCGTGGACACTGCCTGCCAACCAAGCCATCTCAGTGCATCCTGAGCATGACTATAGCGTGGTCGCGACTGCAAAAGGCAACTTATTATTCGCAACTGACCTCGTTGAGACCGCCTTAACCGAACTAAAACTGGACAATAACGGAGTATTGGCCACGGTATCAGGGCGCGAGCTTGAAGGTTTGCGAGCTCAGCATCCACTCATTAGCGATCGCCAAGTGCCACTTATCTTAGGCGAGCACGTGACCACTGATAGTGGTACTGGTCTGGTACATACCGCTCCTGGTCACGGTCTCGACGATTACATCGTTGCCTTGAAGTATGATTTACCTGTTGAAAACCCTGTTGGCGGTACTGGCGTCTATCTAGACAGCGCAGCGGTATTTGCCGGTGAGCATATCTATAAAGCCAATCCAAAAATCATCGCTACCTTGCATGAGAATGGTCATTTAATCAGTCACACCAAGATTGAGCACAGCTATCCGCATTGCTGGCGTCATAAGTCGCCGATTATCTTCCGTGCAACACCGCAATGGTTTATCAGCATGGAAGCCAAAGGCTTACGCGCGCGTGCGTTGGCTGACATTCCATCCGTGACATGGACGCCATCATGGGGTCAAAACCGTATTGAAGCGATGATGAATGGGCGTCCTGACTGGTGTATCTCACGCCAGCGTACTTGGGGCGTGCCAATTCCTTTCTTTATTCATAAAGAGACGGGTGAGCTGCATCCAAATACGCTTGAGCTGATGGAAACTGCTGCACAAAAAATTGATGCAGGCGGGGTTGAAGCTTGGTTTGATGCCAGCTGTGAAGACTATTTAGGTAGCGAGGCTGCTGATTATGATAAAGCTACTGATACGCTAGATGTCTGGTTTGATTCAGGAACGACGCATTTTGCCGTGCTTGAGCAGCGCGATGAGTTGACCAATCCAGCTGATATGTATTTAGAAGGCTCAGACCAACATCGCGGTTGGTTCCAAACCTCGCTATTAACTTCGGAAGCGATGTACGAGCGCCCACCATTTAAGCAAGTACTGACCCATGGCTTTGTGGTTGATGAAAATGGTCGCAAGATGAGTAAATCACTTGGCAATATCATCACGCCGCAAGATGAAATCAATAAAACAGGCGCGGACATGCTGCGCTTATGGATCGCCTCTAGCGATTATCGTTATGAGATGAACGCTGGCAAATCAGCCTTTAAAGGCGCGATCGATATGTATCGCCGTATCCGTAATACCTTGCGCTTTTTGCTCGCCAATACTGATGACTTTGACCCTGCTAGCAACAGCGTCGATATCAACGAACTGGTCAGCCTTGATAAGTTCATCATCGAGCGTGCACAAACGGTACAAGCGCAAATCATCACGGCTTATGATGCGATGGACTTTCACCAAGTCACCCAGCACATCACCGCGTTTTGCTCACAGGACTTGGGCAGCTTCTATTTAGACATTATCAAAGACCGTCAATACACCACCCAAACCGATGGCAAACCACGTCGCTCTGCACAAACGGCCATTTATCATATTGCCCAAGCGCTTATTCGTTGGATAGCACCGATTTTGTCGTTTACCGCACAAGAAGCGTGGGAAGTGCTGCATGGTAATGATGACCATAAAGGTGGCTACGTCTTTACTGAAGAATGGTACGAGTTCCCAGCGTTTGAGCTTAGCACTATCAGTAATGATGACTGGCAGCACATCATGCGCGCCAAAGATGTGGTGAACAAACATATCGAAACCGCACGTGGCGAAAAATTGATTAATGCGAACCTATCCGCTGATGCGACTATCTATGCTGATGGTGCGATGTATGATAGCTTAGCTAAGCTTGGCGAGGAGCTACGTTTTGTCTTGATTACCAGTAAAGCCACGCTTGCACCCATGAGCGCCGCCCCTGCTGATAGCAACACCCAAACAACGGACGACTCAGAACAATCAGCCGACCTAAAAGCAACCATTAGCGCTGCTACTGGTACCAAGTGCGTGCGCTGCTGGCATATCCGTGATGACATTGGAGTTGATGCCGCACACCCTGAACTTTGCGCGCGCTGCGTGACCAACGTCAGCGGCACAGGCGAGGTGCGCCACTATGCCTAACCCACCTGACTCATCTAAGCATGAGCAGCCAATTGCTGGTGCAGATGGTATGAATAGCAGCCCCAAACCTGCACATGTGACGAGTGGCAGCTCACTGACGCCTAAAGGTCGCTTGGTTAAAACGCCAAAAATGATCGCCAATGGCAGCCGTGCTTTTATGTGGTACTTGCTGTCACTGGTCATTATTATTGTTGATCAATGGACGAAGTGGCTGGCGCAAACCAAGCTTACTTTTCATGAGCCTGTGCCTGTGATTGAGCCTTTCTTAAACTGGACATTGGCCTATAACTATGGCGCAGCCTTTAGCTTTTTGGCTGATGCAGGCGGTTGGCAAAAGTGGTTTTTTTCAGGGCTAGCTTTGCTGATGTCGCTATTTTTGATTGGTTATCTTGTCAAAGCTCCACGCCAAGCCAAACTACTCTCTGTCGGTCTCGCCATGGTGCTTGGCGGTGCGATTGGTAACTTAATCGATCGTCTCATGCTGGGCAAAGTCGTGGATTTCATCCATGTGCATTATGCTGATGCTTGGCATTATCCAATTTTTAATATCGCTGATATTGCTATTAGCGTTGGTGTGGCGATGATTGTCATTGATATGCTGTTTTTTGAAAAGAAGCGTGAAGCTTATACCATTTCCAAAAATTAGAGTAGCACGAAAAACTTGTGCAAGTACTACTCCTAGTAGGGTTAGCAAGTTTGACAAAGTTAATCGCACTTTTTGGGTTTGGTATTAGTTAGCAATTTTTCTACAAAAAGGGTCTGCATGAGCACGACCCTTTTTTATTGATTCGTTTCGCTGAGTTATTCACTGGGATCATGGTTACTTCTGGTCGGTGCGCTTGGCATATCCTAAAAAAACTGTGAAAGAATTATGACGAAATATCCAGCATTAGAAGTTGAACGAAAGTCAGGGGAAGAGGTTTTCCATATTGAAGGAAAGCCTCTTGGTGAAAACTTGTTGTCGTTTTGGCAATGGTCTAGCTCTGATCTTATAACTAATGCAATGAGAGGTATCTTAGCAGAATATATTGTTGCTTCTGCTCTTGGTGAAAACCGTAGCCACAGAACAGAATGGGATGCATTTGATATTGAAACTAAAGAAGGAATAAAAATTGAAGTAAAATCTGGTGCTTTTATTCAAACATGGCATCAAAAAAAGTTATCATCCATTCAGTTTAGTATCCGCCCTACTGTAAGCTGGGACTCTCAAGCAACTACCTGCTCAACTGAAGTGATAAGACAGGCGGATATTTACGTATTTTGCTTGTTAACTCACAAAGAGCAAGACACCATTGACCCACTTAACATGAACCAATGGCAGTTCTATGTTTTGTCTTCTGATAGACTAAATCAGTCTGTCGGGGCACAAAAGACTATTGTGCTTTCTAGTTTACTTCGACTTAACCCAATCGCTGCTACTTACTCAGAACTACCTTCTGCAATAGAAAAGTCAGCTAACAAAGTCGTTAAAAACCACCTATAAAAAGCACAAATCGTAGGGTAGGTAGAGCTTGCGATACCTAGAAAGTATGGTATCAGATGCAATCAATCGCAAAGTTTATCTCAAAGAGATAGCCATCATTATTAGTGTGCTGAACGCACCCTACTTGAAAGCCCACACCCTTACCTTTTAGGAAACCTCTCTCGCGTAGACAACTTTTTAAGATACCTCTCAACCTGCTCAGGCAACTCAACGCCAAGCATCTTTAGCCAATTAAAAAGGTGATGATAATAAATGTCTGCCAGCGTAAAACTATCCCCTGCTATATATTCTTGGCTCTCTAACCAAGCGTAAGCAATTGGTAGCGCATTTTGAATACACTTCATGCAATTCTCAGCCGTACCTTCGGGCCAGTTCTCAAAGTTTTGTAGGACTTTAATTTTGGTTAGTATCCATAGATAACTTTCCATCTCAATCATGCCAAAGGAGATGACTTGTCGCAGTTTATAATTTTTCTCCGCATAATTCTCATCGTCTAAACTTGGGGTTAGCGGCTTATCGGTATGCAAGTCATTTAGATATTCAATAATAGCCAATGATTCAGTGAAGTGTTTGCCATTATGGGTCAGCGCTGGGATTTTACCAAAGGGATTAATTGCCAAAAACTCAGGGCTTCTTTGCTCACCTTTTTTGGCGTCTATTGCTTTAACTTCATAATCAAAGCCAAGCTCTTGTAGTGCCCAAACGACAGTTTCTGCTCGACTTGGATGAGTATATTTATAAAGTGTAATCACTAGAATTTTCCTTTTCATAGTTTATTTAGAATTTAATCAATGACAACTTATTATACTCACATCATATACAAGTCATCGACTGCAAATCACTTAGAATAAATAAAACTCAGTACCGAATATTCAAAAGGATTCTGCTATGTTAAATAGTCAAACCAAGCCACTTTTTCAAAAGCAAATATCAGTGTCCGACAATTCTAATGACAATACTGCTAGTCGCACGGTTACCTTATCAGTATTACAGGCGGATATCACCACGTTAAACGCTGACGCAATTGTGAACGCCGCCAATTCTAGCTTGCTTGGTGGCGGCGGTGTCGATGGCGCGATTCATCGAGCGGCGGGGCCTGAATTACTTGAGTATTGCCGTACACTAAATGGCTGCGTAACAGGCGATGCTAAAATCAGTCCGGCGTTTAAGTTGCCCTCTCAGTATGTGATTCATACCGTAGGGCCTGTTTGGCATGGTGGCAATGATAATGAGGCAGCGTTATTAGCGAGTTGCTATCAAAGCTCGTTAGATTTAGCAGTTGAAAATGATGTGACCAGCATTGCCTTTCCAGCGATTAGCACTGGTGTCTATGGCTATCCGCTGGAGCAAGCGACTAAAATTGCGATTGATACGGTTGAGGCATATGTACAAAGTGGCTTAGAGAAGAAAGCTGACTTTTCAATCCGTGAAATAATCTTTTGCTGTTTTTCAGCGACCGATGCCGCTGTTTATAAACAAATATTAGAGTCAAAATAACGTAAACTTTATGATATTGTGCAAAATAAAAAAATAGCCACTATCTACAGTGGCTATTTTTGTGCGCTAACTTTGCAATTTATCAAAACATTTAGCAATTAATCATCTGCATGGGTTTGCTCAAACTCAGCATGCTCAACTTGGTACAAAGCACCAAGACGCTGCTGCAAATCCGTATCCAAGATCTTCTTTGCTTGTTTGAAAAACTCATTTTCCTCTTCTTCTAAATGATGACGTACCTTATGAATCAAATCTGCACAAGTCTTATCCCACTTTTCTTGTCCAATACGGCCATCATCTAAAGTCTCCATCATCTCATCCATTTCATGATGCTCAGTGATGGCATGACGCGACAAATCCAGACCTTTATCATGCTGCATGACTGGCACATAGAGATGCCGCTCTTCCGCAGCGGCATGCGCCTGTAGCTCTAGCTTAAGGTCTTCATATACGGCTTTACGTTGGGCTTCACCTTCTGTTTTTTCGAGCTTATCGCATAGCGCACGTTGTACTTCGTGCTTTTCAATTAAGGCATCAAAAATATCTTTTTTTAAGTCAACATCGGTATCGTTACTCATCATTTATTTCCTTTAATTATTAAGGTTTTGATTTTTAGTTTTCCAAATATTTTTTCAAACACCCCAACATCATAACAATATTAAAAAAGCCCATTGTCAACTTTCAGTTAGCAATGGGCTATATTTAGTTAAAACTATTGATTAAACATTGATCATTCGGCCAAAGCCAAACCAAAGGGCAATCCTGCCGCTTCGGGGATGTGCTTGGCGATATCTTGCAGCGCGCTTTGAATAATTTCCTCCACGACGGGATGATAAAAAGCCAGCTGTAGTAGCGAGTGCGCTGTCTCCCCGCGCTCAATTGCCAAGGCTAATAGCTGCGCCACATGCTCGCCGCACACGCCTATCATGCTGGCGCCCAATAATTTTCCGCTACTTTTATCAGCGTAGAGTCGCAAGACGCCTTCTCGATCAGTCAACACACGGCTGCGACCATTGGCTTGACTCGACGCTGTGCCAATCAAAACCTCATTCTCATTCAGCTCGTCAAAGCGCTTACCAACGCTAATCACGTCTGGGTTGGTAAAGGCAATCGCCAGTGGGGTTTTACGTTTAAAAGCCACTGGCTCAGGCTGTACCGCGTTATAACCAGCTATAGCGCCTTCATCCGCAGCTTCGTGCATGAGTGGACGATAGCCATTCACGTCTCCCACGATAAAGACAGGATGCGAGCCTACTTGCAGGGTGTTGATATCAAACAGCGGCTGTCCACGCTCATCCAACTCAAACCCAGCTTCAGCTAAATTCAGCTGATCAGTATTGGGTCGTCGACCTAAAGCCACCAGCACTTTGTCTACCTGAACCTGCTTATCTCCTGCTTTGAGCAGTACACCTTGCTCAGCGCTAGCCAGTTCTGCTGGAGCGCCCAAATACAAGTGTATTTCTTTGGCAAATTCAGCCAGAGCAACCTCGCTTACCTCAGGGTCACTGATGCCAGCGACGGTATGTGCCATATCCGCGCCATGCACTTCGACACCTAAACGAGCCAGCGCCAAACCCATCTCTAACCCAATCGCACCCAAACCCAATATGCCAATGGACTCGGGCAAGTCCTGCATCTCAAAAAACTCATCGGTAGTGATACAATGTTCGCTAAATGGCTTTAGAAACGCTGGCATCACAGGACGCGAGCCATTGGCAATAATCACTGCCTTAGCTCTGACTTGCTGCGTGCCTGATGCTTGCTCAACTTCTAATAAGGTTGGCTCCAAAAAGCGCGCCCGTCCCATCATGAGATGCTCACCAGCGCCTTTCTTAGCATTCCCAGCTGCACTATTGGCAAACTGGTCACGCTGCTCGCGTAGCGCTTGCCAAGCCGCAGCACCATCTAAACGTAAATGCTCTGCACCGCTTATCCCATAGCGGGGAAACTCTTTTTGTGAGTGCCAAAACTCAGCGATGTGTAGCGCCACTTTTGAGGGCATACAGCCCACTCGTGCACAGGTTGTCCCAAGCGGACCACTATCAATCAACACAAAGCTTTTATTGCGACGGCGTATCTCTCTTAATGCATACATCCCGCCTGTACCAGCACCGATAATCGCCACATCCACATTCATCAACTTGGCCATATTCATCTCCAGTCACTTTACGAACAGCTCTAGATGCCAACAAAAGCATCGTTAGCATTTTTTATATTTATAAACACATCACTAAATATACCATACTTACAAACATAATATTTTAACGTATATTGTATACAGAACAAATTATACTAGCGTCTCACGCACTCTCTTAAATAGTGACAGTCAATTCGGAGATTACTTTTATCTTTATGAAAATAAACCTTGCAGTAAAATGGCGATAAAAAACCCACCCTGCACTGCGTAGGCAAACTGACAGCCCTTGAAGTTGAAACCTTCAGACTCATCAATATGACCACGAAAATAAACCCTTCCATATTTAATGCTTCTGACTAGCTGATATTCAACAAACAGTAGTAGCACAATTAATGCTAAATACACTATTGCCTCTCCACCAAAACCAGATGGTGTTATCTTTATATTTTTAAAAATAAATAGAGGCATAATAACCCCTAACAGATGACCCACAATAATTGTTAACATATATTTAAACTCAAACAAACCTGCAAATGTAAAGCGCTGAACGTATCAATAAGCATTTAAGCTAAACGGCAGTTACACAGATTCTGGGACACCCTTGACCCCTTCAATCTACAATAACCCTGCCAAAAATTTCAAATCCTCCCCCATCATAACGAACAACAATCCCGCCATATTAATCACCACGGTCAAATAATACGCCATGCGAAATTCAGGCTTTTGTGACTTATGACGCAGATAAGTCTGCGCGACCATTGCGCCAACCCAGCCACCAAGCGCACTGAGCAAATGCAGCGTTGATTCAGGCGTACGCCAGTCATTGCTCTGTGCAGCGGCTTTGTCTTTGGCATACATCGCATAGGTGATGACTCCTAATGCTATATACCAACCTATCACTAGCCAGCTCAGTTTATCTGTCGCCGCTAATAAGATTAAGACGCCATAAAAGCCCACGCCCATAAACAAACGTTTTCTCTGTCCTGCTTCAAAGTCCGCTTGCGCACTGCGTTTGTGATTACGCTGACGGATTTGCTGGTTTTTTTGTGTCATTTTTTGCTGTACAAAGGCCAGCTCTTGTACCTGTTTGGCTTGCATACGCCCTTGGCTGTCTTGCCTGATAATAAAAACCACTTGCTCGCCCACCTCAGGACGGCGCTGCGCTTTAAACTCGCTGACATGAAAGAATACTGACTCGCCAGCTTCAGTTTCAATAAAACCAAAGCCTTTATCGTCTTGCCATTTTTTAATTTGGCCTTGTTGTCTGTTTGCCATTTCGCCTCCAGTTCCTCTTTAGATACGGCTGATATCTTACCCTATTTGCGTTACACTATTGACGCTTACATACTTGCGCATTTAGCTTATCATTTCTTAACGTTTATCAATTTAACAACCCATCTCTACCTTATTAAAAATGGCTATTAATTATGACCCAACCTAAAAACTCACCCCAATTTATCAATCCCAATGAAGACACGCGCATCGCTTATGGCAGCCTTGTTAAGCTACATTTTGAAGTATCGCTAGAAAACGGCACCGTCATTGACTCAACATTTAGCCGTGATGCACCCGTTACTTTAACCATTGGCGACGAGAGCTTATTGCCTGGTTTTGAGCAGGTGCTGATGAACCTACGTGCTGGCGACACTCGCTCCGCTCACCTAGATCCTGAACAAGCCTTTGGTGACTGGAACCCCGAAAACGTACAACACTTCAGCCATGCTCAGTTTGCCCTGGCCGCTGATAAGCCTGAAATCGGCATGTTGATCGAGTTTGAAGACAAAGGTAAAAACACTCTACCAGGGACAGTTAGTGCCATCACTGAAGATGAAATCGAGGTAGATTTTAATCATCCACTGGCTGGACAGTCAGTATTATTCAAAGTACAAATTTTTCAAGTCACACCACCAGGTGTCACCGGCGTGCAACTCATGTAGTTTTTAAAAACGCTGCAAGTACCAAACCAACATCAGAAAGGATACTCATATGCAATATCAATCGCTGCCGCAACTGAATGAAAAAGTCTCCAAAATCTGTTTGGGCACCATGACTTGGGCACAGCAAAACACCGAAGACCAAGCCCACGCCCAAATGGATATGGCGCTCAGTGAGGGCGTTAACTTTTGGGATACGGCCGAGATGTATCCTTCACCTGTAGATGAAGACAAGCAAGGCGACACCGAGCGTTACATCGGCAGTTGGTTTAAAAAGACGCAGCAGCGCGATAAAGTCATCCTTGCCAGCAAAATATCACCAGCAAGCTTTTTGCGTGACGGACAAACGCGTTATAACGCCAAGCATATCAGCGCTGCCCTTGATGACAATCTTCAGCGGCTACAAACCGATTATATTGATCTTTATCAGCTGCATTGGCCTGAGCGTCAAACCAATTTTTTTAGTCAGCGTGGCTATAACGAAGACATGGCAGCGCAGCCTTTAGAGGGCTTAACATCATTTTTGGAAACCATTCAAGCACTTAACGATGAAATCAAAAAAGGCCGTATTCGCGCTTATGGTCTATCTAATGAGACGGCTTGGGGACTGATGCGCTACCTTTGCGAAGCGGAGAAAAATGGTTTAAAAGCGCCGATTACGGTACAAAATCCGTATAGCCTACTAAACCGCTTATATGAAGTGGGGATGGCAGAGATAGCCCATCGCGAAAACGTTGGCTTACTTGCCTACTCGCCGCTAGGGTTTGGGGTGTTGTCTGGCAAGTATCTTGGGGGCAAACGCCCAGCTGGTGCACGCTTAACCAAGTACGATTACTTTCAGCGTTATATCAATGAGCAAGCAAAATCAGCCACTGAACAATATGCAAAAATCGCCGATGACGCTGGTTTGGATATGGCACAAATGGCCTTGGCCTTTGTCAACTCGCGCTCGTTTGTCACCAGTAATATCATTGGCGCGACCACGCTTGAGCAGCTAAAGTCTAATATCGACAGTGTGCATCTGACCTTGAGCACTGATGTGTTAGACGCCATCGAAGCGGTGCACACACGCCAGCCCAATCCATCGCCTTAGATTGATACCAAATAAGCTTTTATATTTATAAAAAAAGGCGCAAATCATAACGATTTGCGCCTTTTCTCAGTTGTCGTGACCATCTAACCTATCTTTACGATGCGTCTAAAGCTTTAAGCTTCAGGTGGCGTACTTAATACACGGCTATGTAGCTCTGCCAGACCTTCTTGCATACGCTTTTGCAGCATATTGGTCATTTCACTCTTACTAAATCCGTTAGGATCTAACGGCTCAAGTGGTAGTACATAAGCGGTCACATCTTTACTATCGAGTACCTTTTTTATACTCTCTTTCATCGTCAGCTTGCCATAATACGGCAGCTCCTCACTGAGCGTGCCATCTTTATTGACATAAGCCAAGACCATTGGCTGTACAGGCACGCCAGCATCAATAGCAGCTTGCAGTAGCGTACCATGGATGCGTTTGACCTTTTTGCCATCAGTGGTAGTCGCTTCAGGGAAAAACACTACCGAAAATCCTTCATTCAAAAAACTGGCAATTTGTGTCGCTACTGAACCTACGTCACCAGAGCCACGCTTGATAAACACAGTCCCTGCTGCGTGAGCAAGCTTACCAAATACTGGCCAATCACCTATCTCTGCCTTCGATAAGAAAAAGGCTGGGCTTACTGAACCCACGATAGGTATATCCATCCATGAGACGTGATTGGAGACCCAGAGACCATGATGCTGCGGCACAGGTTCAACTTGCACGATTTTAACGCCAAATGAGCCTGCCATCTTGCGACAAAAGGTCTGAATATAACGTGGCAGTGTCTCGCGTGGTGGCTCACGGAAGGCGCCAATACGTTGAGCTGTGCGTAGTCCGCCCGCAATGGTGGTACCCATGCCAGCGATTTGCTTACCACGGCCTAACTGTTTTCTGAGTGAAAAGCCTGACTTAGATTGGCTCATCTGTATCCCTCACGATTAGATAACTGTTGGATAACTATATAAGTAACTATAAAAAGCTTGCTTCCAGCTTAGCGTTAAAAATCGCTATTTTAGCAGCAAAAAACGAGACAAGTATAACAAAATTATGGCAGCTGAGTGACTATTTGTTCACTGAATTTTGGTTTACTAAGATTCTACTACCACAGCTTTCTACTTTTTGGGTTACGCTTTTGGGTCACGTTGCATCAAATAGTCATCGGCAGCACAGATAATTGTCTGAATCTAAATGGAGTACCTTTCATAGCGAACGTTTCATATTCGCACACTTGTTACTTGTTACTTTATACTTGATACTAGCCCATCCAATGGTCTACTCTGTAACATAAAGCCATCGATAATTATAATTATACGCTTTAATATCAGCCTACAAGACCGCATATAAACAGCTAACTGAACGCTACTACCACATTATAATTTAAGCTTGATTGAACTCTTAAAGCTTGATTGAACTTTTAAAAATAGAACCGTAGCGACTTATTTATTTTATTCATAGGTGATACTCTTTGGAATATTTTGAAAGACATGAAGGTGGCGAGCGCGCCATTATCGTACATTTAGACATCCGCCAAATCCAAGATCCTGACGATCTTGGTGAATTTGAGCTGCTAGCAGACTCTGCAGGCGCAGACCGCTTAGCACTGGTCACAGGATCACGCGCGAAGCCTGATGCCAAATACTTCGTTGGCAGTGGTAAAGCTGAAGAAATTGCCGAATTGGTTCGTGAGCATGATGCCGACATCGTTCTCTTTAACCACAGCTTGTCGCCCTCACAAGAGCGTAACATTGAGAGACTGGTACAGTGCCGAGTGCTTGACCGTACGGGATTGATTTTAGACATTTTCGCTCAGCGTGCGCGTACTTACGAAGGTAAACTACAAGTCGAGCTGGCACAATTAAACCATCTTTCTACTCGTTTAGTACGCGGTTGGACGCATTTGGAGCGTCAAAAAGGGGGTATCGGTCTGCGTGGTCCAGGTGAAACTCAGCTTGAGACGGATCGCCGCTTACTACAGACGCGTGTCAACCAACTCAAAAACAAGCTAGATAAAGTACGCCAAACTCGCGCGCAAGGGCGAGCCCGTCGTCAAAAGTCGGATGTACCGACTATCTCCTTGGTTGGCTATACCAACGCTGGCAAATCAACCTTGTTCAATCGCTTAGTCGATGAAAACATCTATGCTGCAGATCAGCTATTTGCCACTCTGGACCCCACCCTACGCCGTTTAGATTGGCAAGGTGTTGGTCGTGTGGTTCTGGTCGATACAGTGGGTTTTGTGCGTCACTTACCGCATGAGTTGGTTGAGTCGTTTCACGCCACACTTGAGGAAACACTGGAAGCAGACTTGCTATTACACGTCATCGATTCATCTAGCGAGGATATGCATGAGCAAATCCAAGCAGTCAAAGATGTACTGGCTGAGATTAATAATGATGTGCCTGTACTCAATGTCTATAATAAGATTGATCTGACTGGTGAATCTGCTCATATCGGTTACGCTAGCGATGGCGAACCTAATCGTGTCTATGTGTCTTCTAAAGACAACCTAGGCATGGAAAAGCTGTCATTGGCAGTGCAGCAGCTATTGACTGGTACGCTGACTACGTTTGATCTGACCTTACCTTATGAAGCCGGTCAGCTCAAAAACACTTTATATGAGTTAGGCGTTATTTTGGAAGAGAGCTATGATGAGACTGGGCATGAATGCTTAACCATTCGTCTACCAAGTGAACGGCTGAAACAATTATTGGGGCAAGCCAATTTAGATCCTTTAGAAGTATTACCGTTAGCTCAAGCGACCTTGCTGATGCCAATACTTGAAGAGTTTGAAAAGCATGATGACAATGATGAGCAACCCATGACTGAAGCGCAAGAAAAAGCCTTTGATGAGTTTAAGGCTTTAAATTCTGGAGAGGTAAGCTCAGAAGAGTTAGAGCCTGAAGCACAGGCTTCTGATGACTTAAAAAGCTAAACGGCTTGGTTATAACATAAGGGGCTGTCCTAGATAATTAGCTCAAACCCTGTTTAACCCATTGTTTTAATTGTAGTAATTGCGACTTTGGGTCACTGTGATTAAAACGCCACTCACATTCCTTTAAATAGAGGTGAAAATGCTCTTTTGGGACCCCGTTAAACTTACGTAGATGCCGTTTAGCTTGGTTCCAGAAGTTCTCTATACCGTTAATATGATTCTTGTCATTAACAAAGGTTTTAGAGTGGTTGATACGATAATGAGTAAACTCACTGACATCTAATGCGTTATAGCTTTTAAATGAGTCAGTATAAACAATGCTATCAGGCTTCACTTTTTCTCTTATGATGGGGATCAAAGTATCTGCTTTAGCATTGGGTATAATACAAGCGTAGACCTTGCCATTACGCTTTAGTAGGCCAAACACGGGCACTTTGCTACCAGCACCTCGCCCTCGCTTGCCTTTACGAGTTCCACCAAAGTATGATTCGTCTACTTCGATTTCGCCTTCAAATAGACCAGGGTCTTGGCTATTCTCGTAAATAAGTAGTCGTAGCCTATGAAAGTAATAACTGGCTGTAGTTTTATTAACACCAACTAGGCTTGCTGCTGTTCTGGCGGTAGAACCGGCAACAAATAACTCGATTAGTCTGCTTTGTTTATACCAACTTAGTTTGCTTTTTCTCATAGTGCTATCCTAAATAATTTTACTTATCTGACCCCAGTTCGGGATAAGCCCCATTGTAACTCATTGATACTATTTACAATGTTGCTACCTGTCCCTGCTGAGGCATATTTTTGATGGTGGGTTTATAGGGAAACCAGCAATAAGCAATTAAACCTGACAGCAAGTTTGTGATAAACCCCGTGACACTACGATGGCGTGAGTGTTCAATTTGGCACAAGTTTTTAAGCTCTCCAAACACCGTTTCAACCAAAGAGCGATGATTGAGTAGTGCCTCATCCATAGGCTCAAGTAATTGGGGTTTCATATTACGCCGAAGTTTGGTTATCAACGTGGTATCACTGTGTTTTGTGAGCCACTCGTTTAGGGCTTTACTGATATAGCCTCTATCCCCAAACACCTTGCCAAACACAGGCGTTGCCATATCCTTAACAGGCACTCTGTCATCCGTATTACCCGCAGTGACTTTAACAGATACAAGCTCGCCCTTATGATTGATAATGGCGTGCAGCTTAAAGCCATAGAACCAGCCCATGCTGCTTTTGCCTCGGGTTGCAAGTCCCTTAAAGACTTTATGACGGTAGATACGCTTGTTATGACAAACTGCTATCTTGGTTGAATCAATATAGCTGATACCCGTACAGTCGCCCATCATGCTTTGCAAGTAGCTGCACAGTGGCATGATACTGCGCGGCACAAGCTCTATAAATCGCGAGTAGCTCGGCAGATTTGGAAACTCCCGTTTCATCATGCCAAGCATATGGTGGTAGTAAAACGCCTTAAACTGTCGATACCGCAGTTGATGAAACAGTACCAAGATGGTCATAATCTCTGCTACACTTATCTGGCATGCTCTTAACCTTTGGTGTCCCGTTGCGATTAAATGAGCGTCAAACTCAGGTTTGAATTGCTGATAAAAGTCGTCAATATGGCAGTATAGTTCGGTTAGGTTGTCCATGTAAGAAGTCCTTTTTGCTTAAGTGGTCTTGGTAAACTTACTTTAGCAACTTCGGACTTCTTTTTTTATCTTTTTTTTGAGCCCTTATCCCGAACTGGGGTTATCTAGGACAGCCCCTAACATAATGTTTTAAGCTACTGCTGCAAACTAAAAACGGACGATATCTTTGATATTGTCCGTTTTTTTTGATTTCACCTCATAGTATGCTGCAAACTAATACCATTCCCAAAAATTAGAGTAACGCGGAAAACTTGTGCAAGTACTACTCCTAGTAGACTTAGCGAGTTTGACAAAGTTAATCGTACTTTTTGGGCTTGGTATAAAAACTGACAAGCATGGCAATCAACTCTCTCATGCGATAGGCTTTATTAGTTGCGTTACTCTCTATATAATCGCCTCATCTCACTCTGACTTGGCCAAAATTATTTATGAAGTCTACTCACTCCCCTAATATGCCCCTATGGCTGGCGTTAATTCTGACTTTGGCAATGGTCATCATTGTCCGTGAGTCAGCGGTTATTATTTGTCAGTGGGCAGGTATCGAAAAGGCTGCCAACATCGTTGGTCTACTAGCCATGTTTGTGATTCTGATTGTTTGGCGACTTGTGAAGGGCTTACCTATTTGGCTAACCCAAGCCAGTAACACACTACTGGTCGATAGTGGCTTTGCTTTTTTACCCGTATCGGCGGGTGCAGGTTTACTGCTATTTGCGTTAGGAGATGAGTTTTGGGGAGTGATGCTGACCATGCTCATCAGTACGCTCATACCACTTTGGGGACTTGCTATACTGGCCAATCGTTGGCTAAATCACGATGCTGATATCGACAGCGACACTATTAACAAGCAGAAGGGACAGCTCTAAGCTGTTTGTACAAGGAAACGTTATGACTTTTGATAGTGTATTTATGGCTACCCTTGCCGCGATATTACTAACTTTGGCGGCGCACGTGATTGCACGTGTGTTGGCACGCAAGCTATCGTGGCTTCCTATGGTTATCACCGCCTTGGTTTTGGTGCTGCTGTTTTTGTTCATGCTGCAATGGGATTATGAACATTATTACAGTGTTGCTAAGCCAGTGTTCGACCGTCTATTGGGCTACGTGACGGTATTGCTAGCAGTACCACTGGCAGCGATGAACTTCAAAGGCCTACCAGTCAAAAAACTCACCCTGATTGTGGTCATCGCTAGTGTGGTTGGTGCTTTACTACCCATGTCATTAGCCTATCTGTTTTCATTGAGTCACGACACCATATTGGCTTTTGCCACTCGCTCTGTCACCACTCCGATCGGTCTGAGCGTGGCAGATTTGATTCAAGCACCACTCGCGATGGCCAACTTGATTATCATTGTCTCAGGGCTTATCGGTGGTGCTGTAGCGCGGTTCTTATTTCGCGGTATCGATGATGACCGTGCCAAAGGCTTAGCGCTCGGACTTGCTGCCCATGCCTTTGGTACCGTAGAAGCTTGGCAGATTAGCCAGACGGCTGGACGTTACGCAGCATTTGGACTGGCAGTAAATGGTTTGGTCACTGCCATTTGGGTACCTATTTTTATCAGCGCGATGGGAATATAAGACAGCTTTATAGAAGTATCGTTAAGTGTTTAATTAAGTAGGGTCTGTTAAAATACAGGCCATGCAATCAAAACCAATTATATATTATCGACAGATAAGTCACAGAAATCGTTCATATTTTTATTTGTTGCAACTTCTTTATAGTAAAACCTCAATTCTCACCTTCTTTTTATCAATCAAATGGGTATAAAAGCGATTGTATGCTATAGTAAGAAAATATTATTTTTTGTATCTTTTGCAAATGGTTTTATGAGTCTTAGGTTTTTGATAAGCCACTGACATGCCGTAAAAGAATCTGACCGTAATACAGACTGCTTTAACGAGTAAGACGACCTGCCTATAGGCAATGCAATTTGCTATTATTCGATAAAAAGTGATACCTCTATGATAAATACTTCTCCTTTCATTAATCGCTATCTATCCCCTATTCTGTTGACCGCTGTTGCCGCATTATCCACTTTGTCTATCAGCGCCCAAGCTGGCAACATGTATATTTATAAAGATAAGGCTGGACAAGTACTGCTTACCAACGTCAGCCCAAGTGGTAACTTTGACAAATTTACCAAAAAAGTAAAAGTCACTTACTACAAAGACTCAAAAATGTACGATGGTAGCTCTGCGAGCAATAATTATGGTAGCAGCTCTGCCAGTAGTAGCGGTACTCGTGATGCCTACGACAGCTATATTCGCGCCTCTGCGGCACGCCACGGTGTCGACCCTGCGCTCATGAAAGCCATGATGCATACCGAATCTGCATTTAACCCAAATGCCCGCTCTCCAGTAGGCGCGCAAGGCTTAATGCAATTGATGCCCGCTACTGCCAGTCGTTTCAAAGTCAGTAACCCATGGAACCCTGCCGAAAATATCGAAGGCTCGGCCAAATATATCGCATGGCTGATGCGTCGTTTTAACAACAATGTCGAATATGCGGTGGCTGGTTATAATGCCGGTGAAGGGAACGTGGATAAATATAATGGTATCCCGCCGTTTAAAGAGACTCGTAACTACGTCAAAAGAGTGATGAGCCGCTATCATAGCCTCTATAAAAATGATGCGGGTCTGTCTGACGGTACGATGAATGCCAGCAATGCCTCTATTAATAGCAATGGTATGCAAACGGTTAGTTATGGTACTAGCAATAATGGTGCTAGCGCCAGCTACGCTAACTCAGCATATGCCGCATTACGCTGATTCTTTCAATAAATCTCCAAGCACAAAAAAACCCCGTTATTTAATAACGGGGTTTTTTTGTGCTTGGAGATTCTATCTAACCTCTTATAATGTAGGCGATAGAATCAGACTATGAATGTTGAATAAAACCTTACTCTACACTCACAGCCATTCCTAATATAAAAACTTACTTGTTAGCAGCCTGAGCAGCAGCAACTTCAGCGGCAAAGTCTTCTTGCTTTTTCTCGATACCTTCGCCCACTTCTAAACGTCTAAAGCTAAGTACTTTTACGCCCTCACTTTTTAGGACGTCACCAACTTTTTTGTCATTGTCCATGACGTATGGCTGGCGTAGCAAGGTTACTTCGTCTAGGTACTTACGTAGGCCACCTTCGATCATTTTTTCAACGATATTATCAGGCTTGCCAGATTCACGAGCTTTGGCTTCGATGATGTCTTTTTCGCGTGCTAGTACGTCCGCATCGACACTTTCGTCATCGACAGCAACAGGGTTGAATGCAGCAATGTGCATAGCAAGGTTCTTACCTGTTTCTTCAGTACCGCCTTCATAAGATACGACTACGCCAATACGTAGACCATGACGGTATGACGCTAGGTTCGCACCTTCGATGGTTTCAACGCGGCGGATTTGAATGTTTTCGCCGATTTTTTGAACCAAAGAGACACGTGCTTCTTCGATGGTTTGACCATCGCCATAAGGCAATTCAGAGATAGCAGCAACGTCAGTCGTGTTGTTTTCTAGCGCAATGTTAGCAACTTTTTCTGCAAATGCAGTGAAGTTATCATCTTTTGCAACGAAATCAGTCTGACAGTTAACTTCTAATAAAAATGCTTTGTCAGCGCCATGAGCAATGATGATAGCGCCGTCAGCTGCGATGTTACCCGCTTTTTTAGCTGCTTTTGCTTGACCAGATTTGCGTAGGTTATCAATGGCAACTTCGACATCACCATTTGACTCTTCTAACGCTTTTTTACATTCCATCATGCCAAGACCAGTACGGTCGCGTAATTCTTTTACCATTTTGGCAGTTACTTGTACCATGGAAATCACCTTAATATTGTAATGTATGGGAGTGCTTAAAAATCTACTGTAGAGATCAATAACAGCCTATTGTAGAGACTAATAACAATGCAGGCTTTGACCGTTTCACTGTTAGGAACATGGATAATAATAGTTATCCAATAACCACTTGTCTAATAATAGCTTGGCTCATAACAACCAATAAAAACAAGGCATGACGAGTAACACTACATCATGCCTGTTATACGCTTATCTGTTGTTATTACACTATATGGACACTGATAGACACTATATCAAGTCATCCATATGCGCTAATAATATTACTCAGCAGGCGTTTCTTCTGTCTGGGCAGCAGCTGGTGCTTCTTCAGCAGCAGGCGCTTCTTGCTCAGCTTTACCACCAGCTTGGGTCTGTGCATACTCTTTACCAGCGATGATAGCGTCAGCCATAGCAGTCACATATAGAGTAACAGCACGGATAGCATCATCGTTTGCTGGGATGATGTATTCGACGTTATCTGGGTTAGAGTTGGTATCAACGATACCGATTACTGGAATACCTAGGTTTTTAGCTTCTTTGATAGCAATCGCTTCATGATCAACGTCAACAACGAAGATTGCGTCAGGTAGGCCGCCCATGTCTTTGATACCACCTAGTGAACGCTCAAGCTTTTCCATATCACGAGTACGCTCTAGCGCTTCACGTTTCGTTAGCTTGGCAAACGTACCGTCTTCTGCTTGTTTTTCAAGCTCTTTTAGACGGTTGATTGACTGGCGTAATGTTTTCCAGTTAGTCAACATACCACCTAACCAGCGATGGTCAACATACGGCATGCCAGCACGTTGTGCTTGCTCACGGATCACACCGCTAGCAGCGCGCTTAGTACCAACGAATAGTACTTTGTTTTTCTTAGCCGCTAAGCCGTTTACGTAAGTCAATGCTTCGTTAAACGCTTTGACAGTGTGCTCTAGGTTAATGATGTGAATCTTGTTACGCGCACCAAAGATATATGGACCCATTTTTGGGTTCCAAAAACGCGTTTGGTGACCAAAGTGAGCGCCCGCTTGTAGCAAGTCGCGCATTTCCATTTTTGTAGGGTTTGAATTAGCCATGTTAAATGTCCTGTTGGTTGGGTTATGCCTCCACATCACAAAAACTGCCTATTTAGCAACACGCATCTGCTGACGGTTGATGCTGAGTACTGCTGCACCGTACGCTTGCAAATTAATCAAGTCGCCAAACACCCAGCAATTTTTTGCCATGATGTGTGTGTCATTGGTTGGTTAAAGAAATTGAACTATAATTGAAACTTAATTATTGAAATCAAATTATAAAAATAGCTGCGCTGTATTCTACCATAGACTGCAGTCTATGCTCCAGTATTATTAATGATTGCCTAAACAAACCATATATAGCAGATGTTTAAAGTTTTAGGCATAAAAAAACGACGTTGACACGCCGCTTTTATTCTAACAATTTTATTCTAAAAATAAGCATCAAGCCCATAGCTCAAGCAATACAAATACCTATCACCGCTTCATAACCACGCCACGTAAACGGGGTAATGTAACTATGACGCTCTTTTGGTAAATAAGAAATACTTGGCGCACCTTCAACAATCTGCGGGGGCGATATAATAAACTCAGAACCAAACTCAGTACGAGCATTACCTGATATGGTATTGGCCATCTCACCCAATAAGTCTTTCATCATCGTGATGGATGAATCGGGTTCTCCTATCACTTTGATGACTTCTCGCAACATGACAGTGGGAGCGCTGACATAGACACAACCTTTTAATGGGCCTGATATCTTGATAATACCGCTATAGTCATAACCAATGGCGCTTCTGTTGTTATTCAAGTAAGGCGTATCAAGAGCCACTTGTGTGTCGTCAATCTGAGCAAAAAATGCGTTGATTGAGCTTAAAAACACACCTAACTTCTCTACTTTAACCATAATATATTAACATCCATATTGATTACGTTGCTCACAGACCTACTGACTGATCAATCCTGCAAACAGACCACAATCTCACCCACTTGCGACAGCCAAGTAATAGGAATGATGAAAGACCGCTCGTCGCTGGGTAACACGATACCTTGCGGTGACCCCTTAAATACGAACGGTACGGAGATATGAAACTCTGCGCCAAACTCGGTACGAGCATTACCTGCGATGGTATTGGCTACTTCGCCGGCGAGATCCACATACATCTCTTCACTCTTATCGGTCTCGCCCATACTGTCTAGGATAGAAGACAACAAGCCCCGTGTTGCTGAAAAATACACCACCCCTTTTTGCACCCCTGATATACCAATGACACCAGTATAGTCATGGACTTTGGGCTGTTTATTCTCTAGCAAGTAAGGCGTATCAGCGACAATCTCTTCTCTACCGAACTGATCAAAATAATTACTAATGATATTCAAAAAAATTTGTAGCTTTTGTTCTTTCATAATGACATCTACTTAAGTCGTTGGATAGGGTTAGTCTTGCATTAACTCATACAAAGACTCTATAAGTTCTTCTTCAGAAAAAGGCTTACATAAAAACCCACTGGCACCCAACGATAAGGCTTCAATCCCTGTAGATTTGTCAGACAGTGCCGATACCACCAAAATGCGCACATTAGGATCAATAGCAACGATTTTTTCGATACATTCAAGCCCATCCATTTGTGGCATAGTCAAATCCATCGTAATAACGTCAGGACGGTGGATATTGAACTTTTCAAGGGCATGGACACCGCTGGTTGCCGTAGCAACCAACATGAACTTACCTGAATCATAGGCCCGCTGAATTCGGTTGCGAATGATGTTCGAGTCATCAACAATCATTAATTTATACATAGCTCACTTATGTCCTTATGATGCTTTAGGTAAAGTAATGACAAAACGCGTCATTTCACCAAGCTCACTATTTACGTTGAGCTTACCATTAGATTCTTTTACCTGAGTTTTGATAATATCTAAGCCAACACCGCGGCCACCATCTTCATCGGCCTCATCTTTGGTAGAGAACCCAGAAGAAAACAACTGCTTCAGTAGCTGGTTATGGTCTAGCTGTTGAGCTTCTTCAGCACTAAAACGACCCAAGGCGACTAGCTTGTCACGGATACCATCATAATTGATGCCTTGACCATCATCTTGTAAGCTGACGATGAAATCTTGGCCAATGCTTTGCATCTCTAAGCTGATTTTACCCACGCTAGGCTTGCCTGCGGAGCGGCGATCTGTAGGTGGCTCGATACCATGTACAACGGCATTCCGTACCAATTGAACACTGATTTCTTTAACGGCTTTTTTTAGTCGCTCAGGTATCTTTACTTGCTCTAAAGTAGAGCTGTTTAACTGTACTTCTTTACCTTGTCTGGCCGCGATGTCTTTCGCGAAG
This sequence comes from Psychrobacter fulvigenes, assembly GCF_904846155.1. NCBI lineage: Bacteria > Pseudomonadati > Pseudomonadota > Gammaproteobacteria > Moraxellales > Moraxellaceae > Psychrobacter > Psychrobacter fulvigenes. Next base: position 2,827,318 of record NZ_CAJGZP010000001.1, read on the forward strand.
TCTTGATAGTAGGCTAGTAGATGAGCATCTGACTCATCATCTAAATCTATATCTTCACCGTCTGCAAGGCTCAAACCATCCAGCATCGGAGTAACCGTCTGGCCACTACTCTCCACTATTTCTGCGGCACTAGCGTCTGCTGCCATCGTAGTTGGTACTGAGTCGCTGGTTACTGAAGTAGTCGGCTCTGAGTTTGCTTTTGCACTGGCTGGCGATGTCTGATTGATACGCTCACCTAGCATCTCGATGGTATTCGACAAACTTAACAAGTCATCCAAATGTACCGCCAACTGCAAAAAGTCATTACCAGATAGCTTGCCTTGGTTTTGTAGTGCGCTAAGCTTGTCCTCAGCATCACTAGCAATTTTGGTAAAGCTATGCAGTTTGAGCGCAGAAGCATCACCTTTTAAGCTATGCATATCACGATAAATAGCTTTCAACTTGCCTTCAAGCTCATATTGCGAGCTGCCAGGGTTTTTCAAAATGTTATTCATTTTTTCGATATGAGTTTTGGTATTGCTAATAAACTCATAAATAATTTTTGGTTTTACATTTAGGATGGTGGTCAACATCTCAATCTGCATGTCGTTTTGTGAGCGTTCTTTCTCTAAGCGCTGCTCTAGCTGAACGGCCTCTGATACATCGTTCACGTTGACCAAAATACGTGCGATGTCTTTATCTTCATAAACTCGTGAGAACTTAAAGTCCAAGAAGCGGCTTTCTGAACCTTGATCGGCAGAAGTGTTATGCAGTAAGACTTTGGTTAATGGATTGAGGGCATCGACAAGTTTTTCTTTGACGCGCGGGTTATAGAGCTGTTCGATGAACTGCTGTGTGGTCTTCAAGTCTTTATCAGAAATACGACCACGTAAGACGTTGGTAAAGTTTTCTCCTGCCAAACGCTCTGCGCCGACAATCTTATTGAGTGCACGAGAATGCTGCTGACCAATTTTCAAGTCTTTATCAAGCAAGAATAGACCGGTATTAACCGTTTGCATAATCTCTTGAGTTTCACGACGAGCAGCTGCTGCTTCGGCATCCGTCTCACGTAACCTGCGAACAAAGAAGAATACAAAGATTAAGAAGTAAGCGAAGATAGCGGCAACACCAAGAACCTGAATCAAACGAATGGTACTAGCTTGACGCTCTGCACTGTTAAATACGTCCTTAGTAAGACTCTCTAATGAATCGTTAATAAATAAACTTGAAGTCTTCGCTTGCTCAACTGCTTGAGTCAAATCATCTGCAGAAGATACCATAACGTTATCAGCGTCTTTCAGATAAGCTTGAATTTTAGGTTCTAAAACTTTCCATTGTTCGTTAGCTGCACCAATATCTGCTTTTGCATCGCTATTAATCTTCGGCAAGTTATAACTATTACCTGCAGTGTCAGTGATACTACCACCTTGCTCAATAGCAGAAATAGACCTAGTAATTAACGCAGTATTTTGCTCCAAACGGCTTAGCACCCGCTGTATATGTGGAGAGTTAGTATCCTCACCATAGCTATTGTCCAAATCAAACAAGTCTTTAATTACTGCTTGCGCGCTGTTAGCGACTTGGTTAGTTTGATCAATAAGGGCAGTGTTTCTTTCTAATAAGTTCGAGGTATAAAAAGTAAAAGCCAGCAAAGCACCGATTAATGATAAAAATAGGGCAATCGAAACGATTAAGCCTTGATAGCGTTTGTTATCTATATTATTTGTAGTTGCCATTTTCAGAAATCCTTAGTTCGCTTGAGTGGAAGTAGATTTACTGTCAATGGCTGGCTCTGTCGCACCCAACCATTTCTCCTCAATTTCTTTGAAGGTACCTTTGGTTTTTAACTTTGTAATACCCTCATTTATTGTATTAATGAGCTGAGTATTCTCTTTTGCCATTAGTACCACTTGCTGCGCTGATGGAGCATCATCGGCTTCATAAGGGACAATGTTGACTTCATACTCTGGATAGCCTTTTACGATATATTGTAAAACTGGTAAGTCATACAAAAGAACATCCGTCTTCCCCTGAACTAAGTCTTCATATGCCAAAAATACAGTAGGTCTTGAAACTAATTCCACATCAGACCCCATTTCCTTCAAGGTATCTTCTTCTTTTGAGCCTTCTAAAGTACCTGTCTTTAAACCTTTTATATCTTCCAAACCTTTTATTTCTGCATGACCCTTTAAATACATTATGGTAGCTGGGTTAAAGAAATAAGGGGTCGATAAACCATACTTTATAGCACGATCATCTTTATAAGAAATACCTGATATCGCTAAGTCACGATCACCTGACTCCACACTATCGAACATATTCTGCCAAGTCTCTTTATAAAACTCGACCTTAAAACCCTGCTCTTCACCAATAGCTCGAATTGAGTCAACATCAGTACCTTGCATATTTCCATAATCGTCTTGAAACGAGAAAGGCGGTAAGTCACCGGTCATTGCAACTTTCAGTACTGGCGCTGAATCAGGCAGCTTACTAATGAAACTGTCTTTATTCTCTATTTTTTTAGTGCTATTTGTATTAGCATTTTCTTGAGTGCTTGAGTTGCCACACCCAAACAGGCCAACGCTTAACACGATTGGAAGTACCCGAAATAGCGGTTTCATAATCCATCCTTGATTTTAGATAACTTAGCATTCGCAATTGTGAATATATAGATAATCTTGATTTTATCTATATACCAAATTGAGTTTAAATGTGAAACATGAATAAAGTGCGACCCTATCGCTCAGTAGGCCGATAAAGACCAAAACTTATAAGTAATATTATGCAATATACATACCAATATTTGATAGAGCGTTGCAATTACTCCTCAAACGGTGCAATTATTATGTAAAAAAAAACATTCGATACGTATCAAACGTATCGAATGCTTTTTGGCGTCACCATATACTTTATATTTTGACCTTTTTGGTCAATTATCCAACATCATCAAGATCTAAGTTACGATCTATTTTCCATATCAAGAAGCTACCAAGGCTCATCAGCGCAAATATAGCGATACCGATTTTGAGCACAGGATTGACAGGAAACAGGTTTAATAATAGACCGCCAAATATCCCCACGGAAAACATCAGCGAACCTTGCAACGCACTTGCCATACCAGCACGATGCTTTTGAAAGGCCAGTGCGATGGCTGAGGCGTTCGGCTGGGTCAAGCCCAAACCTGCGATACAAAAGAAAATACAGGCTAATACTAGAGGCAGCCAAGCATCCACACCAAAAACAAGACCCGTTATAAATAACGCTGCAGAAGAGATTACCTGCATCATCGCACCAAAGCGCAATATACTCAGAATACGAAAACGGTTGGTGAGCCATTGGTTAAGCTGAGTCAACGCCACAAATCCTGCGGCGTTCATTCCAAACAGCCACCCAAAATCTGTCGCAGAGATATTATAAGTATCCATGATCAGCTCAGAGGCCGAGCTGATATAAACAAACATCGCCCCCATCAGCAGACCACCACCAATGGCTGGATAGTTAAAGCTTGGGTCTTTTAACAAATCCCAGTACTGGCTGAGTACTTCTTTAGCTGGGCGTGCATTGCGGTTTTCTTCAGTGAGGGTTTCAAAGAAGAAAAACTTGGTCAGCAATAGATTAAGCACCCCAAAAGCGGTCAAAAACCAAAAGATAGAGCGCCAGTCAAAGAAGCGCAAAAACAGCGCGCCAAGGGATGGAGCTAGTATCGGCGCTAGCCCCATGACCAAAATCATGATAGAAAAAGCCTTGGCAGTCTGCCTTGCTGTAAGGCGATCACGAATGGCGGCGCGAGTGACTACCGCTCCCACACAGGCTCCAAGTGCTTGCAGCATACGTCCCAAAAACAACACATATTCGTTGTCCGTAGTCGCACAGGCTATGGAAGCAACCACGTACAAGCTCATGCCGATATATAAGGGTTTGACTCGTCCGACACGATCACTAAACGGGCCATAGAATAATTGCCCAAATACCAAGCCGACAAAATAGGCAGGAACGGAGTTGGCCATAAATGCAGTAGATACGCCAAAATCCTCTGCCATTGACGGCAACGCAGGCAAATACATATCAATAGACAATGGTCCCACTGCTACGATCAGCCCAAGCATCATAATCCATGCAACAGGCAAATCCGCTGAGCGTACTCGTTCAGAAGCAATAGGTTTATTAGGCAAAGAAGAGTTAGGGGCAGACATAGTTCAGACCATTTTATTTATATAAGAATTATTATTTTATAACTGAGATGCTCAGCATGTTTTGTTTTATACAAACCAAAAGACAATAGTGCAGCATTTGCGTACGACTATGCAAGCAGACAGTGTTATATCGTACTGTCCGCTTGTATTTCAATAGTGGCATGTTTTTAGAATGACAAATAGCAGGTGCTAGGGGCTGTTGACTATAAGATAAAACATAGCAGTGATAATGTTTTGTTGCGTACAAACAACTTCTTTAAAACTGACATTAATAATACTGCTTGACAGCCCATTATTTCTTCACTGTAACTATATATAGTCAGCTGAATGTAAAACTGTTATGGATTTAAACGCGCTACTGGTATAAATTTTACTTGCGTGCTGCGTACCCAGAGGCTGCGCAAAATTCATCCCAGTAGCGCTATGACATTTTTAGAGTGTATCGACTATATACAGTTCATATACTATAAAGTAACTTTTATTTTATTTGTAGGAGAAATATCTTGTCTTACTTACCTTGGCTCCGCTTAGCATCACAAGCTGCTACTAAGCGTACTATGAGAATCATTCCAAAATCACTACTCTGTGTCGCTATTGGACTTACTCTTGCCAGCTGTAGCAACACCAAAGACGACAAGACGCTCAACTTGTATAATTGGGAAGAGTATATGCCCCAAAAGATTCTTGATGGTTTTGAAAAAGAGACAGGTATTAGCGTTAACTATATCAAGTTCGAATCTAATGAGGTTATGTATGACAATCTAAAAACAGCCGACAATGCGAACCCATACGACATTGCTATGCCATCCAGCTATTTCGTTGATAAAATGGCGAAAGAAGGTCTATTACAAGAATTAGATAAAGCGAAATTAAGTAACTTTAAAAACCTTGAAGCTTCATTTACCAATACCGAGTTTGATCCTGATAATAAATATTCCGTCCCCTATGTTTGGGGAAGTACGGGTCTCATCATCAATGGTGCGGCTATCGACCCGCAAACTGTAAACAGCTGGGAAGATCTCTGGCGACCTGAATACAAAAATCAAGTGATGTTAGTGAACGATATGCGCGATGTGTTCGGTATGTCGTTATTGACACTGGGCTACTCGGTGAATAGCCGCAACCCTGATGAAATCAAGGCCGCTTATGCTAAGCTCACGACTTTAATACCTAATATCGAAAGCTTCAATGAAAATGATGTGCCACTTACTTCTTATCTAGCAACAAGCGATGCTACTCTTGGTATGACATATAACGGTAAGACATTAATAGCCAATAATGAAGGTGTCAGTACTCTACTCTATAAATACCCAACTGAAGGGGCTATCTTATGGATGGACAATTTGGTCATTCCTAAAGACGCCAAGAATGTAGACGCTGCACATCAATTTATCAATTACTTACTACTGCCTGAGAATGCCAAAATTATTAGTGAAGAGATTGGATATGCTGCACCAAATAAGGCTGCACTGGAATTGATACAATATCAGTTAAAAAATAATCCAATTGTTTATCCCTCTCAAGAAGCGGTAGAACAAGGAGATTTCCTCGCAGACGTGGGTGATGAAGCCTTGAAAGTCTACGAGCAATATTGGGAGCAGCTTAAAAACAGTCTCTAATATGAAAATTAAAATACCTATAGCAAGCAACATATGACAATAGACAGTACAACGCAGCACTTTCTATTGTTAGCTCAATGGTATTAAGACTTTAGATAAAAGCTTTCGATCAAACTTTAATAGAGATGCGCTTTACCCGCTTAATTTAACCAAACTGGCGTTTCGCAAACTCCACACTGGCATCTTTTGCTTTTTTTAGCGCAAACTTACGGTTACGCCCCATCATCATCTTTAATTGCCACATTTTTTCTTTATATAAGGTGATAGCTGACTGCTGATGCATGGCATTGATCACGCGTTTACTGGCCAGCACTGCGTCAGGAGAGCGCTGTGCAAACTCAGCGGCAAGTGCCTGAGCGTCTTCTAACGGCGTCTCGCTACAATGACTGACCAAGCCCAACTTCTCGCCTTCTACTGCGTCGACGATACGCGCGCTCATGGCCAGCTCTTTTAACACATCTTCTCGCACCACCCCAAACGCTGATTGAGTCAAGCCCATATCTGGCACCAAGCCCCACTTCGCCTCCATAATGGATAGTTTACAGTCAGGACGGCTGATACGCACATCGCAAGCCAATGCCAATTGTAGACCTGCACCAATACAATACCCTTCAAGCACGGCAATGACTGGTACTGGCACATCACGCCACACCAGACAAACACGTTGGAACAAGCTCTGCCATGGCTTCACCAGCTCCCAAAATGCGAACGCTTGGTTTTTTGGATGATTTAAGTCTCCCAAATCTATGCCCGCACAAAACGTTCCTTCAGCGCCATTAAGAATGACCGCTCGTAAGGCTTTGTCTTTGCTGACACGCTCTGCAACTGCAATCAGCTCCTCTACCACCTTAAAACTCATGGCATTCTTTTTCTCTGGTCGATTGATCGTAACGGTGGCGATATTTTCAGTAACACTGACTTGCAAAGTTTCATATTGATAAGCGGCGATAGCGTGCATAACAATCCTTAATAATAGATAAGAGCGATAAGATACTATTCATCATGACTTTTAATGACGTCAATGTGGCTTCAATCTTAACAGTCTTATATCCACTGTACCGTATCAAAAACTGACTGTCGCGGTGGCATTTAGTTTATAAAAACACTGCTCTGTCATATTGCAGTATGTCGAACAGACAGCTAATCACTGTTTATGATTTAACATGCGCTCATCAAAGCACTGCACTTAAATCATCTTCCATGTCATGTCATTTTCGCTTAATCGATGATAATTTAACTGTGGGTATGGCGACAGATCCAACGTTTGCAAATTGCTCAAAGCAAGCAGTAAAGCTTCATAATACGGCTTGAGCATGGCAAATTGTGCAGGCGTTGTATGCTGTACATTCAACAAACATTTATCTTCCAAGTCTTGGCTGGCTTGGCGTATTTGCGGGACACCCGTATAACGACTGGCGCCTAATATACGATGCGAGATTTGCGCAAGCATATTGCGATCACGTGCTTGCCATGCCTGCTCTAAGGCTTCCTTTTCATCAGCGATGGTATCTATCATCATCATGATGAGCTTGGCTGCCAAGTCCGGCTTATTAGCAGAGCGGGTCAGGGCATCCTGCCAGTCTAGTATCTCCATTTCATCCATAGCAGCGCTCTTTGCGCTACTGTCTATTGACTGCTGCGCTAGCGAACGCTCCTGTTGCTCCATGCCAGCGTCTGGCTGTTGCTCTTGATATTGCAAGCGTTGATATTGCATGTTTTGATAACGTGGCTGAGTAGCGCGTTGCGGCTCTCGCATGTGATCGTCGCGTAGTTGGCTATCTCGCAAGTAATCATCGCGGATCTTTTTGAGCGATAAAGGTCGTGAGACTCTTTTGGCAGCAGACATTGGGACAGGCTTAGTATTGCTGACATTATCGATGGTGGTATTGGTGATGAAGGTATCTTCGCGAATATCAGTGTTAGTAGCAACAGGAATATCAGCGCCTGTAATTGGGCTTTGCGCTGTGGCTTGTCGACCGAGCCACTTTTGTAGTACTTGTAATAGTTGCGGTTGACTAATCGGCTTACCAACATAATCATCTATACCGCTTGCGAGTAGCTTGTCACGCTCATCAGACAATCCATGCGCAGTCAGGGCGATAATAGGAATATGACTGTCAGCCGCTTCGATTTTTCGTATTTGCTGCGCCGCTTCACGTCCTGACATACGCGGCATTTGAATATCCATAAAGATTAAATCAATACTGTCATAATCTTGTTGGTTTTCTGATTTAGCTGCCGTTGATTTTTCTTCCTCAGTGGTGTTTATAGTCAAGGCCGTGTTAGAAGCAGCTTTATTCAACTGGGCACGGTCTTGCGCTTTTGAAATTTGCGTCTTGTTGGTGAGAGTTTTTGCAGCAGGTTTAGCGCTTTTTATATTTTTGGTTTGCTGCTTACTCATCAATTCAATAGCGTCAAAGCCACTGTTAGCAGTAATCACATGAATACCAAGCTCACTCAGTAGCGCGTCTAATACCAACAGGTTTGGCAGATGATCATCTACAGCCAGCACCGTCACGCCCTGCCAGCGCAGCGCTTGAGACTTAACTGGCGCGCTTTTCTTTTGGGTATCGAGCATGGTATATAACTGACGCTTATCTAGCGGCTCATACAGGATATTGGCGTGATAACGGTTTAATAATGCTTGATCGGCAGCGACCTGATAACCAAAGACGGCAAGCTTACCTTGATAGTGTAGACGAATTTGTTTGAGCAATGCCATCATGTCATCTTGAGTATCATTATCGACTATGACCCAATCCCAGTAGTTACCATGCTCTTTGAGTGATTCAAGTACACCAGGCAAAGAGTTGGCATGGGTGAGCTTGATCGGCAACGTTTGCAGACTGGCTTTGAGCACCTGTCTTGACGCCATATGATTGATCCAAACCAAGACATTGAACTCATCACTCTCGCTTGCAAGTGGCGCCAACACCGGTAGTGCAATGGTCTGGCCAGTGGCAGCTTCTAGAACATCGACATGAGCTGGCATGCGGAACCAAAAGGTCGCTCCTTGATTGGCGATATTCTCTTGCGCATTGTCATAAAAGCCAATATCACCGCCCATAAGCCGTGTAAGCTGCTTGGATATCACAAGTCCAAGCCCAGTACCACCATATTGACGAGTGATAGACGGATCACCTTGGCTAAAGCTTTGAAACAGCATTTTTTGATCTTCAAGAGAGATGCCTTTGCCGCTATCTTGAATGCTGATCATCAAGTAGTTATCGCGGTGTTCATCCAAACTAACTCGCACCACCACATCACCACTGTCAGTGAACTTAATAGCATTACCGACTAGATTGGTCAGTACCTGCTTGAGACGCAGAGCATCACCGACGATACGCATCGGCACATCGTTGTAAAACAGCACTGCCATGCGCAGACCTTTTTCTGCTGACACGGGTGAGAGCATATCAACCACATCATAGATGGTGTCATACAGGTCAAACTCATGACGATCTAGCACCAACTTGCCCGCTTCTATCTTAGAAAAATCTAAAACATCGTTCACCAGTGCCAACAGATGCGCAGACGACTTGCGAATCGTATGCACATATAAATCTTGCTCAGGGTTCAGCTCGCCATGACGTGCCAGCAAATTAATAAAACCATCAATACTGTTCAGCGGTGTGCGTAGCTCATGACTGATATTGGCTAAGAATGCAGACTTGGCTTGACTGGTTGAGATCGCCGCATCACGTGCATTTCTGATAGAGATATTTTGCATCTCCATCTCATCAAACGCCAAACGCAAGTCATCTTCGGTTTGCTCCGCATGATCTTTCAGCTCTTGAAAACTGCTGTGCAGACGGCGTAAGGTCTTTACCAAGTCCTGCTGCAAGAGATTTAGCTCACCGTCAGATTCAACAGGAATGGGTTTGTATAAATTATCTACGTGGGTACGCTGTAGCTGCAGACGTAGCTCATAAATAGGTGCAATCCAGCGCTTGGCATAAATATTCAGGCTCAAAAGTAAGATCAAAATAGTGAATAGCCCAGTGATGGCCAGTGCCATAGCGATACGATAGCGGGCAATATACAGTGGCTCATTGTCCATATCGACAAGTAACCACAGTTTTTGCCCTTCAAAATCACCCAGCAAGCTGCCATAAGCAGTACCAATAGTAGTAGATTGCTGCGACAGGAAGTTTTGTGACTTATCGATACGAGGCCAGCTTTCATTAACACCGTAACCTACTGTCGCAAGTACGTGATTGTCTTCACTAATAATCGCTATACGCTGTACATGTTGTTCAGAATGCATACGGCTGAGTCTATCGCGAATCGTTAGCAGGGTTGCCATAGCACCTTGCGGATCAACGCCTGTGTCGACACCATCTTCGTCAGCGATTGACATACCAATCAGTGCTGGCACCGTTACCCCACCGAGCGTCTCTTCTGAAAGCACTGCACCGTCAAGGCTTCTAGCGCCTAATCTGCCATAATTATCAGAATGTACCTGTGATACTGGAAGCTGAGACTTTTCTAAGCGGGTCTCAAGTGCTGCCTGATCGGCAGAATTGACCCCATCAGTGATTTGCTGCGCTGTCCTTTTATTGTTTTCTAATAACTGACGCTCTTGCTCAAGTAAGGCTGGAATCAGGTCAGTAACCATCGGCTTATAACGAATCAACACCGCTTCAGCTAGAGCCTCTTGCTCTGACTCACTCGCTCGCATGGTTTCATAAAACACTAAAATCCCACCGACCGCCGCCAGTACAGATATCGGTAGGAAAACCAATATAATCAACTGACCATAAGCACTACTGGTATCAAAGCGTTTTCTATATGCCATGCTAGCTCTACTCTCTACTGAATTTTGCGATGTATAAATAGTGACTGTAAACTGTCTTGGTGAATAATAAAACTTCTAAACATTGCAGGTATTTTAACAGCATTCTATGACGCAACCCATCATTCAATAATGACCAGATTAATAGACGGGATTCTTTTGAATATAGTGGCTGCTTTTGAGCCTATCTGTTTTACCAATATATCTTGATGCCATCAGCGCAGCCAAAAACAAAATGATATAATGACGCATTATTTTATTTGCTGGTCTATTTATAACCAAAATCAGTTTATGACCAAAATCAGTATAAGCTTTAGAATACAAACATGAAGATACCCTCTTTAAGAAAATAACAAGGATTTCCTATGTCCGCTACGACCAACCCCAACTTTATCTCTCAAGTCACCGTCCTGGCCGATTGCGTCGGTCAAACGCCGTTGGTTAAATTACAACGCTTGCCTGAACAAGAGCAAATTGCCAATGGTGCCACCTTATTGGCCAAGCTTGAGGGTAACAATCCAGCGGGCTCCGTCAAAGACCGCCCTGCTTTTAATATGATTTATCAAGCAGAGCAGCGCGGCGATATCAAGCCTGGTGATATGCTGATTGAAGCCACCAGCGGCAATACTGGCATTGCCTTGGCCATGGTCGCTGCAATGCGCGGCTATCCGATGACGCTACTGATGCCCACCAACTCAACCCAAGAGCGCAAAGACGCCATGACAGCTTACGGTGCAACGTTAATCGAAGTTGATGAAGGCATGGAAGCGGCACGCGATATGGCATTGCAAATGCAGGCGGACGGTAAAGGCATTGTGCTGGATCAGTTTAACAACCCTGACAATAACCAAGCGCATTATCTAACCACAGGCCCTGAACTTTGGACACAAACTGACGGCAAAATTACCCACTTTATCAGCTCAATGGGCACTACCGGCACCATCACAGGAGTGTCGCAATACTTAAAAGAGCAAAACCCTGACGTCAAGGTTATCGGTTTACAGCCTGATGAAGAGGCATCTATTGCGGGTATCCGCCGCTGGCCTGCCGCTTATATGCCAGGTATTTTTGATGCAGACTTGGTCGATGAAGTCATGGATGTTGATCAGCATGACGCTGAAGTTTATATGCGCAAACTGGCCAAAACCGAAGGCATTTTTGCTGGCGTATCTTCTGGTGCCGCAGCATGGGCGGCAGTACAAGTCGCCAAAGAAAACCCTAATGCCGTCATCGCCTTTATCGTCTGCGACCGTGGTGATCGTTATTTATCGACTGGTTTATACAGTGTTAATGACGAAAATGTTAATGATGACAATGTTGTTAACGGTACAGAAAACGCAGCACAATAAGCTAACAATTAATTAGGTTTACCTATGTCACAAGCCTTACCGTCCGACCCGATACTGGTCTTTGATATCGAAACTGTTGCCGATACTGATGCGGCGCGCCGTATCTATCCGCAGTTGGCTGAGCTTAACGATGCTGATGCCCTAAGCGCACTGACAGCGATACGCACACAAGAGGCAGGACATGACTTTATGCGCTTGCCGCTGCAGCGTATCGTCTGTATCTCAGCGTTATATATCAAAAACGGCACGTTTTCTTTATTTTCTCTAACCGCAGATAAATTTAGCGAAAAAGACATTTTGTCTAAGTTTTTTCGGGCGTTTAGTGATCTTGAAAAACTACCTCAGCTAATTAGTTGGAATGGCTCTGGCTTTGATATTCCCGTGCTTATTTACCGTGCCATGCAGTATGACTTGTCAGCACCGTGGCTATTTGAAGAAGGCGAGCGCATCAAAAACATGCGTTTTGATAATTACGTAAATCGCTTCCACACTCGCCATCTGGACTTAATGGACAGATTTAGCCAATACGGTGCCAGTCGCCGCGAGGCCATGGATGTGGTCGCAAGCCTTTATGGTCTACCTGGAAAAACGGACGTCGATGGCAGCATGGTTGGGGGTCTCGTCAAAAATGGCGACTGGCAGACGCTGTCCATTTACTGCGAGTCTGATGTCATGAATACTTGGCTGATTTATTTGCGCTGGTTGCGTCTGACGGGTCAATTATCCTCACAGGACTTTAACGCTTGGCAGCAGCAAAGCCATGATTATTTGGCACAGTATACCCAAGCGGATGGCAGTCCACGCCATCATGAGTTTATCGCTGACTGGTCATCTGCGCCCAAATCTTAAAAAGCCCAAGCTATAAAGCGGTGCTATAAATAAGATGGTCAGTTGAAAGTAAATTTGTTATAGGTTTAAGTACGCTACTGGTATAAATTTTACTTGCGTGCTGCGTTCACAGAGGCTGCGCAAAATTCATCCCAGTAGCGCTTGTGCTATTTTTTGAGTGAATTTATAGCACTCACCCTTATTTTTAGTTATTTATCATTTATTATTAAGGCAGGTTTATGCAACCCACCGATTCAAAGACATCTACAGCAGCTGATACTATGCCACAAACGAGCGATACCCAGACGATTACCATACCGCCCAATAAGAAGAAGTCCAAACCTTCTTCTAAGACCCGTCGTCGTCTAAAAGAAGCAGAGCCGCTGCCTTTTACTATTGATGGCTTATCACATGATGGTCGCGGCGTTGCGATATACGGCAATGGCTTTGGCGTAGATGATGGTCATATCGAGGACAAACATGGCAAAAAAGTCTTTGTCAGCTTTGCCTTGCCCGGTGAAAGCGCTTTGGTTAAATTGACCAACAGCCGTGCCAGCTTTGAGGAAGGCGATGCGATTAGCATCACGGCCAACCCAAACCCTGAGCGTGCTGTACCACCCTGCCCGCATTTTGGTGTCTGCGGTGGTTGTAACTTGCAACATTGGCAGCCAGATGGTCAAATCAATTTTAAACAGTCTGTATTGGCTGAAATGCTGATACATCAGGCCAACGTCGAGCCTGATACTTGGCTTGCACCCGTGGTCGGTGATCGCCTTGGCTATCGGACCAAAGCACGATTGGGCGTGCGCTATGTCGCTAAAAAAGAAACGGCCTTGGTCGGTTTCCGTGAGCGCTCTAGTAACTTTTTGGCGGAGTTAAACGAGTGTCACATCTTAGACCCACGAATCGGTTTTGAGATTGAGAACCTAAAAGCGCTTATCAGCACTTTAGAGAGTCGTAACAAGATTGCTCAGCTTGAATTGGCCATGGGCGAGCAAATAGATGAGCTGCCAGATGGCAATCAGCCTGTTGCCCTTATCGTGCGCAACTTGGAGCCATTATCAGACGCTGATGTAGAGAAACTAAAAGTATTTTTTGCCGCACGCAACTGGCAGTTATATCTACAATCTAAAGGTGCTGACAGCATCCAACGTATTGCCTTGACTGACAATGATGACATGAGCCAGCAGTTTGGACGCTTATACTATCAATTGCCAGAATTTGATCTTACTTTTGAATTTATCCCGACTGACTTTACCCAAGTCAACCTGTCGGTGAACCGTCAGATGACCAAGCTGGCTTGTGATTTGCTAGATTTAAAAGCAGGCGAACGGGTACTGGATTTATTCAGTGGTCTTGGTAACTTTAGCTTGCCACTTGCGCGCCTCGTTGGTGAAACAGGCTCCGTGGTAGGCGTAGAAGGTAGCGATGCAATGACCGCACGCGCCGCTGATAACGCACGTCGTAACGGTATCCATAACACTGAATTTTATACTCAAGACTTGACGCATGATTGTTCAGACCAACCTTGGGCCAATCAGGGTTTTGATGCACTATTGATTGATCCACCACGCTCTGGCGCGTGGGAGATTATGCAGTACTTGCCAAAGTTTAACGCTGAGCGCATCGTTTATGTTTCTTGTAATCCTGCCACGCTCGCCCGCGATACCAAGGCGTTATTGGAGCAAGGCTATCGTTTGACTCATGCTGGGGTGATGGATATGTTCTGCCATACGGGTCATGTTGAATCAATCGCTCGATTTGAAAAGTTATCAGCGTAAAGATAAACCTTTGAACTCAGTTAATATTTATATCGTCACACAGCTAGGGGATGACTTTGAATGAACGATAGCTGACGATAATTGCCGACTAAAGTCAGTTATTAAGTTACGCTATGCTTACCCTAATTACAGATCCTAGCTTGAATTACGGTTCAAAAATGATATAACTATAGATATAAATATAATGCTTTTTTAAACTAGTTAACTTGATTCATTTTTGATTTAGAGTGGCTATTAAGCATAGTTAAATAAAGAAATCAGCATGCCGTTTTTATAAAAAACGACTTTGCAAGTTAACAGTACAAATAACCTAACTACTTAAAGAGCAATATGTTAGCCATATTGCTCTTGCTGCTATCATTTTGACAGCTTTAAGCATTAAATATAATAACGATAAAATAAATGGACTTTTGTTTATTATAACGAGTTGTAAAACTCACCTAATAGATTGGGTGTTGTGCGTAATTCAACATAATAGATGCTAGAAATATAAATAGAGTGTTTTCCCTAGATCGAACTGCCGAGAGTATGACTTTATATCAATAGAATAAATAACAAGCATCTTTGATTGCAGACGGGGCAAAAACATTTTTGAAAATAGCTAAGAGGAGCAGGCTATGGTAAAAATCCGCGAAGGATTACCATTGATAGATGGACAAACCACGGAAACCGATAGTGCATCATTAGCAGCGCAGCTGGTTGCCAGTCAGCGCTCTCATCAATCTGCCAACAGCTATGCTCAATTACCGCTAGATATAAAACAGCAGCTAGAAACTCATAAGCTACACACTACTTTTGATCGCTCCGCACAGTACTCTTATCACAGTCATGATCCAAAACTAGAGAACGAGTCTCTAAAAAGCACTTTTACAGACGAAGAGAAAATCTCATCAGAAGCTTCTAATAATACCGACTTAGATCAGGCCAATATTGATGTGCCTGTTTGGCTTGATAATGTCGCAAAACGTATCGGTCAGGACTCTGTACCCAATCTGGCTATTGCCTGTGAGTTTATTCGTAGTCGCATGAATACGAGTGAATCTGAACGCTCTGGCGCATATGTCACTGGCATTGGCATGACTGATATTTTGACCTATTTATATCAAGACGAAAACGCCTTAGTCGCTGCCATGCTCTATCGTAGTGCACGCAAATCCATGGTAAGTTTGGCTGATATTGAAAAAAACTTTGGTACTGATGTCCATGTCTTAGTAAAAGACGCTTTGGCTCTGGGGAAGCTGTCTGCCATTATCGAGAGCAACAAACGTTTAGAAGATCACTTTGTCAATAACCAGCGCGATCAGTTATCAAATATCTATAGCATGCTCATTTCTGTCACCAATGACGTACGTGTCGTGCTAATTAAGCTAGCTGAACGTACTTTTGCCATGCGTGAGTTGTCTTTTTCTAACACTGAACGGCAACAGCGCGTTGCTCGTGAAGTAATGACTATTTATGCGCCACTCGCCCACCGCTTGGGTATTGCACAGCTAAAATGGGAGCTTGAAGACCTAGCTTTTCGCTACCTCGCTCCAGATCGTTATAAAGAGATTGCCAAGTTATTATCCGAAAAACGCAGCGAGCGCGAAGAGTACATTCAGCGTATGCAAGATAAGCTCAACCAATCTTTAGCAGACGCTGGAATTTGCGCGGATGTCTCAGGACGAGTAAAGCATATTTACTCTATTTATCGCAAAATGAAACTCAAAGGTTTGTCGTTTCACCAACTTTATGATATTCGTGCATTGCGCGTCCTAGTCGAAAACCCATCAGACTGCTATCACGTATTAGGACTGGTGCATGGCTTATGGCGGTATATTCCAGAACAGTTTGACGACTATATTACCAATCCAAATCCCAATGGCTATCGCTCTTTGCATACTGCCGTTATCGCCGAAAATAAATCGCTAGAGGTGCAAATTCGTACTCACAGTATGCACTTTGAAGCCGAGCTTGGTATGTGTGCTCATGTGAATTATAAAGAAGGCGGTAAAGGCAAAAAAGACAATTACTTAAACCAAAAAATCAGCTCATTGCGCCACCTACTCTCTATCAACAACCCAGTACACTCAAACTTAACAGGCGATGAAGATAACGATAATCAAGACATAAGCGAGTTTGAAGACGAAGAACAAATCGTTAACTTTGACGAGCTTGAGCGCATCTATGTCTTTAGCCGTGATGGTGATATCACCGAACTGCCAAAAGGTGCAACCGTCCTCGATTTTGCCTATTACGTGCATACACAAGTCGGTAATCGCGCCCAAGCCGCACGGGTTAATCAGCGCTATGTGCCTCTAACCTATCAGCTAAAAACGGGTGAGCAAGTAGAAATCATCACTAAAGCATCACGTGAGCCCAATCGTGATTGGCTAGTGGCGTCACTGGGCTATATTCATACCAATCGTGCACGCTCAAAACTACGTCAGTGGTTCAATAAGCAAGACCGTGATAAGAATATTGAGATTGGTCGGCAGATGCTCAAAAAAGAGCTTGAGCGCTTATCTGTACATCCAAACAGTATTGATTTGAACGACTATACACAGTTTTTTCATGTCAATAATACTGATGATATCGTCGTTGGCTTGGTAACGGGTGATATCGGACTACATCAGCTTACTGGACATATTTCCCGTCAGCTGCGTCTAGAGCCTGAAAAAGAACAAGAAGAGTATGCACCTAGCATTGATCCAAAATCTACAGGCTCGCTTGATGCTTATAAAATCAGCATCGATGGTCTAGATAATATTGAAGTCAATCTGGCCGGCTGCTGCCACCCTGTACATGGTGAACCTATCTCTGGTTATATCACCCAATCTCGCGGTGTCAGTGTACATAACCGTGGCTGCCCTGAATATATACGTCTGGTTGAACGTGATCCTGAACGCCAAATTAGCGCTGCTTGGAAGTCAAAGTCTGGTCGTTATCAGCCCGTAGATATTCATATTGAAGCTTATGATCGGCGTGGGTTATTACGAGACCTAACCCAAGTTATTGATAAAGAAAGCGTCAATATTCGTCAAGTTGAAACCTTAAGTACCGATGATAATATCGCTTCTTTGAAGTTTCATATTGAAGTCTCGGGTTTGGCACATTTGTCTAAACTGCTCGCCAAACTTGAGCAGCAGCCAGGAATTTTGCATGCACGTCGCGCTATTACCTAATGCCGGTCAGACCTCACATTTATTATTAATATCAAATCTCTTATCAATAAGGTTATAGTCAACCCACTATATTATAAAAGACCATTATGCCTGAGCTACCCGAAGTTGAAGCTACCAAAACCAGTCTTAAGCCGCTGTCAGGTCAAAAGCTTAACGCTATACAAGTATTCCAACCAAAGCTACGTTGGCCCATGCCTGATGATTTAGATACTCTGGTTGGCTATACTTTGCAGAGCATAGAACGCCGTGCAAAGTATCTGATATTAGATTTTTCTGCTAACACTGAGCGTTTAAACAACGCGCAAACAGTGAGTAAGGATTCCGTCATACAAGATACGCGGCAGTTGCTTGTTCATCTAGGAATGTCTGGAAGCCTACAACAATACCCTGTTGATACGGATAAGCGAAAACATGACCATTTAGTGATGACTTTTAGCGCTACCGATGGCAAGCACACACAGCTACACTATCATGACCCTAGACGCTTCGGTGCGGTATTATGGTGTGCAGACTATGGCGATAAACTACTCAATCATCTGGGTCCCGAACCTTTATCACACGAATTCACTGCTGAGTATTTATATCATCTCATTCAACGTACGACCGACAACAAAGACTCGCTAAATAAAAAAGCCAAAAGACGCCCTATCGCACGCCCCATTAAGTCCGTCATTATGGAACAGCAAATTGTGGTAGGTGTAGGCAATATTTATGCTACTGAAAGCTTATATTTAGCAGGTATTCATCCAGCTACCCCAGCGCATCAACTCACTCATGCGCAGATAGTAATGTTGGTCGATCATATTAAAACCATCTTACACAAAGCCATTGAGCTTGGAGGCTCAACTTTACGTGACTTTACTGTCGCCAGTGGACAAACAGGCTACTTTCAACAAACTCTAAATGTCTATGGCAGACAAGGTGAGTCATGTCCAAATTGTGATACGACACTTGATAATATCAAGCTAAATGGTCGTGCGAGCGTGTACTGCTCAAGCTGTCAGCCAGTTAACACATAAAAACCTGACACAACAATGCGTCATGCATTTATGTTGCTAATTGGCGCGCATCTTGCTTTAATAGTACCAACACTTACATAAATAGTGCACAGCATTTATTTATCTGTAATATTCAATCTAATTATCGTTGCTGCATTGTTCTATGGAGAAATTGTCTCTGTGTGAAAATAGCAGCAGCCATTCATCATACTAATTATGAGTTTTAGGATATCATTATGACTGTTAAAGCCAAGACCCAGCGCACCGCTAAGCGGAAGTTTTTTACGCTAGTTACAAGCTTAGGTTTAATGGCTGCCAGCATGCAGCCTGCCTTGGCAGCAATAGAAATAGATGAGACTGACTTCGGTCCTTCTTATGAAACGATGGTGGTTGATACCGTTGTAGGTAAGCCCTTACAGCTCGTAAATGCTGTTGCAGGCACTGCAGCCTACCTCGTTAGTCTGCCCTTCTCACTGATTGGTGGTAACGCAGATCAAGCGCAGCAGAAGCTATTCGTTGAGCCTTGGGATGCTATGGGACGTTGCCTAGGTTGCACCGTTGCAGAAGACAATTATTACAAAACACAGGCCGTTGATGATAACGTAGTACGTATTGTGGTTGACCAACCGTCAGAGATTTTAATTAATACTAATGACTATGTCATAGTTAACCAACCATAATACCAAGCCCAAAAAGTACGATTAGCAGTGTCAAACTCGCTAAGCCTACTAAGTGTAGTACTTGCACTCGTTTTCCTAGCCAATCTAATTTTTGGAAATGGTATAGCCATAAAATCAACGCAATAAAAAAGGCTAACTGAGGTTAGCCTTTTTTATTGGAAAATCATTGCTCGCTAAAGTTACTCTTATGCACCTTTTTTGCGACCATGACGCTTACGCTCACTTTCCGTCAAGTAGCGCTTACGAAGACGAATTGCCTTTGGTGTTACTTCTACTAGCTCATCATCTTGAATAAATTCAAGCGCCTGCTCAAGAGTAAACTTAATCGCAGGGGTCAAAGTCAAGGCTTCATCAGTACCACTAGCACGGACGTTAGTCAGCTGTTTAGCCGTTGTTGGGTTCACAGCCATATCATCGCTGCGTGAGTTCAGACCAACTATCATTCCTTCATAGACTTCAAGCTGTGGCTCAGCAAACAGTTTGCCGCGCTTTTGTAGGTTAAACAAAGCGAAACCTAAACATACGCCTTTTGCCATAGATACCAATACACCATTGGCACGGCCGCCGACATCACCGATTTTTTGTGGTCCATAATGAGAGAAGCTTGACGTCAAGATACCTGTACCTGAAGTCAGAGTCAAAAACTCAGAACGGAAGCCGATAAGACCACGAGCTGGCATCGTTGCTTCAATACGCATGCGACCTTTACCATCAAGTTGCATGTCAGTCATCTCACCTTTACGCAGACCCACTTGCTCCATGATAGCGCCTTGATGCTCTTCTTCAATATCAAAAATGACGTTTTCATACGGTTCTTGGAGCTTACCATCAACTTCTTTGACGATAACTTCTGGACCTGATACGCCAAGCTCAAAACCTTCACGGCGCATGTTTTCGATAAGTACTGATAAGTGCAGCTCACCGCGACCTGACACTTTAAATTTATCAGGAGACTCGGTATCTTCTACACGCAAGGCGACGTTATGAATCAGCTCACGCTCTAAACGCTCACGAATATTACGTGACGTCACAAACTTACCTTCACGACCAGCAAACGGTGAGTTATTAACCTGAAAGTTCATAGATACAGTTGGCTCATCGACCGTTAATGGTGGCAATGCTTCAACATGATTGGGATCACAGATAGTATCAGAGATATTAAGTGCATCGATACCTGTGATACAGATAATATCACCCGCTTGTGCATCTTCTACTTCGATACGCTCAAGACCATGATAGCCCATAATTTTTAAAATACGACCATTACGTGTTTTGCCGTCTTTATCAACCACAGTCACTGGCGTATTGGTTTTTACTCTACCACGCTGAATACGACCAATACCAATAACACCAACGAAGCTATTATAGTCAAGGCTTGATATTTGCATGCGGAATGGCGCATCTGCATCAACTTGAGGTGGTTGTACAACATCAACGATGGTTTTGAACAATGGCGTCATATCTTCAGCTAGGTTATCTGCTTCTAAACCAGCAATGCCATTGAGTGCTGAAGCATAAACAACTGGGAAATCAAGCTGTTCATCCGTGGCACCTAAGTTATCAAATAAATCAAAAATCTGATCCATTACCCAATCAGGGCGCGAACCTGGGCGGTCAATTTTGTTAATAACAACAATCGGCTTTAGGCCTTGTTCAAAGGCTTTTTGAGTCACAAAACGTGTCTGTGGCATTGGGCCGTCGACACCATCAACGACCAGTAGTACGCAGTCAACCATCGACATAACACGCTCTACTTCTCCACCAAAGTCGGCGTGACCTGGGGTGTCTACAATATTAATGCGGTATTCAGTATTATCAGTGCTATCCGTCCAGCGGATGGCTGTGTTTTTTGCCAAAATAGTAATGCCACGTTCTTGTTCAATATCACCTGAATCCATTGCACGTTCTGCAATGTTTGCACGATCGCCAAAAGTACCAGACTGATGTAATAATTTATCAACCAAGGTCGTTTTACCGTGATCAACGTGGGCAATGATTGCAATGTTACGCAGGTGTTTGATGTCGTTCGCCATATAAAATGCTCGTTTTATCTTAAAAAAATGCAGTAGCTGTAAGCGCCGCTGGATAAACTTTTATCGTAATGCAGATAGATATTATCACCATACTCTCATATCACTACACAATAGGCACAGTGAAATAATAACTAATGGTGAATCAAATTATCTATACTGATAAATCCATCGTACAGATAGCCATGCTAATGTACACTTTGTCAACTTACAAAGTGTTTGGGCAGCTAGTATAACATTATTGCATGATAATTTTATGCAATAACTTGTTATCTAAGAACATAAATAAAAAAAAGCCACCCATTGGGCTAATGCCAGTCAGTTAAGGCTGACTGGTATTTTTTTTGGGATATTTTTGTGGTTTACCCTTAACCACCCTCGGGCAAGATCGCTTTCTGCGTTCAGGAATGACAAACAATTTTCCTTCCTCTAAAACTGCATCTAACAACTTAGGGAAGAGTCCTGCAGCCTGTAAAGGCGCAAACCGTAAAAGATCAACAATCGTAATAGACACCATATGAAAGCTAATTCGTAGAGGGCTAACCTTAGCTCTAACTGCCATATATCGCATCAAACGTCTTATCAGATTATAAGCAATCATAAGCCCCCAGAACTCTTGTAACACAAGCTGTGGCAGCTTACTTCTTAACAACAGCCCCTGCTGTAGATCAGACTTAATTTCCTAAAAGCCATCTCGATCTCCCAGCGCTGCAAGTACAGCTGTGCCACTTTATCCTTAGTAAAGCGTTTATCATCTATTAAAGAGGTGATGTATCGTCTTATCTTACCCTCATAACGACACTCAATTAATCGAGCTTGCCAAGTATCGGGTAGGTTTGGATTTTTCTTTTGAGCTTGGGGAGAAACCGGCATTTGTATCAAGTAGTCCCCTTCACTAAAGGTTTCAATCACAGTGTAACGCAGATTATCTTTAGCCCGCATGAGCCAGTGACTGTTTGGATGGGTTTGTTGCCAACTAATCAGTAGGTCTGCTGAGAAATAGGCTCTATCAAAGAGCGTAATGCTGTTGTCTTGAATATTTAGCTGACGGGCTAATGTGATCTCTCCTTGACCCATATCTCCAAGGGTTGTGTCAATGATCTCATGCGTGTCAGTATTGATCAGGCATACCGAACGCATTTGGGGATAGGGCGCCTCTTTAGTTCTGCCTTTGCTTGAACTAAAGTACTGAAGGTTCTCATCAGTATAGGGTAGTGAGTATACGACACCGTCTACAGCTTGGACGCTAAGTCCCATAAAGTCTTGCTGCTGGGCTCGTGATTCTGTTTGGTAGTGAGCACTTAGTTGATGAAATAGCTGCTTTAGAGGCTCATGCCCGAGGCGTTGTCTTGCTTGTACCACTGCACTGGGTACGCAGGCCTGTGAGTCTATATTAAGCCGCATCTGCTCTGTGATATACCAAATTGAACGGTTTCGATATAAAGCTGTGCCGATGACTATCCAAACAACGTGTTCGGCAGGTAGCTTACGCCTTCTAATGCTCGCCTTGCCGGTATACTCTAAAGCTTGCTGTATCCACTCAGGATCTATTAATTCACTAAATTGTTCTAGGGTGTCTGGAATCCTTTTATGCGTCTCATTAATAGCGTCTTGTAGTCTCATAGTAAAATAGCCCATCTACTTATTAGATGGGCTATTTTATTACTTTTATTGAGTTTTTGCCTTAACTGACTGGCATTAGCACACTGGCGGGATTTTTTGTAACTCAAAAGAGTTTAACTTAACCAATAAGCGACTACTTACTGAACAACCATATCTTTAGTTTGTTCAACAGTCATTGTTTTGTCACCAGTGATGATGGCATAAACACGACGGTTCATAGCGCGACCTTCTTCAGTGTTGTTGTCTGCGATTGGACGGTCATAACCGTAACCAACAGTTGATAGACGGTTTGGAGCGATACCAAATTCGTTAGTCAACATAGATTTCACAGCAACCGCACGAGCTTCTGATAGACGTTGGTTGTAAGCGGCTGATGGGCCAGTCTTAGAAGCATGACCTTCAACGCGAGCGGTAGAGTTAGGATACTCACGCATCTTCTCTGCTACTTTAGCGATTTCAGGCTGGTATTGAGCTTTGATAGCTGACTTGTCGTTATCAAAGAATACACGTAGTTCCATTTTCAGCTCATCAGTAATATCTACTGCTACTGGGCAACCGCGCTCATCTACAACAACGTTCATTGGGGTGCCTGGACACTCATCGATGCTATCAGGTACACCATCACCGTCAGAATCAATGTCTTGCTCAACCACTACTACTGGTGGAGCAGTTACGCCTGGCTCTACTTGTGGTGGTACTGCTACTGTTGGTGCTAAGTGGCCACCAAGTACAACTTCTAGACCAGCTAGAGCCATACCTTCCCACCAGTTGTTATCAAAGTTGTGGATAGCACGTGCTTCACCACGTAAGCTTAGTGCATCGTTGATACGATACATAGCACCTAGACCTAGGTTACCGATGGTGTCTTTTGATTCTGACACTTCAGTACCAGCAGGCACATTGCTACCATCTGATGACCTATTATAGGCTTCTTGGTTTTCTACTTTGATTTTAGATTGACCAACACCAACTAGTGCATAGGACTTGAATGCACTATCAGTATAACCAGTGAACTCTTCAGTACCGATTAAAAAGTTACCAGAAATCATGGTTTGTTCAATGTCAAAACGGTTAGCACTTAGTGCTGCAGAATCATCAGATGCTTGGCCATCAGTATTTGATACACCGTACTCTACTTGGAACTGTGTAGAAGGCGTCAATTCAATACCTAGTGCGGCACCAGTGTACAGACCACTCTCTTTAGCAACACCACCGTTAGGACCACCGCGAGAACCGGCATTCGGAACACCAGCATACAAGTCTTTATCAGTACGTAGGATCTCACGCTGCTCATCATGCGCTTCGCCAGTGTAATGATAACCTAATAGTAATGGGCTAATAGTAACGCCAGCGTTTGCCGCTAGTGGCGCAGCTGCTACAGCAACTATAGCTAAAGCAATTTTATTCAATTTCATGGACTTCCTCCAAAGGATTATTTAAGTGATGCGTTAAGCATAACCACTTCCCAGATGAACTAAAAAACAGACATCGTTTACGGTTGTATAATTATACAACAAAACCAATTAGGGAGTAGCTTATCGATTATTAATTCAGTTTACAACTTTTTTCGTTATACAGCTACACATTATTACACGATAGTGTTGTAACTAAAACACAATAATCAACTCATTTTACTAAGAACAAACATAGTTTGCACTTATGTTCTTTTAAAAGCCCGCTCTTAATCTGATTAAGAACAGATTTTGTCTATTGCTTATTATCATTTTAGTACAACTAATTTTTTTTCTCTATTACAAAAACTTATCATTCACTAATTGAAACATATTTTGACAGTTGGCTTATATTCTGTTTATATAAAATAGTGAACATTATTTCAATGACTCATAGTTTGGTCCATAGTTGGTTCAATTTGCAATAAAACTAAAATAGCCGAGTTCAGATTCCATCAAACAGCATCACTAAGACTTAAGAGCTGGTTATAGACACACGAAAGATAAAAAGTATCAATACCACTAAAATACTGACTATAGGTAATAACAGCATATGACCACGTCACATAAGTCTTTATTAAGGAATCGGCAGATAGTTATCATTATGACACGTGTCTACTTGGCATTAGTAAATAATACTTCTATTAATAAGCCGGCATTAAAAGCCACTATTACAAAAAACAACTCTCACACGGGTAAAAAAGACTCTCTGGCTCATCCAGAACAAGGCTTCACTCTTACAGAGGTTATCGTAACCACTCTAGTTTTAGCCATTATAGCCACTATCGCTGTCCCAGCGATATTGACACAGCTCGCTAATATGGAAGCAAAGCGCGTCAGACACACCCTAATGAATACTTTTAGTACTGCGAAAGCTGAAAGCTATATTCGCAGGCAAAACCTAGTGGTCTGTTTGTCAGACTCAGGTGGCCGCTGTCATAAAGACAGTAATAAAGCACTGCTCTTATTCATCGATAACAATGACAACAAACATTTTGATCAGACCACAGACCACTTACTTAGTGAGCAGCATATCAATCCTAAATACGGCACTTTGCATCTAAGGGCTGGCAAGCGCCACTATGTCAGGTTTTATGGTGACTCAGGTAAACCACGTGGTCATTTTGGTCATATCAAATACTGTCCTAACAAAAGCTATAATCAAGCCATGTATCAAGTGTCTTTTAATCAAGTAGGTATCATTAAATACAAGCCCAACAGCGTACATGACACTGGATGCGCCGGTTAGTCTTTATTCAATGTTTCTTAATAGAGCACCTTGCATCATTTACGCATGGCTGCTTTCATCTGTTTTACTGCTTGCTCTAGACCCATAAACACAGCATCCGCTATCAGTGCATGCCCGATATTTAGCTCGTAGATACCGTCGATTTGAGCGATGGCATTGACATTGTCACGAGTAAGACCATGCCCTGCATTGATGAGTAGCTTATCATCCAGACGCTGTGCAGTGGCAGCCGCTTGTTGAATACGCTGTAACTCAGCATTTTGGGCGGTGACATCCTCTGCTAATCCCGCTTCTGCATAAGCCCCAGTATGGATCTCAATCGCATCAGCATGACAGTCAATGGCTGCTTGAATCTGCGTCTCATCCGGATCGACGAATAAAGAAACCTTGATACCTGCTGCATGTAGCTCATTGATATACTCTGTCAAATAAGCAGTTTGTTCTGCAATATCCAGACCACCTTCTGTAGTAAGCTCAGCGCGCTTTTCTGGCACTAAACATACCCAGTACGGCTTTACTTCACAGGCAATCGCCAACATTTCAGCCGTTGCCGCTATCTCTAAGTTAAGCCTGGTGGTGATTTTTTCTGCTATCTCATAGACATCAGCGTCTTGGATATGGCGACGATCTTCACGTAGATGAATCGTGATGCCATCAGCGCCCGCTTGCTCACATAATAATGCAGCTGCTACAGGGCTAGGATAGCTGACGCCGCGAGCTTGACGTAACGTTGCGACGTGATCGATATTAACGCCTAATAAAGGTGTATTTGCTGAATTTTTTGTTGAATGTTGTTGCATGGTCGTCATAAGAAATCCTTTGAATAATTTTTTATAGTTTTTTATAACTTATACCATTTGCAAAAATTAGAGTAACACGGAAAACTTGTGCAAGCACTACACCCAGTAGGCTTAACAAGTTTGACAAAGTTAATCGTACTTTTTGGATTTGGTATTATTTTGAATGTTGGTAAATCGAACATAGACTTAGATAAGAAAACATTGCCAAAAATAAACTCTATCATTGATAGCGCTGTTGCTGTTGCCATAGAAGACGGCTTTGCAGAGGTTGATAGTCAAGCAAATGATCTATCAAATGACGATGTAAGCGTGACCACGAGTTCAGGGTAGTATTAGCGATACCTATCTCTGCCATCTCGACAATCTCAGCGCCGCTAAACAAGGCTTGTGATGTAGGTATGATGCTTTTATCATCTTTAATAATAGGGGTAAATCCAACATCAGGTAAAAACCGATATTCACTGTCAGAGTTAATAGGCGCGAGTGTACTATCATGCGCCAATGTTAGCGCAAAGCCAAGCTCATTAAATAGATGTTGTTCAAATTGACGTAAACATAATCTCAGCTCATCGGCTGATAATGGCTGCTTCAGCTGTAGCAAGCTGTCTTGATAGTGCTGCCATAATACGGGCATTGCATCTTCAGTAGGCAGTAGCTTCCACAATATCTCGTTTAAATATAACGCAGCATATTGTTGTTGCCCTTTGATCTGCTTATAACGCGCTTGCTCTATACTAGCGATATTATTTGGCGTCGTTTCTTGAGCTAGTTGTGTTTGTTGTGGGGCTTCTTGGGAATGATTGCTCTGAGTATCAGCTGATTGAATAAACTGAGCTTGCGTAATATTGATTTGAGTAAATGTCTTCAGCTCACGCTTGCCTGTTGCAAACAACTGTAGCGGCTCAAACAGCGGCGCGCCTTTTTTACCAATACCATGTACAACTCCATGCTGCTGGGAGAACAAATAATAAAGGGCGCGCTTTTCTTGATAAGGACGCTGATGTAATAAATAACCCACTAATGCTTCATTGCGCATATATTATCACCTCAGCATCCGTTTGCTATTTATTACCTTTAACTGTATTTTCACTTTGAGCCGCCAAAACTACAGTTTTTATTAGAGCCTTATCTGATGCCTAAGTCAAATCCCAAATATGATCTGACTATTAATTATTAACTAATAACCCAGGCTTGTCAGCGCACGCTCATCATCTGACCAACCGCGCTTAACTTTCACCCACAGCGTTAACATGATTTTTTTGTCAAACAGCTGTTCCATATCTTTGCGGGCATCCATACCAACTTGCTTGATACGTTGACCTTTATCGCCAATAACAATGGCTTTTTGACCATTTCTCTCGACATAAATAGTCGCATCGATAAACGTACAGGCTTTACGTGGACGACCTGTCTTTGGATCAGTATGCGCCGGCTCATCTTTAAACTCATCAATCTGTACCGTTAAATCATAAGGTACCTCATCACCCGCACTACGCATGATTTTTTCACGAATGATTTCGCTGGCCAAAAACCTTTCAGAGCGATCAGTGATTTGTTCAGTGTCATAAATCGGTGATGCTTTTGGCAGGTGTGATGCAATAACCTCTTCTAAACGATCAAGGTTTTGGCTCTTGAGTGCCGAAACAGGGACAATATCAGCAAAGTCAAAGCTATCACTAAAAGTCTCAATGAGCGGTAAAAGTGTGCCTTTATCTTTCAAAGTATCCGCTTTATTGATAACCAATACCACAGTTAGATTGGTCTCACCAAGCTTTTGTAATGTCAATAAGTCGTCATCACGCCATTGATCAGAATCCACCACAAACAGCACCAAATCTACGTCCACTAACGCAGATACTGCAGCTTTATTCATACGCTCATTGATGGCACGCACTTCATTACGATGAATGCCAGGCGTATCTACAAACACCGCCTGCATCTCATTCGTACTTAAAATACCATGGATACGATGACGGGTAGTTTGTGGTTTGCGTGAAGTAATCGATAGCTTCTGACCCAACAAATGATTCATTAGGGTGGACTTACCAACGTTCGGGCGACCAACGATTGCTACATAACCCGCTTTAAAACCATCTGCAATTGGCGTACTGCCACTAGGCGCAAAAAAACTATCGATGGCATCATTGTTTTCAATCGCAGTGTCGTTGTCCGATTCAATATCAGCTTGTTGCTGAGTTGTAGTCAATGACTCTCCTATCTTTCTACTTTCTGAGGTTGCTTTCGCTTGTTCTGCGTTATTCATTTGGTTTGTGTTCGTATCTTCTGTCATATTATTGAGGTTATCTTCTGTATTAGATGGCAAGTCAGGGTGATTGCTCATAGGGTAATCCTGTGGGGTTTATCGGCTGAATCTAGCAGCCAACATGATGAAATCACTATATTAGTGAAAACCATATGGGCTAGACTATTATGTAGTTGGCAGTATATTGCTGAATATTTTGAAACGTATGCGTTATTTGTCATGAGTAATATCTAAAAAGATATGCCTTAAGACCAGCACTAATTTAAGGACGCTTTTTATATATTCCTGGTAGCTTATGCAATTGATTTATCATCAATTCAGCTGCTTTTTGCTCAGCGATACGGCGACTCTCACCAGACTCAGTAATATCAGGACAATTGTTAATATTGACCTGACAACGTACAACAAATATCTGATGCGGCGCATTACCACGCGTCTCTACCAGTTCATAGTGCGGCAAATCAAACTGCTTGGACTGCAGCCACTCTTGCAAACGGCTTTTGGCATCTTTGAGAACACGCTGTTCGTTGACGTTATCTATTAAGTCACCATACCAAGCAAGTACGCAGTTGCGTGTCACTTCCATGTCTTGACTGTCGAGATAAATAGCACCAATAAGCGACTCTACTGCATCAGCCAAGATCGAGGCACGATTACGTCCACCACCTTTGCGCTCACCAACACCCAGTATCAAATGGTTTGACAGCTCTAGCTTTTGTGCAATCGTCACCAATGACTCTTGGCGCACCAAAGTAGCACGCATACGAGTTAAACGGCCTTCATTTTGCGCAGGATAGCGGTGATATAACGCTTCACCGACAATCATACCTAACAGCGCGTCCCCTAAAAACTCCAAGCGTTCATAGTTTTTTTTGCTATCGAATGAGCGATGGGTCAAGGCGAGCTTTGGTAAGCTTAAATCGCCAAACTTATAACCTAGCTTGCGTGTCAATACTTCCAGACGTTGAATAAAGTCTAAGCTGATGGGCAAAGTCTCCATAGTTGCGCTATTTTTTTTGGTCGCAGGCAGCGCTTGGTACTGTTTTGGAGTTGATTTCATGCGTGGCTTTTGGCTATCCTTTTTTACGGCATTTTTGAAGATATTTAATATGTATTTGAGACAATTTTTATAATATCAGCTGACTGAGGATATAAATTGAGGTTACAAATTAAGCGCTCATCTGAATGTTCAATAGACCTTAGTTAAGGCTAATAAAAACTAGTTTTTGACAAAAGAGCCATTAGTCATTTTCTGCCATCTCAATCTCACCTTCAAAACGATTAACAATATCGACATTAGCAAAGAAATTATTGGTGACGTTATATTCTTTGTGGATAGCTAATTGGCCCGCTTTTTTATTTGTAAAGGTAAAGATATCTTCTGCATTGGTATCATAATGCGCATTAACCGAAAGCTGTCGATTGACACGCTCAACGAATTGTTTCGCTGTCTCGTTATTATTATTGGATTCTTTTAGCTGAGAGCTGAGTAACTTGGTGAGCTGATAATCACCGACTTGTGCCGGCGCAATCGCGATGACCAACTTCCCTGCAACGACTAAAAAGATCAATAGTAACACTATACCAGTCACACTAGCGCCACGCTGCGAATGCAAGCCCGTTATCTGCTGCACCATAACACCTCCTAATGGGTTCATATCCTAATATCTTCAATACTGTAATAGCAGTTATTAATTATTTTATACTCTGCTGCATATTTTATGTATTTAATATTTTATAAACAGAGCAGTATGATTGATATTAGCATAATATTCGCCTGACAAAACATCTACTAATCAATAGAGCCATTACGTGCAAAAGTTGGAAGGTTGAGACCTGGTGGCTTGTGCATCCAAGTATAGACAGCCTTGCCAGCTAAGTTATCATCAGGTACAAAGCCCCAAAAACGACCATCAGCACTCCGATCTCTGTTGTCACCCATGACGAAATAATTATCTTCAGGCACAGTAATACGCCACTGTGTCCCTGCTGAGCTGACGACTTCTGGTGATTCTTGCTGCAAAAACGGGGCATACTGCGCGCTGTTCATATTTGGTAGATAGCGAACTAAATGCGTATTATCGCCTTGAGTTTCTTCAAAGTATTGCGCTTGCGCTTCTTCTTCTTGTCCTACCTGCGCAGCCTCAGCTTCAGTCAATACTTGACCTGGCGCAATCTGCCCTGCTGGATATAACTGTGACGTAAGCTCAGCACTCGCTTTGAAACTGACTGGCTTGGTGTCGACTGGTACATCATTAATTGCAAGCTGACCATCGCTATAGCTGACGGTATCACCAGGTAAGCCAATGACCCGTTTTATATAATAAATACTAGGGTTATCAGGATAACGAAAGACGGCGACATCGCCATGCTCAGGACTGCCAGTATCCAAAACTTTATTATATGTCAATGGCAGACGCACGCCATAGGCGTATTTGTTGACGGCAATGAAATCGCCAGTGTATAAAGTTGGCACCATAGAAGATGACGGAATATTGAAAGGTTCAATCAAGAATGAACGTACCACTAATACGACAGCTAAGACGGGGAAAAAATCATATGCCCAACGCACCAACAAGCTTTCTTTGCCATGGCCACGAGTTTTGCGCTGTTTTAATGTCAGCTTATCTAACAGCCAAACTAGCCCTAAGCCTAGAGTTAATGGCACCAAAATCAAATTAAAATCAAAATCCATACTAAACTGCCTATTAACGCACTGCCTATCTAATGACCTTATAACTTGCACCGATCATAAGGATTTACTGATTCTCATAACATCGCTTACCAGCTAATCATAAATAGTGACAATCGCTGTCATGAGAAATTTAATCAGTTATTGATTATCGACCTGCAAGACTGCCAAGAAGGCTTCTTGTGGAATCTCCACGTTGCCGACCTGCTTCATGCGTTTTTTACCTTCTTTTTGCTTAGACAGCAGTTTTTTCTTACGAGAGATATCACCGCCATAACACTTCGCCAGTACATCTTTGCGCATGGCTTTGACCGTACTACGACCAATGATTTGACTACCAATCGCTGCTTGAATCGCAACATCAAACATCTGACGTGGAATCAGCTCTTTCATTTTAGTCACTAATTGATTGCCGCGATAGCGTGCTTGCTCTTGGTGCACAATCATCGCTAATGCGTCGACCTTATCACCGTTAATAAGCACATCGACTTTGACCAATTTATCCGCTTGGTAGCGCTCAAAATTATAGTCAAGTGACGCAAAACCGCGAGAGACTGATTTGAGGCGATCAAAGAAGTCCATCACCACTTCGCCCATAGGAATATCAAATATAAGCTGTACTTGTTTACCCATAAAGCGCATATCAACCTGCACACCGCGGCGCTCAATACAAAGCGTCATGACATTACCTAGATAGTCTTGCGGCACTAAAATTTGACAGCGAGCAATTGGCTCACGAAACTCTTCAATGTTGTTGGGCTCGGGCAGCTTTGATGGGTTATCCACATGAATAATATCGCCATTCTTTTTTTCAATCTCATAGATTACAGAAGGCGCAGTAGTGATGAGATCCAAGCCATATTCGCGCTCAAGCCGCTCTTGGATGATTTCCATGTGCAGCATTCCTAGGAAGCCACACCGAAAACCAAACCCTAATGCATCTGAAGTATCTGGTTCAAAAAACAGTGAGGCATCATTGATCTGTAGCTTTTGTAAGGCTTCACGGAATTTTTCAAAATCATTGGCATCGACAGGGAACAGACCTGAATAAACCTGTGGGGTAATTTGCTTAAACCCAGGAATACGCTCAACGTCAGGTGTCTTAGCATGCGTAATAGTGTCACCGACTGGCGCACCAGCAATGTCTTTGATACCCGCAATGATAAAACCAACCTCGCCTGCCTGCAAGATACCAGTATCTAAAGGCTTGGGAGTAAAAACACCAATCGAGCTAACTGGATGCGCTTCTTTGGTCGATTTGATATAAACTTTGTCGCCTTTCTTCACAGTGCCTTCACGTACACGCACTAAAGAGACAACACCCAAATAACTATCAAACCATGAGTCAATGATTAGCGCCTGCAGCGGTGCTTCACGATCACCAGTCGGTGCAGGGATAAACTCAACCAACGCCTCAAGTAGTTTATCGACACCCAAGCCGGATTTGGCTGATACTCGCGGGGCATCTACTGCATCAATTCCAATGATATCTTCAATCTCTTGAATGACGCGTTCAGGCTCAACCTGTGGCAAATCAATCTTATTTAAGACGGCCATTACTTCTAGGCCTTGATCGACCGCGGTATAACAGTTGGCTACGGACTGTGCTTCAACACCTTGTGCCGCATCAACCACCAATAGCGCACCTTCACAAGCCGCTAAGGAACGTGACACTTCATAAGAAAAATCGACGTGACCTGGCGTATCGATAAAGTTAAGCTGATAACGCTCACCATTGAGATGATCATAATAGAGAGTGACCGATTGCGCTTTAATAGTGATACCACGCTCACGTTCAATATCCATGGAATCCAGTACTTGTGCCTGCATCTCACGGTCTTGCAGGGCACCGCACATTTGAATAAAACGATCGGCAAGCGTCGACTTACCATGATCAATGTGGGCAATGATAGAAAAGTTACGAATATTGGCTAATGCAGTCACAAAGCGCCTACTAAATAAAAGGTGATTGGATAATCGTTCGTCGCCCATTTGGTTCAAGGAACAAGGGCCATATAACGGTTATTGGATAAATTTATCAACAAAAACTATAAATAAAATCTTAATAAATATATTGGTAATGCAACTGTGCTATTAAAATTAGCCATATCAGTTGCTACATATAGGACGTGTGCAAACTGTGCTCATTTGATAGCCTTCAATAATAAACATTGCTATCGATAACAGTGACTGCAACACGCAGGCATGTGTGCGTATTCTAGCAGTTTTCTGCTATAAAGTAAGGCGATTTATTAGCAAGTACTTGATTTACAGATGATGTTAAAGCTTGATTGTAACTGGCTTTAGCAAAGAAGCGCTTTTGAACAAACAAACTAATGCTTAAGCGTGATACCGTCATATGTTTCGACGACTAAAGCTGCGAGCCTTTTTACTTAGCAATATCGATGTCTACTCTTGTATTATCTATCTGTTGCAGGTGCTTGTACATCCATGGCGACTTACCATAAAAGGCGCCATTTAATTGCGTTTGTTCAATCAAGTACTCACGAAAGCGTAGATAAAACTCATTGTCTGGAGACTTAGGCTGCTGCCAAAACTGTTCGAGCGGCTTTGAGTCTGTCAACTTGGGCGTATTATAAATAGCACGCCCCATTACTTTGGTTGGTTTTTTGTGGTAAACCGATTGTAGCCCAGTGGTGCTGTTGATCGTTATCATCCCAATACTATGTTTCATGAGGGTTGGCAAGTGCATATCACAACCATAAAACACTCTTGACTCAACTTGGTAGCGCGATGCTAAGCTTGCCACCAACTCACGATAATCTCGATGACCGCGATCTAGAGGGTGATGTTTAAAGACCAATTTGTGGCTAGTATCTGCATGCTCGGAGAAGCTGGCTATAATCTCATCAATGAATTGTACAACATCACGGTAACCACTATGATGGGTGATTTGTGAGTCATTATGCACTTGCAAGCTAACCAAAAAGTAATTGTTATCTGCTTGAGTAGTGAGATGTTTCTGTAGTTTTTTATCTGGTAAGTAACCACGTAGCTTTCGCCACGGTGCTTTCAACCATGCTATGGCTTCTTGCCACGCTGTCATTCCACGGTAATGATAATAGTGCGGATAGCGCGACTTGTACAAGCGTGTAGTTACATAATAAACAATAGCAGCAATACTCAATCGATAAAAACGGTTATGTGTATACAAGGGCTTATCGTTGGCTTTTTTGAGCGCTTTAATATCAGCGATACTTAAGCGCGAATTACCATTGATGCCATATTCTTGTAAAGTGATGTAGTCAGGCCGTAGGTAACCTTCTTCAAAGACAAAAAAGGATATGCCTAGTTTCTCACTTAAGCAGGCAGCTTGGGTATGATGCGGTCGGCAGTCGCCAAAACAAACAATCGCGTCTATATCATATTCTACAATAAAATCTTGCAGCCACGATGAGAAGTCCGCGAGCGTTCCCGTATAATCATGAGCACCAGCATGCCGATAAAAAAATGCGTCACCTGCATTAAAATTAATTTTACTAACCTCAATGTTTTGAGTTTCTAAGAATGTAGCAAAGCGGCTAAAAAACCCTCCCATCTTCCCTTGTAACAGCAGGACGTGTCGATGAGTGAGTAATTGATGCATCGAAGCTGCCATAATATTACATACCATTTTTCAAGCGGAATAGGTTATCAAAATAAGCAATCAAAAGAGATACTTATGCATAACGAATCTTTAAATTTGCATAAATTATACCTAAAAAGCGGCTAAATGTCGTGAAGTATTGATAGGAACAAGGTTTGAATCTACAAACGAGGTATTATCTTACGCAGATGCTGCTGCCATTGATGCCTTAGCTGCATAAAACGCGTAGCAGCTCGGCGCTGCAACTGCTTGGATAGCTTTGACAGATTTTGCGAAGTTATCATTGTATCCGTTGATTCACTAGGATTTTGAGTGGTTCCCGTAGATTGTGTGGACGGGTATAAATAATCAATCACCTGCTCTACTTGAGCCAACCCATAACCGTCAGGCAGGCGATATAATGGATAGCGTATCAGTGCACAATGGAGCAATTGCTCAAGCGATAATGCTGTGTCTCGCGTGCGTCTTTGTAGATACTCAGCTTTTGGTGATTGATTTGCATCAATATCAGTCGTCAAGCCCCAACCTGCATAAAATGGCAAGCCATAACAAGTCACTTTTAAACCCCGCAGTAAGGCCTCAAAACCCGTTAGCGAACTAATCGTATGCACCGCATCGACGCATGCTAAACAATCGGGCATCGCCGTATCATAAGCGACCGCTTGTACCTGCTGTAAGCACCCTGCTTCGACTTTGCCAGCTCGTAGTCCAGCTTCAACATCTGGATGGGGTTTATAAATAAGATAAGCATTTGGGTTGTCTCGTCTTACACGTTCAATCAAACCTCGATTGGTCTTAATCTCTGAACCGCAATACTGCACCGATAAATCATCTTCTACTTGCCCAACGATGAGTAAACGCGGCTTGCCCGATCGCTTTGCATCCTGCATCCATTGCATTTTTGCACTGATAGCGCCTTGCTTATTATCAGAACTAACTTCAGCACCGACATTGTACTTACTCACTCGCTGAGTCAGTAGCTTGTCTCGCAGCACTTTTACTCGCACACTTTGCTTTGATGTTAAATCCTCGCAGCTACGTAATAATGTCTCTAAGTCTGACGGCTGAGTGGCATCATAGTAGATACCTTGCTGGTCTATCATCACCGATAGTGGTGCGAGTAGCGTTGCACCCAAACCGTTTGAGCGGATAAAACCATCTTCCATACAGTGAATGGCTGGTATGTCCGATATCTGCTGCTTTGCAAGTTTACGTTGTAGTTGTTTTTGCACTTGTTGCCGCTTAGCTAAACCCCACACCAATAAGGGCTGCTGATAGTTCACTCGGAAATGATCTGGATGCAGTAAATTTTTTAAGCGCGGCTTGGGTTTGATAAATAATGACGTACGCGGCAAATTAACAAAGGCCTTCACAAAAGGCAGCTTCCAACGGCTGAATTCATATACTGTTAAACCTCCCTCAAGCCGTGCTTGCCAATAGCGATTGGTCTCTAGCCATGCAATCGCCGTTTCAATCTCACAAGCCTGCTTGGTTGCGGGATCTACATAGTGACTATAATCAATATAAGCACTATAAAATAGCGTGTCTAACGTCGCATTAAGAGTAGTGTTAGCGGCGATTGAAGATTGTTTTTTTCGCAAGTTGCGCAGTCGCTGGGCAATTGTCACTCGTTTAGAAGATGGCTTTGAGTGTTTTGATAGTTTGGATGACTCTGCAACCGTTGGCAGTGTTGCTGCAAATGCTAGACGACGCTGTTTGACGGTTTCAAGCAAATGTTTTGGTGCACCGCTATCATCGGTAAGACCCCAACCACTATACCAATTGACGCCAAAGCAATGCACCGTTTTACCCAGCATTAAGGCTTCAAAACCCATATGTGAGCTGACCGTATAGACATGATTTACTTGCGCAAGCAGTGCAATTGGATTGAGCGCTTGGGTTAATAGTCGAACGTTTTTGGGCAGTTTTAAATCAGTAAGATAGCCTGACTTTGCTGCTGGATGAGCCTTGATCCAAATGTGCGCATCAGGATGGTTACGGCAGGCGGTCTTTAACATCTGCTTAAACTGACGTTTATCCGCACCGGCACCTTTGATGGAGGCATCGCCTGCGACTTGATCAATTAATAGTACGTGCGATTTTGACGAGTGTTCTTTTAGGTGATTGACACTTGCTTCAGCAGCCAGCTTATCCAATGATGGGCAAGACATGACAGCATTATATTTACTCAGTTTCTCTTCACAAATACGTGTCATTAACTGCTGCGCATGTTTTTTGTCGAAAATCTTGCTATCAGAGTTTGAGCATTCTTTGGCACGCGCAACAATTATTTGCTCAAGGCGTGAACTATGGGTCAGATCAAAATAAATACCCACATCATCGACGATCACACTTAGTCCATAACGGCTACTGGTGCCTGAATCTAATGAGCGCAAAAAGCCATCTTCGATACTTAAGGCCGTAAGATTTTGATGATCAGCAGTCTTTTTCGCTCGTCGATAGCTTTTTTTATGACCCCAGCCAATGAAAGCTTCAGGTGTCTCAAAATCTGAACTAAAACGCTGCGTTAATCCTGACCACGGATACCAGCGCTGAATATTTGCTTGCATGATATCTGATAGCAGTAAATTATTATGGAGCATGCCCTTGCCAACCACTGCCAAATGGTTTGGTATCTTGGACTGCAAAGATGACAAAAGGATGTCATCAGAAGTAGACGCAACAGCCACTCTACTTTGACTATCCGTACTTTTTGCCATCTTTAATATCCTTTTTGATTATTTACGACTTAACTTACGTATCTAGCATGGACAGATTAGTTACAAGTCTAAAATAACTTTAGCTGCGACTGCTAACTGATAAACAATCTGTGATATTCCACGTGTGATTTCTACACGTTTGGTTTTGACCTTTGGCAACACCATGATCTCGTCGCCTTGCTGAATGCGATAAGCGGTATTGACCACTTCATTCGCCCCATTTTGATGAATAATCAGAATCTCTTTGGTGTCGGCATTATCACCAAAGCCACCTGAATTGGCAATATAATCGCCAACCGTAAAGTCTGGATTATACGTCAATGCGCCTTGTGCTCGCACCTGACCATTGACGGTAATCACTGAGGTTTGCGCCGGTATTTCAATAACGTCGCCCTGCTGTAAAATGATGTCCTGCCAAGAATTTGGTACGACCACTATTTGACCATCAGGGTTTACATTACGCGCTTTCGCCACGAACTGTTTAACCAAATTGGCGTCATCTTGGCGTAATGCTGCCTCTTCGCGCGTCGTTGATTGAGTCGCAAGCGTTAACTCTTCCAAGCGATCAAGCGACTCATTAATCATGCGTTTTTGCTGCTCAGCCACTGACTCACGGTAAATAGTCAAATGAGTGAGCTTGGCTAATGGGCTTGGTTGTAATTGCGGTACAATGTCTTTCAAACGCGCACCATAGGGTACGACCATAGCGCCATTACCTGTATGTGCACCTTTAACTTGTACCGCGATAGTGCCTGCATAGCGGTCTGAGGTGACAACCATCTGGTCGCCATTATACACAGGAACGTTTTGTGCCTCGGCAAGCGAATAGTACTCTGCAGTTTGCGCGCGCCCTGCACTACGAGTGATACTTACGTTGGTTGCATTGGCGGCTGGATTGGCAACCTGTAATACATCTCCAATCGTCAAGTCGCTCACATCAAACTCGAAAGTATATTCGTTCTGAACTTGCCCGCCGACTGCAAAGGTTTTTTTCTGCGGAGCGACAGTGATCACATCGCCATCACGGAAAGAAAAAGGCTGCAATTTACCTGCTAATAAAAAGTCATATAAGTTGACTTGCTGTAGCAGTTGACCATTACGTTTTATTTGAATATCGATATAACTACCGCGAGTTGGATCAACGCCGCCTGCCCGATCTAGATACGACAGTACAGAGTCTGCGGCAAGACCGCCATAATAACCTGGTTGCTTGACAAAACCAGTGACAAACACCTTAACGGGCTGCGCCTGCTCTAATGAGGCGTACACGCCAACGTTTGAGCGATAAATTCGGCTAACAGCACTTTTGACCACGTTTTGTAGATTGCCGTTCTGTACACCAGAGACACGAACTGGACCGACGTTAGGCAAGAAAATATTACCCTGCGGGTCGACGGTCATAGTCGAAGCAAACTGATAAGCACCCCACATACGTACCTGCACGTTATCACCAGGATTGATGATGTAGCTGTCATTGAAGGTGGAACCAGAAGTGGTAGAAAATGCCCCGCGAAATAGTTGCTCACCGAACATCAGATCTTGAGTGTTAATATCTTGGTAAGGACGCGTGGTATTAATCACCGATTGACTTGGCAAACTTGCCGCATTCACAGCCTCTTGCGTCGTGGCCTGTCCAGGCACGCCGCCTGCAAATGCTTGCGTCGAGACATTGATATTACTTCGGTTCTGATTCTGACTACTATTGGCACTGGTACCAAAACTCGACCCTGCTATCTGATCAGCGTAGCTGGTTGCTGCTAACGCTGAGATACTAGTCGCAGCCATCGTCAAACTGATCACTTTGATCATCGTCACGAGCGGACGTGGTTTCATGTTCATGAGCGGTATTCCTTTGCTGATCTGTCGATCATTGCTGATATCTGGGGTATTAGAACTAGCTACGATGGTCACGTATCACAGCCATGACCAAACGTACAAAACCATAAAGCATCAAGAGTAGCGCCAAAGACGTCCAAATAATATAAGCACGACGCGGATACAATGCCTCTTCCGCCTCATAAGGCGTTGAGATGACAATCAGGTTTTTCATCTTTTTAAAGGCTTCTAAGCGTGCCTTTTCAAGCGATGATAGTGATAGTTTGTATAACTCGGTAGCAAAATCGACATCCGCTTTAATCGTTTCAAACTGCACGGCTTGACGGTTAAGCTTGGTGGTGTTCGGTGAGGTCAGTTTGGTTTGCTCTTGGCGAATTTGCTCTTCAACCGCTTTTATCTGGCTTCTTAACGACACCACTTGTGGCGCATCAGGATTCAAATAGCTGAGCAGTTGGCGCTCTTCAGTACGCAGTGAGCTTAATTGTGCCTGTAAGCTGCCAATCAGTTGGTTCACTATCTGCGCATTGGCTTGCGGATCATAAATCTCATTGGTGTTTTGATAAGTAAGCAGCTGCTCTTTCGCTTCGTTTAAGCGATCTTGCGATTCATCTAGCTGAGTCTCAGCGAACACCAACTGATCGCGAGCAACCTCTTGCGAGATACGGTTCACAAACTGCTCAGACTCACCTAAGATGGCTTTATTAAGCTCAAAAGCATAAGCGGAGTCAAAGGCTTCTGTTGAGACCGATAAAATATAGCTTTGCTCATCAAGATTAATATGCACCCGCTTTTTGAAGTACTCAAGCAGTTCTTCTTGTGAAGCTTCTGGATCTATCTCGTTAATAGGGTCTGAGCCATCAACATGATAAGCCTCACGAAACTTGAATTTATTATCAAGACGTTTGACCATATCATTAGACAAGATATATTCTGTCAGATAGGTCGCATCTTCTTTACTGGTACTATTTACACCCAATAGAGCCGATAGACCACCACCAGCTGGCACGCCCGACTCACTAACTTGTTTCACCACCACTTCAGCGGTTGATATAAAGCGTGGATGTGCAAGTGTCATCACATAAAAGATCACCAGCACCCAAGGGAGGATCACCAAGCCGATAAACAGCGAGAAGTTAATGATCTTATTTTTTTGCTTTGTGGACATGCTCTTCATATACTTCAATCGCTTCTTTTGTATCGTTAAACACATGTGCTGTTTGATCCATTAACACAATACCAATATCGCAGTTACGCTTAATGTCACCAATATTATGCGACACTATCAAAAACCCTGCTTGCTCACGGCGAGCCGCAAGAATCGCTTCACTGCGCTTTCGGAATGCAGCATCACCCACAGCGCCAGCCTCATCAAGCATATAATAATCAAAATCAAACGCTAAACTTAAACCAAAGGTTAAGCGTGCCTTCATACCTGATGAGTAGCTTTTAACCGGCATGTCAAAGTAATTGCCAATATCAGCAAACTCTTCAACAAAGCGAATCTTTTCGTCAATGTAAGGACCGCTAGAGTAAAGACGACAAACAAAACGGACGTTTTGGCGACCAGTCAAACTGCCTTGGAAGCCCCCTGCCACGCCTACTGGCCATGATATCGTTGAGTCAGTGATGATCTCACCATGATCTGGCTCATCAAGCCCGCAAATAATACGCAGCAACGTTGATTTACCCGCGCCATTACGGCCGAGCAAACCAACACTTTGTTTATCACCAATGGTCAGGTTTAAATCTTTAAATAGATAATGCCGACCTTGCTTGGTCATAAATGATTTAGAAATATTTCTAATTTCAATCAATTACTTACCTTTGTTATATCTTATACGATTAAACCTAACGAGAGCGAATCATGTCGCGCTCAGCTTATTTATAGAGCAATAACCCGAAAAAATTTACCGCGAACATCCACTTTAAAAAATACCCTATATCTACATGGTAGACGGGATAGTTAGGAGCAAATGCGTGACGTATCAGCTCAATATTATGAATAAATGGGTTATAGAGCAGATAACTAAAGTAAGGCTCAGGAATAATATGGATAGGATAAATAATACCTGAGGTAAAATATAATATAGTAAAAAATATTGTAATTACCTTTGATATTTCACCGCCATAGAATCCAACTACCATCATAATTAATGCAACGCCAAAACTGAATATAAAGAGGGTAGCCCAACAAAATAAGACAATGTGTAGGTTTTCTAAACTGGCATATATATCAAAAAAAGCCAAGCCAAATAGTAATAATATTGAAGTGAAAAAATAAATAACCAGTTCTAAGAAAGAACGCGCAATAATCACATCAATGTGCTTAATTGAGCGATACATTAATAAGCCTTTATTAGCTTCAACTGCTCCCAAAGCTCTTGTTGCTATCTTTTGGAACATCCGGAACGGAACCATGCCAGCGACTAAAAACAATGAAAAATCCATTCCAGGTACTAAGCGCTCACGAATGGCACCAAATATCACAAGGAAAATCAGTACTTGAAAAAGAACTTCTAACGGCGCCCATAGGTAGCCCAAACGATAGCCACCAAAGCGCGTCTGCAGCTCTCGCATCAGCAAAGCATGAAATGCTGCGCCCATGACTTTGAGGCCACTACGGCGCTTAACAGGACGATAAGGAGGGAGCTGTATAGACATAGCGTTACAGGACTTCACTAAAAATAGTCCCTATGATAAGTAAGCGGGACATAAGTTACAACAATTAATCTGTGAGTAAACAGATAAACCTATGATTTAGCAAGAAATGAGTAAGTTTAAGAGGGACAGGCGCGAGTCAGTTTTTAGACCATATCACTATTACACGTTGTCTTTAGCGGTTTTCTTTAGGCAAAAAAAAACCAATCGCAAA
The DNA here is from genome assembly GCF_904846155.1 of Psychrobacter fulvigenes. Lineage (NCBI taxonomy): Bacteria > Pseudomonadati > Pseudomonadota > Gammaproteobacteria > Moraxellales > Moraxellaceae > Psychrobacter > Psychrobacter fulvigenes. Next base: position 2,869,847 of record NZ_CAJGZP010000001.1, read on the forward strand.
GGATTGGGTTTTTAAGTAGTATGAGCTACTACGATATAAATGGTGGCGATGGAGAGACTTGAACTCTCGACCTCACGATTATGAGTCGTGCGCTCTAACCAGCTGAGCTACATCGCCATTTAAGGCTCGGTATAATACCGATACAGGTGACTATCGTCAACCCCTAAACAGCATTATTTCAAAAAAACTTATTATTTTTATCAAAATAACGTCTAACCAACATTCACAGTCTGTAATCAGCGATTAAAAACCGAATGCTTTGATAGCTATTGCTGCTGTCTTTATGCATTAAACTTTAAATACTAAAAAAGGTTTGGTAAACCGATAAGCCGGGTTCTGTCGTGGACGATCATTCCTCTAGGCGTATCATCGCTAATACGCTCAAGCAACCTACCCGCATCGAACGCGGGCCGCGCCATGCCGATGCCTATTTGGTCTTGCTACGCGTGGAGTTTACCGTGCCGTGAAATGTTGCCATCCACGCGGTGCGCTCTTACCGCACCCTTTCACCCTTACCCTGCTTACGCAAGGCGGTCTACTCTCTGCTGCACTGGTCGTCGGGTTACCCCGCCCAGCCGTTAGCTGGCACGCTGCCCTATGTAGCCCGGACTTTCCTCCCCTGCCACTGTTGCCAGTGTGCAGCGGCGATCGCCTAGTCTACCAAGCGGGCTAGTATAGCAAACCTAATACCTGTGTGGAAACTTCTTTTGGGGTTATTTGTATTTTGTGGATGCCTATTACACAGAGTTATTGACCAGTGATACGTTTGTACTTTGCTAATAAGTCACTTTCGGTCTCGATGTGATTGGGATCTTGAGGGATACAATCTATTGGACAAATCACCACGCATTGCGGTTCATCAAAATGTCCAACGCACTCCGTACACAGATCAGGGTCGATAACATAGATATCTTCCCCTTCTGAGATTGCCTCATTGGGGCAGACAGGCTCGCATACGTCACAATTGATGCATTCGTCAGTGATCAACAGTGCCATGATCTGCTCCTTATGATTTGGTTTATTGAGTCGTGTGATTAAGTAGTCTTATTTAATAACACTATTTTATTTAAAAACACTATAGTCCGTTAATCAAAATAGTCCGTCAGCCAAAATGCCACTAACGAATTTTAAATATTTAGTCTTTTATCGAACCCAATTTTTCTGTAAAGGCATGAGCGACACAAGGCGGCACGAATTTGTTGATATCACCGCCAAGCTTGGCAATTTCACGAATCATGGTCGATGAGATAAACGAGTAATTCTGTGACGGGGTCAAAAATACCGCCTCAAAATTTTCATCGAGCTCACGGTTCATATTAGCCAGTTGAAACTCATACTCAAAATCCGACATCGCACGCAGACCGCGTAATACCGCAGTGGCGTTTTTTTCGCGCATAAAGTCCACTAACAGACCTTCAAAGCCAATTACTGATACTTGCGGTAAATCAGCAAATACTGATTTAACTAAGCCGACGCGCTCATCAAAATCAAATAAAGGCTTTTTATGATGGCCTGAGGCCACCGCAATCACTACTTCATCAAACAGCTTTACCGCGCGTTTGACTAAATCGATATGGCCATTAGTGATTGGATCAAAGGTACCAGGATATAAAATCTTGGTATGTAACTTTGAGGATTTGGAGGTATTGGCTGGGTTCATGTCAAGGCTAATATAATCGGTGGTATTGCTGCATATGCTAGCAAATTTTGCTCGAACTTAACACTTATCTGCTACATTTGTTATAACACCCAATTTACATTTGCGCTGCATGCTTTGCTACAATACTCGGTTCGACTCATCTCGTACTTAAGATGAGGAACCAGTCAGACGAGGACAGACATTATGTCAAAGAGATCAAAAAAACCTGACAATCAAATCTGTGCCAACAAAAAGGCTCGTCACGAGTACTTTATTGAAGAGACTTTTGAGGCAGGATTGTCACTGCAAGGTTGGGAAGTAAAAGCCATTCGTGCAGGTAAAATGTCGATTACCGAAGCGTATATCATATTCCGTAATGGTGAGGCATTCTTATTTGGGGCACATATTCAGCCGCTGTTATCGAGCTCGACCCATGTCAGCCCTGATAGTATTCGTACCCGCAAGCTGCTACTCAATCGCCGCGAAATCGATAAGCTGTATGGCGCAGTCAACCAAAAAGGCTATGCCTGCGTACCGCTGTCTTGCTATTGGAAACGTTCGATGGTGAAGTGTCAGATTGCGCTGGCTGTCGGTAAAAAACAACACGATAAACGCAAAACCCTAAAAGATCGTGATTGGGAACGTGATAAGCAGCGCGGCTTTAAGCAGCATTTAGACTAAAACCAATTAGATGAAAACTAAGCCGTTAAATCTAATAGCCTGCAACTAAAACGGACGATTCAATCTAGGTTGAGTCGTCCGTTTTTTTATTATAAACACTTCTTAAGAGGCTTTTCTGACCGCGTTTGGTGTAGATATGGATATTTCTAGCCCGTTATAGTTAATCCTAAATAAAAGAATAACGCCTACTAACGCGTGCGACTGGTATAAACACTAGCAGATTATCTTACGCTATCAATAACTTATCGCTACCTGAGGGCAATTCATGTTAAGATGAGCGGTTTTTGAAGATATGGGAAAACTCCTATATTTATCTTTAAAAAGCCCTAACGATTTACAGCCACATTCTTAGCTAATAGGTCCGCCCATGTCTGCCGATACCATCGCTCATACCGCCTTTAAACAAGGTACCAAACCACTTTACGACTATGATAAACATTGGGCGAGCTGCTACGAGCCAGCGCCTTATCTGCCCATGAGCCGTAAAGAAATGGACGATTTGGGCTGGGATGCTTGTGATGTCATCATCATTTCAGGTGATGCTTATGTCGATCACCCAAGCTTCGGTATGGCGATTATCGGGCGTCTATTAGAGTCGCAAGGCTTTCGCGTCGGTATCATTGCGCAGCCAGATTGGAAGAGTAAAGACGCTTTTATGGAGCTTGGCAAACCTGTTTATGCTTATGGCGTGACCGCTGGCAACATGGACAGTATGATCAACCGCTACACTGCTGATCGCAAGATTCGTAGTGATGATGCTTACTCTCCGGGTAATGTCGCCAACAAACGCCCTGACCGCGCCGCTATCGTCTATAGTCAGCGCCGCCGCGAAGCCTATCCAGATGTACCAATTATCCTAGGCGGTATCGAAGGCAGTCTACGCCGTATCGCTCATTATGATTATTGGTCAGACAAAGTTCGCCGCAGTATCCTTCTTGACTCTCGTGCTGACGTTTTATTATATGGTAATGCTGAGCGTGCCATCGTCGATGTGGTACATGGATTGTCAAAAGGCTACACTTTTGAGCAAATGAGTAAGTTACGTGGTACCGCATATTTGCTGTCACCTAGCCGTCGCCATTGGCAAGCAGACATGATCGAAGTCGCCAGTAATGATGTTGATACTGTCGGCCGTGTCGATCCTATTATCAACCCTTATGTGATGACCGAAGACGTCGATAGCTGCAAGATTGAACAAGAAAAGCCCAGCGACTCCCCCGTTGGTCAAGCGATGACAGGAATGTCAGCCCAGTATCAGGGTTTTGTCGCCGAGCCCGTCACTAATAAAGTTATCAATGCTGATCAAGTTGATACTGATACACAAGTGGTGCAAATGCGCGGTTTTGATACGCCAAATATCGAAGACACTGTAAAAGAGAGACCTAAGACCGCGCGCAAATATAAACTAAAGCTGCCAGCCCGTGAACAAACTGTCATTCGACTACCTGATTACGAGCAGGTCAAATCTGACCCTGTGCTTTATGCGCACGCTAGCCGTATCCTGCATCTTGAGACCAACCCCGGTAACGCTCGTGCGCTCGTACAGCGTCATGGTAGCGGTGCGGGTAACTCGCATACTGCTATCGATGTGTGGCTCAACCCACCACCGATTCCGCTCTCAACCGAAGAGATGGACTATGTGTTTGACTTGCCTTATGCACGCTTGCCACACCCAAGCTACGGCGATGCGCGCATTCCTGCATATGACATGATTAAGTTTTCGGTCAATATCATGCGCGGCTGCTTTGGCGGCTGTACCTTCTGCTCTATCACCGAGCACGAAGGGCGCATTATCCAAAACCGTTCTGAAGAGTCTATCTTGCGCGAAGTAGAAGCCATCCGCGATACCGCACCGAACTTTACTGGCGTGATATCTGATCTTGGTGGCCCAACCGCCAATATGTATCGTCTCAACTGTAAAGATGAGACCATTGAAAAGAATTGCCGTAAGCCATCATGCGTCTATCCTGATGTCTGTGAAAACCTCATTACCGATCACAGCAACTTGACTCAGCTCTACCGTAAAGCACGTGATATCAAAGGGGTCAAAAAAATCCTGATTGCTTCTGGTCTGCGTTACGACTTAGCGATTAAAGACCCTGAATACGTCAAAGAACTGGTCAGCCATCATGTCGGCGGTTACCTAAAGATTGCTCCTGAACATTCAGAAGAAGGCGTGCTGTCGAAGATGATGAAGCCTGGCATGGGCAACTATGACGCTTTTAAAGCCATGTTTGAACAATACAGCCAAGAAGCCGGCAAAGAGCAGTACCTTATCCCTTACTTTATCGCCGCGCATCCGGGCACGAAAGATGAAGATATGATGAACCTTGCGCTTTGGCTAAAACGCAATGGCTACCGCGCTGACCAAGTACAGGCGTTTTATCCTAGCCCGATGGCGACCGCAACCACCATGTACCACACTCATAAAGACCCGCTACATAAGGTCAGCCGCAGTGAAGGTGATATGGATATCGTCAAATCTGGCAAGCAGCGCAAACTGCACAAAGCTTTCTTACGTTTTCATGATCCCAAGAACTGGGTATTATTGCGTAAAGCATTGCAAGATATGGGACGCAGTGACTTGATTGGCAAAAACCGTGGCTGCTTAATCCCGCCATATAATGCGCATTTAGAAGGACGTGATGCCGCGCAGGATAGCTATCAGTCAGCACGTAAAAAGAACAGCCGCCTTGGTAATGACTCAGTGAAGCGTAGTAATACTTCATCTACCAAAGCGAACAAATCTGCGGGTAAAAATACCAAAAAGAGAGTGAGCAAAGGTAACTTCCAGACTCAGCATACTGGTCTACCACCACGCAAAACCAAGTAACCAAACTTACTCATCAGAGTAGAAACAAACCTATAAAAAGCGCGCATCGGCCATCAGTCGATGCGCGCTTTTTTTGTTTAGCCAATCTATTAGCTGAACTGATCTAACGTCTAAGGTAGAAGTAATAGACAAGATTAAAATTACATTGGTCGGTTTTTAAGTAACCAAGCTAACAGGTAACAAACAATTTCTAACATTGACCAGCCGTCATTTTGGTTATTATATCGTCAGATGCTTAGCGCATCGTCAAAAACAATTAAAGGTGTAATGGACAAAATTCATGCTGGTGTAGGGTCTAACGCTATATACTGTCTATATTTGCAAGGAATCAACGCTATGAATCAAAAAACTGCCCTTTTTGTAGTAATAAACACACTAAAAAGAATGGACGCAAACTAGGCAAACAACAGTACCAATGCCTATCTTGCAAACGGCAGTTTTTAGGGGGCACAAGACTCAATAACCAAATGCTTTGGACTGAATATACGCAAGGGAAACAGACGTATAAACAACTGGCTGACAAGTACCACTGTAGTCTTAAAACCATTCAAAGACGCTTAGACAAAGTGAGTATTGAGTACCAAATCAAACGACCTAAGCGTGCTAATATCATCATGGACACGACCTATTTTGGCCGTGGGTTTGGTCTCATGGTATTTATGGACAACGCCACTAGAATGGTTCTCCATTACGCTATAGTCAGTCATGAAACCAATAGTGCCTATAAGCAAGGGGTTGATTACTTAAAGGTGCTAGGCATTGATATACAAAGCATCACCTGTGATGGTAGACGAGGACTTAGAACGCTATTTACCAGTACTCCTTGTCAGATGTGCCAGTTTCATCAGATACAAATAGTGACTCGCTACCTGACTCGTCGCCCTAAGAATATCGCTAGCATTGAGCTTAGGCAGCTTACTTTGACCCTAACACAGCTTGATAAAGCCGCGTTCATAAAGTGCTTAGATCACTGGTACCTGACTCACGAAGCCTATCTCAGTGAACGTAGTACCAATGAGGATACGGGTAGAACTTGGTACACGCATAAGCGTCTTAGAAGTGCTTATCGTAGCCTGCGAACCAACAGTGATTGGTTGTTTACTTATCAAGAATATGAGCACTTAGATATACCAAATACAACCAATACGCTTGAAGGTTTATTTAGTGAGCTCAAGCGGCAATTACACAGTCATCATGGCTTAAATGAGAACCGTAAGTTACGGTTTATTAAAGACTTTTTACTCTCAAAGTCACGCAAATAGCATGAATTATGTCCATTAGCGACTACCTTCTACTTTTTAGCATGAATTTTGTCCATTACACCCAATTAAATAATGATTTTTATACTTTTGGAGACTACTATGAACACCTTAACCAAATTGGCTACTGCATTACCCGCTCTTGCACTACTTAGTGCTTGCGCCACAACTGCCCCCACTGCTCCGAGCACCCCTACTGACACCATGCCAAATTCAGCCTATGACCGTATGGCACCAACGCCTTATACTTGTACTGATGACAGTCAAATCTTGGCAAAACAATCCATCAATAAAAAACAAGCCACGATCACTGCGACTGTGCCTCAGTTAGGTTGGACAGAGCAAGCTGTCATTTTAAATGGCGGCGTAGAAGGTAATACTGCCAGCTATGTAAACGACTCTAACCCAGATATCATCTATGCTTGGCACATGAAAGAAGATCAAGGTATCCTAGCTATGAAATGGGCTAATGGTAAAGAGTACCAAGTAAACTGTCAGATAGGCAGATAATGCTATCGGTTTAGTCATTGATCAATAATGATAACCTATCACTGAGAAGCTTAGCATTACAATAAACAGTCATCCATTGGTGGCTGTTTTTTTTATGCGTGTTCTTTATGAAAGTATCTCGCTGCTTTATAGGGCAACTCCAGAGTATTCGATATTGCCAAAGTTTTTGCTTTTAATTGACGCCACGCCCTAGAGAAGCACAGGGAAAACTGTCAAAATAGCGTTTATCTTATATAACGCACGATTTATGATCGACAGTAAAGAGGACATATCAATGAGCAAGCGCCTGATAAGTACGATAATAATAACGACAGCAAGCATGTGGGCGTTCACAGGCTGTGCGGATGGCTCTGACAAAACCTCTGAAGAAGCTACAACTACCGAACCTGTGTCAGAGTCAGCACAGTCATCGACGACAGCAAAAACAATCGATTGGTCAATAGTAAAAAGCAGTGAATCACCTGCCGACCTCGCTGACTACGACTATCCGTTTGCACTCGATAGCCAAAACGTCCGCGACTATGCTGAGTATTTCAAAGTGGATAATGCTATTGCTCAGCATAATCTAACCGTGAGCATGGCCAGTAACGAAGCACTGTCTAAGGTGCTCGATCAGGTCAGTGACAGCTATACCTCGCATGAGCTGACCGATGGCAAAGATATGAAGCTTATCATTCATACCACACCTGATGTCGCTGCCAGCAGCTATGATTATGTGCTGTCCGATGACTTTGCTAAAGGGCTGGTGCTGCCTATCGTAATTTTGCCCGATGATAAGAAAGATGAGGTTGAGGGGCATGGTGAGTTGGGGGAGAATTAGATAATATTCTGGAAGCTCATCTTGAAATTAATAAGGCATTAGAACTCTATATGATTGAGCCTAAAAGTATCTTTTTTTAAATTAAAGAAAACTTCTATCTTTAGAGTAATATTTTCAATAACTATGTCTAATTGCCTTTGCATTTCTTCGAGACCCATATTACCGCTTAGTCTGTACAATACATCTTCTCGAGTAAATGTTAATGGCATTTTCTTAAGTTGTTTGTCATCTAACAAATAATGTACGAATACATTCCTTAATGAGAGTTGTTTCAATAGCCATTTAGCCTCTTTATTGCCGAAAATACCTTTGAAAAAATAAGCCTCAAGCTCTGAGGGTTGTCCCTTCATAATTATTGATTGTATTTTCTGAAGAGATTTTAAAGCGTGGTAGGTATTAATAAACTTTATTCTAATCAAGGACTCACTAGATTTTGGTAAAAGCTGAGGCATAATAAGTCTTGTGTAATTTGACCTCATTAAGATTAAAATCAGACTCGGTGAGAACCTCTTATCTTTAGTAGAGAAGCTACTACGCTTAAATAACTTATTACTTTTAATATCTATAAGTTGATATTTATTGGGGTTAACCTTAGAGTTTTGACAAGTCACCGACTCATTAAGATTAAAGATATTGAACAATGTTTGTAAATACCTACCAACTATCTCGCCTATATTATAGCCATATTCTCTTTCAGGTAAATCAGATATACCTAGCTCAAAAAGAGTAGAGTGAGTAGTTGTTATAAAATGTCCTCTATATTTAGTTAAGCCAAGGTCAGGCTGAATTAATTTCTTTAATTGAGACAACCATCCTTTATAGTCACTCTGAAACCTATCAACTTGACTAGTATTTATACCGTCTAAATTTGCTACGCCATCGTTAATATCTTGAGCATATTCAAGTAACTTGGCTCGGTGGCGCATATTTCTCAATTGCTCAATATTTTGTGTTTCAAAAGACAACTTAAACTTTGGATTAATTTTGACTAACGTATCGTAGCTTTCGATCACAAACATTGTTAATTCAGACATTAGCCCATTTATAATCATACCTTGTTCTGGAAGTTTATTTACTTGAACCACTATATCTTTAAAATATACTGCATCTAGTAATAATGCTTTTAAAGCTTGAGACTCGTTAGCTAAGTATGCGTTATTCAATTTAATACATCACCCCTTTTATAACTGAAAGAACTAATACCAAACCCAAAATATATAGTATCATCCACTTATGACTATACCAATACATAACCTAGAAGACCATGACTTTGGCAAACACTCAAAGACTGAGAGTAACCCCAGAGCCCGCCTACGCCTGCTCATCTTATACCAATATAGTATAGGCAAAGCCACCAACGATATTGCCAAAGACCTCTGCATACATCCTGAAACTGCCAGATGGACATTGAAGCGATATTATGAACGAGGACTTGAAAGTCTCTACGATCGTCATCGTCGAGGTCGTCGCAGCAAATTGGCAGAAGCAGACACAGCCGCTTTTAAAGCCATGATAGTCTCTGAACAAGAAAAGCGCGCTGGCGGTCGTCTAACCGGCAAAGACATTCAGCAATTGGCTAAAGAACACTACAACGCTCACTACACCGTTAACGGTATCTACGAGCTACTCAAGCGTATTGATATGAGTTGGATAAGTGCTCGTAGTCAGCATCCAAAAGCCGACCCACAAGCTCAAGACGCTTTTAAAAAAACTTTATAGCACAGGTTAAGGCGTCACTGCCTACTGATGTGAGCCTAGATCAAGTGGACATCTGGTTTCAAGATGAAACTCGAATAGGACAACAAGGCTCATTGACCAGAGTTTGGCATTACCGCGGTGGGCGACCTCGACTGATCAAGCAGCAACAGTTTCATTCCGCTTATCTGTTTGGTGCCTTTTGTCCAGCGACAAAGAAGGCTGTCGGCTTAGTACTGCCTTTCGTTAATAAACACACCATGTTATTGCATATGCAAGAGATTAGTAAAGCCGTTCCAAAAGGACGTCATGCGGTGGTGGTGATGGACGGCGCATTATGGCATCAACCAAGCTTGAATCAGGCTAATGTCACTATGCTTAAACTACCGCCTTATTCACCTGAGCTTAATCCCTCTGAGAGGGTATGGCAGTACCTTAAGCAAAATGAGCTATCTAATCGTTGTTATGACAGTTATGAGGCTATTGTCGATGCCGCATGCTTGGCTTGGAATAATTTGCTTAAACAGCCACAAAGAATTCGGTCGTTAACTGCTCGTGCTTGGGCGCAACTTTAATTGTTGGGTTTGGTATAATTTTTGCTTGCGAGTAATCTACCAATCTATACTCGAATAAAGCGCCATAGCATGAACAACCACTATAATAGCCTGTTGCGCGAGGGACGAGCGCCGAGTGAGTCTTTAAAGAAAAACGGCTCATGACGGGCATATTTGCCCCCTATTAAAGGAAGCGATGCTGAGGCCATGCTTTTGCGCTTCTGTCTTTTCTTCTAAATAAGACTCACTCTACCGCTCAAACTTAATCCTCTTCCAACATCGCCAAAAACGCTTCCTCATCTACTATCTTCACACCTAAGCTTTCCGCTTTGGTCAATTTAGAACCAGCCTTGTCACCTGCCAACAGTGCGGTAGTTTTTGCTGAAACACTACCAACCACCTTTGCACCAAGCGCTTGCAGCTTAGCTTTGGCTTCATCGCGTGCCATGCTATCGAGTGCGCCCGTAATCACCCACGTTTGCCCATCGAGTGGTTGATCAGCCGATGCGGCTTGCTCGACCTTATCCCAATGCACGCCAGCTTCTCGTAACGCGGTGATGACTTCGGTATTATGCGGTGCGCGGAAGAATTCATGCGCAAGCTCAGCAGTGATCGTGCCGACGTCTGGGGTTTGCAGTAACGCATCGATATCCGCCGCCATCAGGCTATCAAGATCACCAAACTGCTGAGCAAAGTTTTGCGCCGTACCTTCACCTACACCGCGAATACCGAGCGCATAGATGAAGCGTGGCAAGGTGGTCTTTTTACTGGCTTCAATAGCGCTGATGATGTTTTGTACAGACTTTTCACCCAGCTTTTCAAGGGTGATAAGCTCTTCTTGATGGTTATGCAATTGATAAATATCAGCGACCGTTTTGATGAGTCCATGCTCAAAGAAACTGATGAGCCAACGCTCGCCTAAGCCATCGATATCCATCGCTCGACGTGAGACAAAGTGAATGAGCGCCTCGACCTGCTGCGCGGGACAAAACAACCCTCCCGTACAACGCGCCAAGGCTTCACCTTCGGGCAGTAACACAGGAGAGTCGCATACTGGGCAGTTGCTAGGTAAAGTCACTGGCTCGCTATCGGCTGGACGCTGATCATGCCAGACACGGGTGACTTTTGGGATGACGTCACCTGCGCGGTGCACGCTGACCATATCACCTGCGCGCACATCTAAGCGCTGAATCTCGCCAAAGTTATGCAAGGTGACATTGCTGACGGTGACGCCGCCGACTTGTACAGGCTCAAGCTTGCCAACTGGCGTGATTTGTCCGGTACGTCCCACTTGCCACTCGATAGCGTGCAAGCGGGTCATGACGGTTTGGGCAGGGAATTTATAAGCGGTTGCCCAGCGCGGCTCACGAGATAAGTAGCCAAGCTGCTGCTGCAATGCTAAGTTATTGACCTTTATCACCATACCGTCAATTTCAAACGGTAGTTCATCACGCATCTCGATCGCTGACTCATAGTAAGCTTGTGCAGCGCGCGGGTTTTGCACGACCTCAAAGTCACTGACCGTAAAGCCAATCTCTTTTAGCCATTCCAAAGCAGCTGATTGGGTCTCGATTGAGCTGGGCAACCCTTGATTGACTGAATAAGCGTAGAAAGCTAACGGACGACTGGCTGCCACACTTGGGTCTAGCTGACGCAAGCTGCCAGCTGCCGCATTACGAGGATTGGCAAAGGTCTTTTCCTCTTTTTCTACTGCCAAACGGTTGAGACGCTCAAACCCTGCCTTGGGCATCAATACTTCACCGCGTACTTCTAATAGCTCGATATCAGCGGCCTCAGCTAGCCAAAGTGGCAAGTTACGAATGGTTTTGACATTTTGGGTGATGTCCTCACCCGTTTGCCCGTCACCGCGCGTCACCGCTTGGACAAACGCACCCTGCTCATATTTAAGCGAGACGGCGAGACCATCAAGCTTTAGCTCCATCTCATACTCAGCATTGCGCTGAGCCTCACTCAGACGGTCGTTGACGCGGCGCATAAAGCTGCGCATACCATCATAGTCGAACACATTACCCAGCGACAACATCGGTACATCATGAGTGACTTGGGTAAAGGCAGATAGCGGCACATCACCGACTTGATTGATCGGGCTGTCTGACTGTATCAGGTCTGGAGACGCTTCTTCGAGCTCTAACAGTGAACGACGCAATTGATCGTATTCACTGTCTTCTAGGATAGGGTTGTCGAGCACATAATAGGCGTAGTTATGCTTTTTAATGGCATCAATAAGCGCTCGCATTTGCACGACAATATCTGTATTGCCATCAGCTGAATTTGGCGTATTGGAAGTCGTTAGTTGAGGGCTTTCTGATTGCGGAGTTTGGTTTTTAGAGTTATTTGGTGAGAGAGAGTCAGTCATAGTTGGCGTCTTTTTTTGCAATTCAAGATGCCGATATGATAACAAGTTTGCAGGTTGCTCGGATATAATTTTGCAGCAAATTAGGACAATTGAAAAAGGCAAATAACGTAAACAGATGACGTTATTTGCCTTTGACAGTATTTAGCTATGATAATGAGATGATAGGGAGTGACAGTTTTTATAACTGATAACATTAAGATAGTGTTTTTAAAATTTATTGCAGTTAGATACCATAATCGCGAACTTGATTGCGCAGCTGCTGCTTATACTCAGGCGTGATCGGCTCATTACTTTCATCAAGTATCATCGCATTTAGGTCATCAGCCATCATGTAAGCAATGCTCATCATACTATCGAAACTGCGCAGCGCTTGTGGGTGCGGCAGTGATAAAAAAACCACCACACCGTCATAAGTGTTGGTCGCTACGTTATGTGGATCAAAAGGTGCGATACCGCTATCCGTGATGCCCATCATACTAAACCACAGCATACCCGTGCCGTCTTTTTGTTCATAGCGATGGAACATATTCATCGCCCCAAAGCGCAGACCATATTTATCAATTAACGTGAGCAAGTCACGACCTCGAATAACCATTGGCGGACGGTCACGATACTGATGCGGCAAGATGGTGATATTGATGTTGTCTTTGGCATTAATGAGTGGACCGTTTTGCGCTTGGTCAACTGGCTCTAGCAGATGTTGGTCAAGTATCGGGCTATTATCGTCGAAGCTTGGCTCCTCTGCCGTATCAATGACTGGCATCAAGCTGTCAGTGGCGGACATAAGGCTAGAAAACGCATCAGGCTCTTGCTCACTATCAGTCTGTAGTTGGCTAGCCACTTCTACAAACTCAGCATCGTCTTCACGACGTTGCTCAGCCTGCCAGCGTACATAATCCTCATCATCTACGTGCTCATTGGCGTGATTCATATCGCCGCGACCTTGCGTCAATTGTGCATCGACATTGGTATGAGCCTCGGTGACTGGCTCACCTTCGATGACCGCATTCAGATAGTCGCGGTTGGGAGCTATGGTCGTCTCGCCAGCGACTGTATCTTCTAGATCTGGTTGATCGACGATATTGCGCTCATGGCGCGGTATGATTGGAATGCCGTTTTTATCATAATTGACCACCAAAGGCTCAGGGCTATTGCGACGCTTAAAGCTGCGAATGACCATAAACAGGCCTGCAAGCACAATAAAGGCAGCAATGGCAATCAATACAAACTGAATAGCGGTCATGAGAAACACATCCTAATAACTATGATAAAAGGGAATACACAAGAGGTTATAAACGGCAATAGTCTAGCATGGCTGACTATCATCGTCACCATATAGCAGCCGTTTATAGTACGCTATTTATTATGGCATTTATTACAATAAATGTTGTTATATCAACGTTAACGTCAGTGCCATGTTCATTAATCCTTATAAACATGCTCTAACCTCAATTACTAATCCTAACCCTCAACATAACTTGCAGCTTCATCAAGTGAGACGCTGACCAAGGTAGAAATGCCAGCGCTTGGCATCGTGACGCCTTTTAGCTCATCAGCAATCTGCGTCGTCAGCTTATTATGGCTGATAAATATAAACTGCAAATCGTCTGCTAGTTCATGAATGAGACTGGTAAAGCGGGCAACGTTGGCATCATCAAGGGGTGCATCGACTTCATCAAGTACACAAAAGGGTGCGGGATGCTGCTTAAATATCGCAAAAATTAAACTCAGCGCTGTCAGGGTTTTTTCACCGCCTGAGAGTACGGCCAGGCGACTATTACGCTTGCCTTTTGGCTGCGCCATCAAGGTTAGCCCTGCCCGCCACTGCTCTGATTTTGGTGCATGAGCAGGCATATCGTCAGTATTTAGCGTTAGGCTGGCTTGCCCACCACCAAAGACTTTGGCAAATAAGTTGGCGAGCTCATTATTGACCGCGTCAAGTGTCTGCATAAATAGCGTCTTAGTGGTCTCATCAATAGAGGCAATTGCTTCCGTCAACGTTTCCATACTAGCAGCAATGTCTGACGTCTGCTGCGCTAGCGGCTCTAAGCGTTCATTGACCTCAGCTAGCTCTGCAACTGCCGCTAGATTAACCGCGCCAATTTTACTTAGCTGCTGGTCAAGCTTAGCATGCTCGCTCTCAAGCTCAGCGACTTTATCTGGGCGTACACGGCGATCATGGGCGATAAAATCCGCTAATAAATTTGAGACACTAATCGGTTGCTGTGGTAACTCTTCATCAGTTTTATATCTATGCCTAATGCTATAGTAAGCTTCTAAAGCCTCTTGCGTATGAGTACTAGCATCGTCTAAACGTGCCGCGCTTAATGCCAGCTCGGTAGCGTGATGTGCAAGCTCGCTTTGCTGAGTCTGCAATGCGTTTTGCAAACTGTCTAGCTCGACCTGTTGCTGACTATATTCCTCTTTAATCGCCGTTAATGCTGTCTCACGCTCTGCTAATACTGCCTGTTGTTCATCGCGTACTGTCTGCGCTGTGTGCAATGCTGCTTGCAGTGCTGGCATCTTGTTTTGCTGCTGCTCATGACGCGCCTTTAGACTTTGCTCATTTTGTAGTGACTTGTCATGTTGCTCAGTCGCACGGGTAAGGCTACTAACACTATGCTCTAAACGCATCTCGCTTTGTTGAATACGCAGCTGCAATGCTTGCCAAGCGTCATCATCTGCCTGTCGTGTGCGGGCAAGCTCACTACGTTCGGACTGCAACTGCTGACTCAATGCCCGAGCATCCACTATTTGTGGCGTTAGCGCCGCTATCTCGCTTTGAATATGCTGCTGCTCATGATTGAGGGTTTGCAATTCTTGCTCAAGCTCTTGTTGTTCCTGCTCAAGGGCTTCTTTATCAGCATTTAGACGCTGGCTGTCTGCTTGTAGACGTTCAGCGTTGGCGCGCTGCGTAGTAAGCTGCTGCTGGTATTGATGCTTATCACGGGTCAATTGCTCCGCTTGCGCACGAGTTTCTTCCAAGCTGATCGTTAACGCATCATAGTTGCGCTGATTATTAGCGATGGTCTTTTGTTGATCTTGTATTTTGGTTTCAAACTCATCAAGCAAATCTTCTAACGCTTGTAGACGGCTACGTTGCTGTAAGCGCTGCGTTAAGAATTGGTTATTGCTATCGTTTTGACCATCTTGCGCACCAATAAACTTATTGAGACTTATCGTACCCTGACAACTGATAATCCAGCCGTCCGAGGTTAGCAGGATGGCTGATAATGGCAGTGCTTTTAAAATATCGGCAAGCGCGTCAAGAGTCTGCTTATTAGTAGCCTCAGATTGTGCGACATATAAATAACATTGTTGCCAAAGCGCTAAGTTAGGTGCAGTAATCAGCTGTGTTAAAGGCAGTACTGTATCAGTCAAACTGTCAGGCAATGGGCTAACAAATAAATTATCTCTAACCTCACTTTGCTTAGCAGATAGCCACAGGCTATGGCCTGTTTCTATTGAAGAATTGTCCTTTTTATTAATCTGTTCGTTTTGCGCATTCTGATAAGTAAACAAATCCGTTAAGTCATGCTTAAGCGCTTGCCATAAGCTATTTGTTTGCTCAGAATCATCACCCGCGTTATCAACGCTTGGTTGATTGGCTTGCTTAGAAACCAGCACATGACTATCGAGCCATAACGCCAATACGCTATCAAGTAACTCTGCGTGCTGCTGACCTTTCGCGCTTAACTCAATCTGCTCACGTAAGGTGGTGATAGCTAATTGGTCATAGTTATTTAATACTTGATTATCTAAGTCAGTTTTTACTACATTGCTAGTTTTTACGTTAGCAGACTGTTGCGATTTTGGTGTGGGTTTAGGATGTAATATCTGATGTAGAGTATCGTACTCACCTGCTAAGACTGCGTGACGTTTTTCATCCTCGCTCAACTCGCGTTGCTGAGTTATCAAGCGTTGTTGTAAATCATGCGCTTGCGGTTGTAGCTCAGACAGGCGTTCATCAACGCTATCTTGTTGACGCTCAATCTGCTGCAATTGTTTATTTAGCTCAGTCACTTGCGTCTGTAATGTCTGCTGTAAATTATTCGCAACAGCCTGCTCTTGCCCATCATCATCAGCCCTGTCAGTATTGGCAGCTGGTGCTAGTGACTGTTGTAGTTGCTGCCATAGATTCTGCCAGTTTTGCTGGCGACGCTGCCATTTCTCATGGTTTTGCTGATGACGTTTTTGCGCTTGGCTATTAATCGCTTGCTGTTGCTCAAGCGCACGCGCATTATCTTGCAGGCGTGACAGCTTGTTTTGCGCTTCATGCCATGCGCGCTGCAACGGTTGCTCATTGCGTTTATACGCTTCACGTTTATTTGTCAGTTCAATTAGCTGCGGACGCAATTCTTCTAGCACGTTTTGCTGCTCAGCTTGCTCAGCTTTTAAACGCTCAATCTCATCGACTGCTTGCTCACGCTGCTGCTCTAAACTGACTAGTTGCTGTTCAATAACGGTTAGCTGCGACTTTGCATCACTTAGCTGGTGCTCAGCTTGTTGATAGCTTAGCTGCTGCTGATAATGGCTGCTTTGGGCATAGTCTTTTAGCCACTGTTCTTGATTGATATGGGCAGCAAGCTTATCTTGTTTGGCTTTTAGAGCCTCATAGCTGGCTTGTAATGTTGCGACCTCACTAGCGCTACGCTCATGCGCTATTTTTTGCTGCTGCTGATTATGCTTGGCTTGATACAGTTGCTGAATGGCAAGTTGCTGCTTGATATCAGCAAGTGTTAACGCTAGCTCTTCGTAACGCTGAGCGCTTTCTGCTTGCTTAGATAAGCGTTTTTGTTGGCTGACCAGCTCGCTTTGCATATCATGCAGACGCGCTAAGTTGTCTTGCGTTTTCTCTAACTTCTTTTGCGTCTCTATCCTACGCGCTTGATAGCGAGAAACCCCTGCCGCCTCTTCGATAAATTCACGCAGCTGCATGGGGCTAGATTCAACAATTCGCCCAATCATACCCTGCTCGATGACTGCATAACTGCGCGCGCCAAGCCCCGTTCCCAAGAATACATCGACCACATCACGGCGACGGCAGCGCGTGCCATTAATGAAATAATCTGAGCGTCCCTCTTTATTTACCTGTCGGCGGACGGACAGCTCTTGATATAAATTAAATTCATGGCGAATACCTGTCTGCTCGTCTTGCGTATGCTCAAAAGTCAGCTCGACACTGGCAACACTTTTGGCGGATTTATCTTGCGTGCCGGCAAAGATGACATCACTCATAGCTCCGCCACGTAACTGCTTGGCAGAGGTCTCACCCAGCACCCAGCGAATGGCATCAATCACGTTGGATTTGCCACAGCCGTTTGGCCCGACGATGGCGGTGATACCATGACGGAAGGTAAAAGTCGTTGGATTGGCAAAGGATTTAAAGCCTGCCAGCTTTAGAGATTTTAGACGCATGAATAATCAATAAACTTAGCGAAAACAGGCGGCTATTCTACCTGAAATTGTGCTAGGTTTTTAGGGTTTGTGAGGAATGCTATAATATGTTCACTTTAAAAAGTATATAGTGCTACTGGGATGAATTTTATGTAGCATCGAACAGTGACGAAGTCGCACAGCAAGCAAGGATAATTTATACCAGTAGCACATTCAAATCTATATACTAGTTTTATTTCAATTCATTATATGATACTGCTCAAAAGCTAAATTATTAATTACTAAAAAAAGAGAGTTAAAATGGCAGAATATAACCCGCAAGAACTACAACAAAAATATGAAGAATGGTGTGAGCTACATCGTAAACAGCTTGAGGCGCAACAGCAGTTCTTAAAAGCTGCAGCATTGCAAAATGAGTTGAAAGATTACTATCTAAACCCGCAATGGATGACGGATCGTGAAGCTGATCTGCCAATTGAACACTCAGGTAAAGAGTACTCAATCTTTAGTGAAGATGCGCTATGGAGTATGCTCAGCGACCATGATGAGTTAGCAAAAAAGTGGATGCGTTTGGGGCTTGATGCGATTGATAAGAAGTAACTTAAATCACCCCAATCCCACTCAACAATAATTGCCCGCCTGCAAATAATAACAACACCCCAAAGGCACGCTTAAGTGTTAGCGCAGGCAATACATGGGCAAGCTTGGCGCCAACTTTTGCCATCGCGAAACTGACAACTGAAATGCATAAAAATCCTGTGATATGCACAAATCCTATCGTACCTTCTGGCAAATTGACAACATCTTGCCCGAACCATGCAAATCCTGCTGCGCCTGCCAATGCAATCGGTAGGCCGCAAGCTGCTGAAGTACCAACTGACTGTTTCATCGGCAGTCCAGCCCAGTTTAAAAACGGCACGGTTAAGCTGCCACCGCCAATCCCGAAAATAGACGACGCCATCCCAATACCTGTACCCGCGCCAAACTGTACCCCAGCGGATGGTAACGGCCTGCCTAGCTGCTCTTTGTTTGATAAGAACAACATCTTTAAAGCAACCAATAATGCACCGACACCGATAATGGCCTGCAATACTTTGCCATCAATCATGTCAGCGATGCCTGCACCCACTAGACTGCCGATGACCAAACCCAATGCCATTTTGCGCCATACTTCCCAGCGCACGCCGCCACGCTTATTATGTGCAGTCAATGAGCTAATAGAGGTCACTACAATGGTCGCAAGAGAAGTACCAATCGCTAAATGCGTGACCACTTCGGGAGGAAAATCATAGGCGATAAAAATCCACACCAATGCCGGTACGATAATCATGCCGCCGCCGACGCCAAACAGACCCGCACTGACGCCCGCAAACGCACCTGCCAAGACAAACCACACATATAGCATCATAGAGCTACCTTTTATAATGGTTATTTAGATATAATAACCAGCGCATTCGCATCATTATACCAAACCTAAAAAATGCGATTAACTTTGTCAAACTTGCTAAGCCTACTAGGTGTAGGACTTGCGCAAGTTTTCCGCGTTACTCTAATTTTTGGAAATGGTATTAGTATTCAAAATACTATAATAATCTGATGACTGTCACTCTTAACAATCGCCTCAGTATAGCAAAGACTATATAAAAGATTGTATCAACCACATCGAATAAATTTATGCCCTCACCTGCCCACTTATCTGTTCACCTATCTGAACTTAGCCATCGTCATGTTGCCAGTAGTGTCTCTACCAATAGCGAGCTGATAGCGGCTATACAAAATAGCGCGCTAAATGCAGCACAGATGCACCTATTAACGGCTGAGACCCAAAGCGCTGGACGCGGACAGCGAGGACGCTCATGGCAATCACCGCGTGGTAATGTTTACCTGTCGCTCTATCATCCAGTGCACATGCCCATTAGTGGCTTGTTGTCACTAATCATCGGCGTTGCGTTGGCAAAGATGCCTATTATTCAAACGCTTAACGAGCAATTACGTGCGCAAGCGTTGGTACCTATCGGTGTAAAATGGGCCAATGATTTGGGATTTTATCACCCTCCATCTGAAGCAAATGAGTCCGTATCAGGCACGCAGGTTATTCAATTTAGTAAGCTTGCTGGTATCTTAATTGAGCCAGTAACCCAAGCTGGCAAGCTAGTAGGCGTAGTGATGGGAGTGGGTCTTAATGTACAAGCTGCGCCAAAATTAACCGCACAAACATGTGAAGGCATGAGCTATCAAGCCATCAGCTTGCAAGATATTTATGCAATGCTGACGCCTGATAAACA
Source organism: Psychrobacter fulvigenes (assembly GCF_904846155.1). Lineage (NCBI taxonomy): Bacteria > Pseudomonadati > Pseudomonadota > Gammaproteobacteria > Moraxellales > Moraxellaceae > Psychrobacter > Psychrobacter fulvigenes. The sequence continues at coordinate 2,889,897 of NZ_CAJGZP010000001.1, forward strand.
AGCTGCTAACCTGCCAAGTCTGCAAACGCTGTATCAGCAGATGAGTGAAGCACTGGTTGCTGCCATCAGCCGCTTCGAACACTTGCATATAGAGAAGCCAACAGGTCACACGTATTATTTGCAAGGCTTCTTACAGCAGTTTGACTCGATGGATGCGCTGTCAGGTCTGCGACTGCGTGTCACCCAGGATCATAGCGGAGATACCGATGTCATAACTGGTCACGCCTGCGGTATTAATGAACATGGATGTTTGCAATTACGCCAAGATAACGGTAATATTTCTACGCTTTTTACTGGTCGCATTGATGTTCTTCATAAGGCTTAAACCATAGACCCAACAGGCACGATATAAAAGGATTTTTATGCTCTGGTTAGATCTTGGCAACACCCGTCTTAAATACTGGCTGACCGATGATATTGGTCAGATAGTCGCACACGATGCCAAGCAGCATCTGCAAGCACCTGCGGAACTATTAATGGGTCTGACCGATCGATTTGAGCGCTATGCGCCTGACTTTATCGGCATCTCATCAGTGCTAGGTGATGAGCTAAACGTAAAAGTATCAGAGACTTTAAGTCGGCTAGATATACCCTTTGAGTTTGTCCATGTTGATGCTGCACACCCTTTGATGAAGAGCGTTTATGACTCCAACCAATTAGGCTGCGACCGCTGGTTACAAATGCTTGGCGCCGTCGATAAACAAAAGCGCCAATGTGTGATTGGCTGTGGTACGGCGGTGACTATCGACTTGATTGATCATGCTGAGCATTTAGGGGGCTATATCTTCCCTAGCATTTATCTGCAACGTGACTCGCTGTTTTCAGGTACCAAACAAATCACCATCTCTAATGGTACTTTTGATAGTGTCGGCCAAGGCGTAACCACCCAAGATGCGGTTCATCGCGGGATATTATTGTCTATCGTCGGTGCAGTGAATGAAATCAGCAGCCGTCATCCAAATTTTGAACTGATTATGACGGGTGGCGATGCTCATATCATTGCTCAGCACGTCAATCGTTCTGTCCGCATCCGTGATGATTTATTATTAAATGGTCTATCTCGCTATTTCGATCATAGAAAATAGTTATAATAAATAAGCAGGGTCATTTTAATGACTTTATACAATAGAAATAAAAAAGCAGTACGTTTTTAGCGTACTGCTTTTTTGGTTCCATCTAAACGTAATACCAAACCCAAAATATATAGTATAATCCACTTATGACTATACCAATACATAACCTAGAAGACCATGACTTTGGCAAACACTCAAAGACTGAGCGCAATCCCAGAGCCCGACTACGCCTGCTCATCTTATACCAATACAGTATGGGCAAAGCCACTAACGATATTGCCAAAGATCTTTGTATTCACCCTCAAACTGCCAGGCGCACCTTGAAACGATATCAGGAACGAGGACTTGAGAGTCTCTATGATCGTCATCGTCGAGGTCGTCACAGCAAATTGGCAGAAGCAGACATAGCCGCTTTTAAAGCCATGATAGTCTCTGAACAAGACAAGCGAGCTGGCGGTCGTTTGACCGGTAAAGATATTCAGCAATTGGCTAAAGAACACTACAACGCCCACTATACCGTCAATGGTATCTACGAGCTGCTTAAACGTATTGATATGAGTTGGATAAGTGCTCGTAGTCAGCATCCAAAAGCCGACCCACAAGCTCAAGACGCTTTTAAAAAACTTTATAGCACAGGTTAAGGCGTCACTGCCTACTGATGTGAGCCTAGATCAAGTGGACATCTGGTTTCAAGATGAAACTCGAATAGGACAACAAGGCTCATTGACCAGAGTTTGGCATTACCGCGGTGGGCGACCTCGACTGATCAAGCAGCAACAGTTTCATTCCGCTTATCTGTTTGGTGCCTTTTGTCCAGCGACAAAGAAGGCTGTCGGCTTAGTACTGCCTTTCGTTAATAAACACACCATGTTATTGCATATGCAAGAGATTAGTAAAGCCGTTCCAAAAGGACGTCATGCGGTGGTGGTGATGGACGGCGCATTATGGCATCAACCAAGCTTGAATCAGGCTAATGTCACTATGCTTAAACTACCGCCTTATTCACCTGAGCTCAATCCCTCTGAGAGAGTATGGCAGTACCTTAAGCAAAATGAGCTATCTAATCGTTGTTATGACAGTTATGAGGCTATTGTCGATGCCACTTGCTTGGCTTGGAATAATTTGCTTAAACAGCCACAAAGAATTCGGTCGTTAACTGCTCGTACCTGGGCGCAACTTTAATTGTTGGGTTTGGTATAAGTATGTTTATACCATTTCCAAAAGTTAGAGTAACGCGGAAAACTTGTGCAAGCACTACATCATGTAGGCTTAGCAAGTTTGACAAAGTTAATCGAATTTTGGGAGTTGGTATTATTTGGTCTCGTTAAATAATTCACGACCAACCAACATACGGCGAATTTCACTGGTGCCTGCGCCGATTTCATATAGCTTGGCATCACGCCAGAAACGACCAAGTGGATACTCATTGGTATAGCCATTTCCGCCAAAGATTTGAATGCCCTCGCCTGCCATCCATGTGGCTTTTTCGGCACACCACAGGATCACACTGGCGCAATCTTTGCGTACTTCTCTACTATGACCGGCGCCGCGCTGATCTAACATGTCTAAATTCTTGCCGACGGTATATAAGAAGCTACGCCCCGCTTGCAATATAGTATACATATCCGCAACTTTACCTTGAATGAGCTGGAACTCACCGATGGCTTGACCAAACTGTTTACGGTCATGAATATAAGGAACGACGTTATCCATCACTGCCTGCATGATACCGATAGGCCCTGCTGCCAATACCGCGCGCTCATAATCGAGACCACTCATAAGCACTTTAACACCTTCGTTTAAGTTACCTAAGATGTTTTCGCTTGGGACTTCAACATTGTTAAAGGTCATCTCACCTGTATGGCTACCGCGCATACCGAGTTTATCCAGCTTTTGCGCTGTACCAAAGCCTTCCATGCCTTTTTCAACGATAAATGCCGTCATGCCTTTCGCACCCATCTCTGGATTGGTCTTCGCATAAACCACCATCACGTCAGCATCAGGACCATTGGTAATCCACATTTTGCTGCCGTTTAGAATATACTTACCGTCTTTTTCTTCGGCTTTTAGTTTCATACTGACCACGTCTGAGCCAGCGCCCGTTTCACTCATCGCTAGCGCACCAATGAATTCACCGCTAATGAGTTTCGGCAGATATTTTTGTTTCTGTTCCTCTGAGCCATTACGTTTGATTTGGTTGATACACAGATTAGAGTGCGCACCATAGCTAAGGGCAACGGAAGCAGAAGCACGGCTAATTTCTTCCATCGCGACCATATGCGCGACGTAGCCCATATCAGCACCACCGTACTCTTCAGGAACAGTGATGCCATGTAGACCTAGGTCGCCCATCTTTTGCCATAAATCCATTGGGAACTCATCGCTGCTGTCAATTTCAGCCGCACGCGGAGCGATTTCTTTCGCTGCAAACTGCTGCACCACATCACGTAATGCGTCGATATCTTCGCCAAGCTGAAAATTTAATCCAGGTAAACTCATAACCATTCCTTGTATTTTGATGTTTTAAATCTTGAATTTTAATCTGTTTTTTTAAAGTAGTGCTAGTTAAGACTGACGTTTATTGATAATGGCACGTGCCACGCTTGAACCATTGCGGCGACCCAAAAACTCACTGATACGCTCACCTGCCACGACCAATTTATCCAAATCAATACCAGTGTTGATACCCATACCGTGCAGCATATAAACAACGTCTTCGGTGGCGACATTACCCGTTGCGCCCTTGGCATACGGACAACCGCCAAGTCCCGCCACTGAGGTATCAAATTCACTGACGCCCATTTGTAAAGCCGCTAAAGTATTACTGACTGCTTGTCCATAAGTATCATGGAAATGACCTGATAACATGGCGATATCAGCATACTCTAAAGCAGCTTGTAGCGCGCGCTGTACTTTGAGCGGGGTACCAACACCAATGGTATCAGCAATACCAATCTGCTCTGAGCCAATCTCAACTAAGCGCTTAGTCACATAAGCCACTTGGCTAGGATCAATCTCGCCCTCGTAAGGGCAACCGACCGTACAAGAGATGACGCCGCGTACTTTGATGCCTTGTGCTTTTGCCGCAGCGGCAACAGGGGCAAAACGCTCAATGCTTTCATCGATACTGCAATTGATGTTTTTTTGGCTAAAGGTCTCACTGGCTGAGCCAAAGATAACGATTTCATCAGGACGGTGTACGATGGCGTTTTCAAAACCGCGCATATTTGGCACGAGTACCGAATAAATAACGTCATCACGCCTATGATCTGCAAGCACGGTCATCAGCTCACTGTTGTCGCCCATTTGCGGCACCCATTTTGGCGACACAAAGCTGGTCGCCTCAAGCTTTTTGATGCCTGCTGCGATTAAATCGTTGATAAGCGTTTGCTTAACCGCAGTTGGCACTGTCATGGACTCGTTTTGTAAGCCATCACGTGGGCTGACATCCACGATGGTGACGTGCTCTGGATACGAATGGCTCATGGTTATTATCCTTTCATTGTTCTTATGCTTCGGTTCTTATGCTTCGCTAGCTTCCGTGTCAATACGCAGCAGCTCATCACCATCGGCAACCAAGTCGCCCGCCGCAAATAATAACTCTGCCACCACGCCATCAGTCGGTGCGGTAATGGTATGTTCGATTTTCATCGCTTCGATAACGGCAAGTGGCTCACCTTTTTTCACGCTATCGCCGACAGCCACTTTAAAGGCAACGACTTGTCCTGGCATTGGCGATTTTAAACTACCAACAGCCGCGGACTCTTCGCCTACGTGTGCCATGATATCAATCAGCGTAATCTCATCACGCCCTCTATCAGTGAACACATAGACAGTCTCATTATTTACCCAGCTCTGGGCGCTGATGCGGGCGCCATCTAACCAGACAGTATGATTGTGTGCGTCACTGCTGGCGTAGCTAACTTCACCTTTATAGACCGTTTCTGTCTGAGCGGCGACATTGACATTCTCTTGAGTATCACTACTCGCGACCTCTTTTTCAATGACCAGGCTAAAGCTACTGAGAGTATCGCTACCCTTTTTGCTATCAGCACCATTCGCATTGTGCCAATTACTAATGCGGGCGCTGTAAGCTTGCTCATCATAAATCAAGCTAAACGATCTTGTATAGTCGCTATAAGCACGGAAGCCAGTAGGCTTACTAAATGGATCTACATCTGTGTTTTGTGCTGTGTCTTCACTGGCAAGCTGCTGAGCAATAGCAGTCACCGCAAGCGTCGATAACTGCAGAGGATGCTGATTAAACAGCTCGTCCGCCTCACGCTCTATCAGTGCGGTATCGAGATTGGCCTGACTAAATGACTCAGTGTTGAGAACGTAGCGCAAAAACGCCACGTTAGTCGGTAAGCCAACAATACGTGTTTGTCCCAGTGCTCGATCAAGCTTAGCCAATGCTTGCGCGCGGGTGGGCGCATGAACGATAAGCTTGGCAATCATAGAATCATAGAACGGGCTAATCACATCGCCCTCACGTACGCCATCATCGATACGCACACCTGCGACATTAAAGGTGCTGTGCTCAGGCTTTTGATAAGTAAATAAAGAACCTGTCGCAGGTAAAAAACCATTGTCAGGGTTTTCAGCGCAAATACGTGCTTCAATCGCATGACCATTGATAGCCAGCTCATCTTGAGACTTTGGTAATGACTTACCCGCTGCAACAAGCAACTGCCATTCAACCAAATCCACACCAGTGATGGCTTCACTGACCGGGTGCTCAACTTGCAGACGGGTATTCATTTCCATGAAATAAAAATTCATTTTGCCTTCGCGCTGCTCAACGATGAACTCTACCGTGCCTGCATTCACATAACTGACCGCTCGTGCGGCTTCTATCGCGGCCGTCCCCATCGCTTCACGCATCTCAGCATCGACACCAGGCGCAGGGGATTCTTCTAGTACCTTTTGATGGCGACGCTGTACCGAGCAATCGCGCTCAAACAGATGCACATAGTTGCCATGCGTGTCACCGAATACTTGGATTTCAATATGGCGTGGTTTTAGGGCGTACTTTTCGATGAGTACCTGATCGTTACCAAAACTGGTAATCGCTTCACGGCGGCATGAGTCTAATAGCCCCATAAAGTCGCTGCTCTGCTCAACGATACGCATGCCTTTACCGCCACCGCCAGCACTGGCTTTAATCAGTACAGGATAGCCTATACTATCTGCTTGCTGCTGCAAGAACTCTGCATCTTGATTGTCACCATGATAACCAGGTATCAGTGGCACACCAGCCGCTTCCATCAAGCGCTTGGACTCAGACTTGCCGCCCATCGCACGAATAGCGTCAGCTGAGGGACCTATAAACACTAGCCCTGCATCCTGACAGGCTTGGGCAAAGTCCGCGTTTTCACTCAAAAACCCATAACCTGGATGGATCGCTTGGGCGCCAACCTCAAGAGCAATCGCAATGATAGCGTCGCCTTTCAGATAGCTGTCTTTGGGAGATGATCCGCCCAAATAAACCGCTTCATCACAGACAGCGACATGCTTAGCCTCACGGTCAGCATCAGAATAAACAGCGACGGTATTTACACCCAGACGCTTGGCAGTGGCTGCAACACGGCAGGCGATTTCACCACGGTTGGCAATTAGAATTTTAGAAAACATAACTATCCCTGTGTCTTGTCGTTTTTATCATTTTTATCATTGATAAATAATAAAAATATAGGCTGATGTTGACCTGTGACTGTTTTAATTTAAACGCAATTATTGTTCATTTATCGAAAACTTGTTTATCAAAAGTCTCTTTTTTAGTCTTAACTTATTGTCAGCCAATCAGGCTTGCGCTTTTGCAAAAAGGCTTGTACGCCCTCGCGGCCTTGCTCTGATGAGCGGATATCAGCGATGCCTTTAACCGTATCGGCAATCAACTCATCGCTAATGGCTGCGCCCGCTACTTCATGTAATAAGCGTTTGCAGGTCTTCACCGCATCTGGGCTGTTTTTGACTATCTTTGAGCAAAACGCAGCAACTGCATCATCAAGCGATTCTTCACTGACACGCTCATGAATAAAGCCCAACTGACGTGCTTTTTTGGCATCAAAAACCTCAGCGCTTAAGAAATAACGCTGTGATGCTCTCGCCCCTAGCGCTCGTATGACATAAGGGCTAATCGTTGCAGGGGCTAACCCTAAACGCACTTCACTGAGGCAGAAATTGGCAATTTTCACAGCTATAGCCACATCACATACCGCAACTAGACCCATGCCACCGGCATAGACGTCACCTTGAATAGCGGCAACCGTTGGCTTAGGGCATTCATAAATGGTCTTCAGCATTTGCGCGAGCTTATCCGCATCGGCTAGGTTTTCTTCATAGCTATAATCTGCCATCGCGCGCATCCAGTTCAGATCCGCACCAGCACAGAATGCTTTACCCGCTGCCGCTAAGACGATGACTCGGACATTATCATCAGTGCCAAGCTTGGTAAAAACCTCCGTCAGCTCGGCAATCGTTTCATCATTAAAGGCATTACGTATCTCAGGACGATTTAATGTCACCGTAGCAACATGCTGCTCGATATCAACCAGTAGGCTTTTATAATTCTCAGACTTTTTATCACTGTCTTTTTTCATAACTTTCTCTATATTTTTTATATCGGTGTCTTTTTATAGGCACTAAATTAAAAAGCACTTAATTAAAAACAACTTAATCAAAATTCCAGTCAATCCATAATAATATTAATACAAGGAAACCGAATGCAGATGTACAAATCGTACTTCAAATGAGGTTGACGCAGTAGTAAATTATTATGGGCAGACCTTAAAATCCTTACATTCTAAAGACACCATAAGTTGTCTCTTCAATCGGGGCGTTATAGGCAGCGCTTAGGCCTAATGCCAGCACATTACGAGTGTCAGCAGGATCAATCACCCCATCATCCCAGAGACGTGCCGTCGCATAATATGGATGACCTTGCTCTTCATACATATCAAGAATAGGCGCTTTAAATGCGGCCTCATCTTCTGCACTCCACTCCTCGCCTTTACGGTCGAAGTTGTCACGTTTAACGGTTGCAAGTACCGAGGCTGCTTGCTCACCGCCCATCACCGAGATACGCGCATTTGGCCACATCCACAAGAAACGTGGGCTATAAGCACGGCCACACATGCCGTAGTTACCAGCACCAAATGAGCCACCAACGATGACAGTAAATTTCGGTACTTTCGCGTTAGCCACCGCCATCACCATCTTGGCACCATGACGGGCAATACCTTCGTTTTCGTATTTACGGCCGACCATAAAGCCGGTGATGTTTTGTAAGAATATTAGTGGAATTTTACGCTTACAGCACAGCTCAATAAAGTGCGTGCCTTTTTGCGCCGACTCACTGAATAAAATACCGTTGTTGGCGATAATACCGACTGGCATACCCTCGATATGAGCAAAACCACAAACCAGCGTGGTACCAAAGCGCGCTTTAAACTCATCAAAGGCACTGTCATCGACGATACGAGCAATGATTTCTTTGATATCAAAGGGCTTGCGCTTATCCGTTGGAATGACGCCGTATAGCTCTTTAGCATCATAGCGTGGTGGACGTGGTTTGATTTGATTTGGGATTTGTTTAGCAGGACGGTTGAGATGACTGACGATATTACGCGCAATCGATAACGCATGAGTGTCGTTTTGCGCCAAGTGATCCACTACCCCTGACAGACGGGTATGCACATCACCGCCGCCCAAGTCTTCAGCAGTGACCTCTTCGCCAGTTGCCGCTTTTACGAGTGGCGGACCACCCAAAAAGATGGTGCCTTGGTCTTTAACGATGATAGACTCATCACTCATCGCTGGTACATAAGCACCGCCTGCCGTACAGCTACCCATGACCACTGCTATCTGTGGAATACCCGCAGCACTCATATTGGCCTGATTAAAAAAGATACGCCCAAAATGCTCTTTATCTGGGAACACGTCATCTTGGTTGGGCAAGTTCGCACCACCTGAGTCCACCAAATACACACAAGGCAAGTTGTTTTCTTGGGCGATTTCTTGCGCACGTAGATGTTTTTTGACCGTCAATGGATAATAGGTGCCGCCTTTTACCGTGGCATCATTACAGACGATCATACACTCAGTGCCGTTAATACGGCCGATACCCGCAATCACGCCAGCAGCAGGAATATCTTCGCCATACATATCGTGCGCCGCCATCGGAGCCACTTCTAAAAATGGCGTACCCACATCAAGCAAACGCTCGACACGCTCGCGAGGCAGCAGCTTGCCACGTGCTAAATGCTTGGCGCGTGCACGCTCTGAGCCGCCTTGGACGACCTTACGCAAGTGCACATATAAGTCATCGACCACCGCTTGCATAGCGGCACTGTTTTGCTGAAATTCAGCAGCATTTGGACTCAGTTTACTGGTTATGATAGCGCTCATGATATCCCTTTTTATACTTTTATATCTAACTCTCAACCATCTAAATAAGTTGGCGTAGGCTAGGTCTTTTACCTAATCTATAAAAACGCCAATGCTAAATAATTGAGAATGAAGTTTTTATTTAATAGTTAACAGCTTTTTTTAATAACTCTCTGAATCAATAACTCTTTTAATACTGACATTAAACCTTGAGCAGTCATCACTCTAAGCCCAGCTCATCTTTCATCATCTCAACGATTTTATACTTTTGAATTTTACCCGTAATGGTCATTGGGTACTCTTCAACGAAACGATAGTGAGTCGGTATTTTATAGTGAGCAATGTTATTACGGCAGAACTCCTTAACCTCTTCTTCAGTTAAGCAATCAGGCTCTTTGGGAATGATCCATGCCGCCAATACTTCACCATACTTCTCATCAGGTATGCCAACGATTTGCACATCGCGAATCTTGGGATGGCGATATAGATAGTTTTCAATCTCTACTGGATAGACGTTCTCGCCGCCGCGAATGATCATATCTTTGCTACGACCAACCACTTTGACATAACCATCTTCATCCATGGTTGCCAAATCCCCGGTATGCATCCAATTATCTTGAATAGACTCGCGGGTTTTGAAGCGGTCACCCCAATAGCCTTTCATCACCGAATAGCCGCGCGTGAGTAGCTCACCTGTCTCTCCTAGCGGCACAATCTCGCCCGTTTCTGTATCGACAACTTTGACTTCAAGCGCTGGTTGCACCAGTCCTACGGTAGAAACTTGCTTTTCAAGCGGTGTGTGTTTGTTGGTCTGACAAGACACTGGACTGGTCTCAGTCATGCCATAAGCAATAGTTATCTCACTTAAGTGCATTTTATCTATGACACGGCGCATCAGCTCAATAGGACAGCTAGAGCCTGCCATAATACCAGTGCGCAACGTGGATAAATCGTATTGGTCAAAGTCTGGATGATCAAGCATCGCGATAAACATCGTTGGCACCCCATGCAGACCCGTACATTTTTCTTCTTCGACCGCTTGCAGGACACTCAATGGCTCAAAACCATCGTTGGGATAAACGATACAACCACCATGGGTCAAAATAGCTAAGTTGCCGAGTACCATACCAAAGCAGTGATAAAGCGGCACAGGAATACACAAGATATCCTCTTCAGTGAGATTCATCGCCTCACCGATAAAGTAGCCGTTGTTTAAGATATTACGGTGGGTTAAGGTCGCACCTTTTGGCGTGCCAGTCGTACCACTGGTAAATTGCACATTGATAGCGTCAGTATTTTTGAGTTGTGCTTGCCGTTCAGCGACGCGTGGGTCGTTAGGATCACCCTCACTTATCCAGTCAGAGAATCTTTGCATGTAGCTAAAGGTGTCATCATTACCCGGCTCATCAATCCAAATAATACGCTCAATCGTCGGTATCTCGACCAAATCCAGCTGATTATAAGTTTTGTGATAAATCTCTGGACAGAGCTCACGCACCATTTGCGTATAGTCGCTGGTTTTGAAGTGGCGCATGAGAACCAGTGCCGAGCAGCCTAGTTTATTGAGAGAATATTGCAACTCAAAGGTACGATAAGCGGGATTGATATTGACTAGAATAATGCCCACTTTGGCGGTTGCCAATTGCATCAGTAGCCACTCAGTATTATTGTGCGACCAAATACCGATACGATCGCCAATCTCTAGCCCCATCTCTATGATGGCGCTTGCCAGCTGATTTACTTTTTGTTGTAGCTGTTTATAAGTCCAGCGAATGTCTTGATGGCGGGAGACTAGCGCCATGCGATCTGGATATTTGTGGACAATAGCATCAAAGAAATCACCGATGGTGGCTTCAATCAGCGGTACCTCGGGACCTTTGTCATAGCTTTGGGTGAGCGGCGCGTTGGCAGATTTTGCGCCCATATTGATGGTTGGTGCTTTGTCTAAAATATCATTGTAAATGATGTCAAAATCAATGGATTGAGTCATAACGAGTCCTTTCGTTCTTTACTTTTTATGGCCTATCAGCGTTTTATTCTTCCTTAAATATAAACTACTATACCGCTTCAAATGAAAGGCTGTCAATAACAATGATACAATATGTATCATTTAAAAAGAATAATTCAAGATCATTCATTTGTTTGGTAAAAGCCGATAGGTATGTGATGCACGACAAAATATAAAGCCTATCTATACCATAATAGTATCTAGTCAACTTTACCAGTGTTTAAATTTTTGATTGTGGATTTCTATAGCCAGCTCGAAGAAGACAGCCTTTTTACTAGCCTGCTACTGGTATGAGTGAGAATAAAAATAAAAAAGCCAGCCACACATTTCAACATGTATGGCTGGCTTAGAAGTCAAACATTAGACATTAGACATTAGACATTAGACATTAGACATTAGACATTAGACATCAAACGGTAGAATTCAAAAGCCTATAGTCAAACCAAACTCTATTAATCTCGCAGTGCCCTTACAAAATTCTTATCACTAGGCTTTAGGCGTTACTGGCGCTTTCATAGATAGCGTCGCGCTGACTTTATTATTATTATCAAGCAACTCCATGATGAGCTCATCCTCACTTTCGGTCTTGACCTGCCAATTACCCGCAGCTTGCGGCACACCAGTGACCATGACCGAGATGGCTTTGTTTTTTAGGCGAATCATAGGTGGCTTATGATCATAGCCTTCGTGATCATGACCCAAGATGTCATCAGCAATGGTTGCTGCCTGCGCCCTTAGCGGGGCGACATAACGACAGGCGACCCCATTAATAGACATGCAATCACCAATGGCATAAATATTGGAAGCATTGGTACGTAGCGTTGTCGCATCGACCACGATACCGGTGCGACGATCAAACTCAACACCAGCGGCAGCGGGTAATTTGTCATCGACGAGCAATCCCGTACTGGCAATCACATGATCGACGATCAGTGGCTCAGGTTGCTGATCGCTGCTTTCTTTAGCGGATGCTATTGGCTCATAGCTGACCTGCAGTTTACCTTCATTATTGCGAGTAATACTAGAGACTTGGCAACCGCCCAAAAAGTTAATGCCTTGTGACTTGACCGCTTGCGCAATACGCGCCGTCGCTTTTGGCGGTAGCATTTGCGCAAGTGGTGCATCATTTAAATCAATCAGCGTCACTTCATGCCCAGCCTTGAGCAAGTCCTCTGCGATTTCTGTCCCAACCATGCCAGCACCGACGATAGCGACACTCTGACTGCCCGTTGCCAATTGCTCTTGCAGCTGCCCAAAGCGCTCGATATGATTGACGTGCCAGACCAAGTCCTCTGGCAAGCTCTTTGGAAAGATTGGATGTGCGCCCATTGCGAGTACCAGCTTGTCATAGCTGATCGTGGCATAGTTGGTATACACTGGATCCGAGCGCAGCGCAGAGATCAGATGTAATTGCTGACTGGCAGCATTGACATCACTGACTTGCGTATTGGCGTGTAAATTGACATTCGCCGCCGCCGCCGCATCAGCCCCAGTCGCGCGTACCAGATCTGTGGCGCTTTTATTTTGGCTAATAGCCATCGTCAGCATCGGCTTGTGATAACGGTCGCCATTATCAGCAGTGATTAAGGTAATTGGAATGTCTTTGTCTTTAGCACGAATGGCATCGATGACATGCCAACCTGCCAACCCTGCGCCAACAATGACCACCCCATTCGATGTAGATGAACGTTCTGCACTCATACAAGCTCCAATTAAGTTAAAAATTGTGTTTATTAGATTTTGCCAAAATTAATTTTTTAAACGCTTACCTTTATTGTATCAGTAAACAGATGGTCACTCACCTTACATTAACCCCGACTTCGACATAAACAGGTAAAATCATTGCCATAAAAAAAGCGCCTAATAATAGACGCTTAAAAAATGATTCGAAATAGAGTGCTGTATGCTAGTGATTGAGAATCTTCGATAAGAACATCTGTGCGCGATCGCTTTTTGCCCCTTCAAAAAACTCATTTTTACTACAATTTTCGACGATATAACCTTCATCCATAAAGATAATGCGATTGGCCACCTGACTGGCAAAGCCCATTTCATGCGTCACACACATCATGGTCATGCCATCGTGGGTCAGCTCTACCATCACATCAAGCACTTCTTGAATCATCTCTGGATCAAGCGCTGAGGTTGGCTCATCAAACAGCATCGCCACTGGATCCATCGCCAGTGCCCGCGCAATCGCTACCCGCTGCTGCTGCCCACCAGATAGTTCAGCAGGATACTTTGCCGCTTGTACCGTTAGTCCTACCCGATCCAAATACGCCATTGCTTTGCGCTTGGCTTCATCTTCTTTACGGCCCAATACTTTGATCTGCGCCACCGTCAGGTTATCAATAATGGTGAGATGCGGAAACAGCTCAAAATGCTGAAACACCATGCCGACACTACTACGCAGCTTGGGCAGATTGGTCTTTGGTGCCCCAACTGAGATGCCATTGACCATGATTTCGCCCTTTTGAAAAGGCTCCAGTCCATTGACCGTTTTGATCAACGTGGACTTACCACTGCCTGAGGGACCACAGACCACCACCACGTCACCTTTATGCACGTGCGCGCTACAGTCAGTCAATACTTGAAAGTCGCCATACCATTTGCTGACATCCGTCATTTTGATGACTATCTCATCGCTAGCATGGCCATTATCTGTGACCAATCCGCCAAAGCTATTTATATACGTATCAGCATTACTCATCACTGGCTCCTAACCGTTTTCATTCGTTAATTGTTACGAAAAACTGTTATTAGATAATCGTTAAATTCACTCTCAATAATTTAACTTTTATGCGAGTAGGCTGTGGCTTTAGCCCAGCTTAAACCTTTGCGAAAGCAAAATGCTGGGCTAAAGCCACAGCCTACAATAGTTCATAATAAGTTGAGAATCAGGTAATCGTTTTTTAGCAAATATTCACATTAAAAGCGTAGGCGTTTTTGTACTTGCTGTACGCCAATAGAGGCACTCAAACTGATGATAAAATACACCGCTCCTGCTCCCAAAATATAAGGCGTAAGTAAACCCATCAGCTCGCCACGGACATAAGCGGCGCGGAAAAAGTCCGTCAAACCGATAGCGAATACCAATGTCGTATCTTGGAATAAAATAATACACTGCTGCAAAATAAGCGGCAGCATCTTGCGAAAGGCTTGCGGCAAAATCACCAAGCGCATGGTTTGCCCGTACGTCATACCGAGCGCTTTGGCAGCATTGACCTGCCCACTACCGATAGACTGAATACCCGCACGCACGACTTCTGAGAAATAGGCCGCCTCAAACATCATAAAGGCGACGACACAGGAAGCAAAAGCGGCATCAAGTTGCAAGTATTTACCTGCTATCCAAAAATAAATCATAGGGACAGCAAAGTAAAACCACAGCAATACTAATAGGAGTGGCACGGAACGAAAGTAATTGACGTATAACTTGGCTGGCACTTCTAAAGCTTTGATCCCAGACAAGCGCATCAGAGCCAGTATCGTTCCTAAACTGATGCCCCCAAGAATCGCTAAAAACAACACCTTTAGAGTGGTAATCATGCCACCCATCAAACCAGGGTAAGCTGTCGCGAGTTCAGTCATCATATTCATTTCTGACTCCCTGCAATAAGCCCTGGCACACGCAGTTTGCGTTCAATCAAGCCCATAATAGCGATCAAGGACAAATTGAATACCAAGTATATAACCGTGGCGTAAGTATAGATCTCAAGGTTGTTTTGAGTATACTCACTGATGGTTTTGGTTTGGCTGATCAGCTCCATGACTCCAACTAAGGAGGCAACAGAAGCGTTTTTGAAGCAGTTGGTCAGCTCTGAGCTAAGGGGCGGCAGTATGATACGAAAGGCTTGCGGCAACAGCACTTCTTTATAAGCCTGCGGAACCGTAAAGCCCAGTGCGTAAGCGGCATTGATTTGGCCTTGTGGTAAGGATTCAATACCCGTACGTACTTGTTCCACGATACGTGCGGCAGTGAACAGTCCAAGGCCAATACTCGCGGAGAGCATAGCAGAAGTGTTTGGCGATAAGTCCTTGTACCACCATTCTTGTAAGGCAGGAGTCAGCCAACCAGGGGCGACATAGAACCAAAAGAATAACTGTACCAACAGTGGAATATTACGAAAGAACGTCACATAAGCAGTACCAATACTGCGTGCGGTTTTGTTTGGTAAGGTGCGCATGATACCGAAGACAGTACCAATGACCATGGCGATTGCCCATGCAATACTACCAATCAATAACAACCAGCCAAGGCCAGTGATCATCCAATGGATGTACAGCTCATTACCAACGCCGGTCTGCTCAAAGAGCACACCCCAGTTCCAGCTATAGTTCATTGTTGTCTCTCCGAGCAGCGAGCGCTAAGCTCACGGCTCAGATCAACGTTAACTGCCGTTCTGAGCGCATGAGCAATCTATTTTGAGGGACAAACAATCGTTACTGTACCGCGTCTTTTGGTTGAGCACTGTCATGTGGATCGGCAATTAACGCTTTTAAGTTATCTGACATCTCAAAGTTTAGGTTGACGTTTTTCGGTGGGATAGGATTCATGAACCACTTGTCATAGATGGCATTGATTTCACCTGAACTAAAGACATTAACCAAAGCTTCATCGACGACGGCTTTAAACTCAGGATCGTCTTTACGCATCATACAGCCATAGATCTCAAATGACTGCGGTGTACCAACGATTACCCAGTCATCAGGATTTTTTGCTTTGGCTTGTTCGCCTGCGAGCAGGACATCATCCATCATAAAGGCATCAGCGCGGCCGTTCTCTAACATAAGGAAACCTTCGCCGTGATCTTTGGC
This sequence comes from Psychrobacter fulvigenes, assembly GCF_904846155.1. Taxonomy (NCBI): domain Bacteria; kingdom Pseudomonadati; phylum Pseudomonadota; class Gammaproteobacteria; order Moraxellales; family Moraxellaceae; genus Psychrobacter; species Psychrobacter fulvigenes. The sequence continues at coordinate 2,906,184 of NZ_CAJGZP010000001.1, forward strand.
AGAGATCAGATCGGTATCCATCTGATTATCATCAATATATTGACGAATATAGCGCTCTGATGTCGTCCCAGCTGTGGTCACTAAGGTTTTGTCTGCTAGGTCTTCAAAGTCATTAATACCAGAGTCGGTACCGGTTAGCAGTCGCGTACCAATCTCAAAGAAACCATTAGAGAAAGCCACTTGCTTTTGACGCTCTTCGTTGTTGGTGGTTGAGCCACACTCAAAGTCGATGGTGCCGTTTTGTACTAATGGAATACGAGTTTGTGAAGTGATTAGGTTATAGCGAATATTTAGGTCTGGCATATTTAGCTTTTGTTTCACTGCTTCGACCACTTTCATTTCCAAATCATGGGCATAACCCATCGGCTGATTGGGATCATCAGCAATATATGAAAACGGAATGGAAGAATCGCGGTAGCCAACGACGATGGTGCCTGAGTCTTTTATTTTTTGTAGGGTAGCGCTGAGGCTGGCTGCAGTGTCTGTCGCTGCGCCGTCGGCTGGCATGTCATCAGTAGCAGTCTGGCTACTGTTGTTACAGCCAGCTAGGCCTAACGCCATAAAGGCAACTAAGGTTAAGGGCTTGGAGATAGAGTGAATCATGAGATATATCCTTTTATCACATCATTACAAATTTAGGAGAGAAACTTAAATACGACAGCTAAATAAGACAGTTGAGTAGGACTGTCAGATATCATCGTTAAGTTTTAATGGCGCTTGTCAAGTGAGCGCCATGCATCCATGCTGTTACTATGAGTTATCATAATGCAACTAAACCTTACTGTACAACAATTTAACTCATGTTAATAATTTTTTTGTATGGATGGTTGTTTTTAATGATTGGGATGGGGTGTTAGAACCCCTTATTACTCGGATCACTCTTAATTTGGCTTGATAAAAAAAGAAAACCGCTCACAGCTAGAGTGTGAGCGGTTTTTACTGTATTAGGTTTTCCGATAGATGGGCTTTAGGCCAGTATCAATGCAATAATCGGGAATATCAAAAAATAACCAAAGACAGCCAAAACTGCGTGCTTGGTCTCAATGGCTTTACCCTTGATCTGCATTCTAGCCAACGTATCGCCAAGTTTCAAAATCGAGATGCTATAAAAGTAAAAGGCAAATAACAGTAGCACAATGCTAATAGTAAATATCGCGATGGAAGACAGGGGACCAAACAGGACAACCGTTCCAGGGAATAAAACCTCACCTTTGATGATTAATACCAATAAGACGATAGCAGCGCCAGATGCCGACGCGTGAAAGAATATAATATCGTGCAAGGTCGCATCCGCTCTATAAAAACTGCTCTCAATATTAAGCTTATCGCTACTGAGCGCTCTTGGAGTAGCGTCTCTAGCAGTGAGGGATTTATGACCTTTTATATTACTTCTAGTCACAAGGAAGGTAAAAAACGTCAGGGCGACCCAAAAGACGACATGTATATTTATCATAGTAATTATTCCTAAATCCATGGAAACATCACTTAAAAATATCTGGTATAGCAATAAAACCAAACATAATGCTTTCTATTTATAGACCCAACTCTCATCAAAGTTAATGCTGTCAGAGTCGGTGCGCTTATATTTATATTATCAGCCCTATCACTTTGATTTGTAATAAAATGTCTAAGGTACAGCTTTGTTGTGGCGGTGTGAGTGACTGGCAGGCGGACTGCTGTGTTTGGGTATTGGTCTGGCGTAGAGCATCTGACTTGATTTTTTGACGTAAAAAAACCGCTCATAGTTTTGTGAGCGGTTTTTATTTTTGATGATATATTCTGACTAATTTATTTCGTTATCAATCCTATCTTGCCTGCTTCTTTGATCCAACTTGGAAACTGAAGTTATTAATCAGTAGTTAAAACTTATGATAAAAAACTCTATTTAATGGCTTTCATATCTTGTGCCTAGATAACAGCCTGCTAATAGCTTATTAACAATGTTGCTTAGTGGCTTTAAAGATTAAATATTTTTTTACCTAAATTAATTTAGTTACATTGCGATGATATGATTAAGCTTGTCCATCAAACTATCAGCACGACTTTCAATAAACAGATCAAACTCATCTTTAATAAATGCCTCTTTATTTATAAAGTTGGAATCAAATACATCATCAGATACGTTTGTCATGTGTTTTCTGTAATATTTTGATGGCTTATCATCTCTAATTAAATTATTTTCTGCTTTAGATAAGATGCAATAGTTTGCTAAACAATTTTTATCATTTTCTTTAGTATCATCACCTAAACCATCTAAATAAGACTTTGGGAAAATATGATGAAACTCGTTCTTATTATATTCTTTCAATACCTTACTCAAAGATATTTTACTACCTGAAACTAGGTTTTTAGGGTTATTCTGAACTAGTAGCAAAATAAAAGCTTTTGAGGTGACGCGATTCATCGCAAACATATCTTCTTTGAATAACTCTTTATCTACATTACCAAAAGGCACTTGTTCAATCTTAGAATTTATAGCATCGTTTTTTAATACTACCATTTCGCTTATATCATGATTAATTTTCTTATTCGTACTTGATGCATACCTTTTATTGAATGAACTCTTCCAGAACCAAGAAGTGATTTTTTTATATTGTATACTGTCTGTCCTTAATTGTTTATTACCCTCAATTGAAAAAAATACAGACATAGGAATAAGAAAATGCTCGTAAGGCAGATTTTTTATAGATTCGATATGAAAATTTGTCTTCAGAAAATCAATACTACCTAGGATACCATTTCTTATCTCTTCGAACCTATTCCTCACTGTTTCACCATTCAATGAAATCAATTCATCTGTATTGGAATTATTATTTATTACTGCAGAAGTTATTTTTAATAATAGGTCAACATTAGATCCTACACTGTCGAAACCATAAGGCTCTAGTTCCTGCTTCAAACCTTCAAACTTACTTTGTAAGTCAAACTCTTCACTCCAAGTCCAAGCTGTTAAAAGCTGAAGAGTATCTAATTCAACTCCTCTTCGATTAATCCTTTCAAAAACAATTGCAACTTTTGATTTGTCATTTGTTTCTAAGGTTTGACATGGAATAGAAACCTCTTTGAACTTTTCTTGCAGCTTATCTATTTTATTTATAGTTTCAGGATCTAAAAAATGTTCAGTAGCATTTCTATATTTGACCGTATCAAACAAACAATTCAGTGGAAAGTGACGCTCTTTATCCACTTCATCTAAATCACTAAAGGCGAGAAACTGTGAGTCCTGAGAATTGTCCTCTATATTTAAATCAAAATAAATATTAAAAGGATTATCAGCTTCGCTTGAGATCGGCATCTCTGTTTGGAATACTCCAAAAATCGAGGTTAATCTTTGTTGTCCATCAAGAACGTAGTCTATAGGATAATCTGTATCTCTATTAAATATATCAAAATTTCCAATTTTCTTTTCACAGCTTAACTGCTCTTTGGTTCTCCATAACTGAATGGTTCCGAAAGGATAACCTTTATAAATACTATCCATTAAAAAAGCTACAGATTCAGGCTCCCAAACAAAACCTCTTTGAAATGCAGGGATTCTAATATTTCCATTTGAAATATTATCTAAAACTTTTCGAATATTCAAATCGCTCATAATTCTCTCTCAAGTATATATTTAGTTTATAAAATAAGTTAATACTACTAATACCCGATATTTTTCTAAGCTTATCCTTTGGTCTAGCTCTTTAACTTTACACTTCCTACATTATTTGCCAAATGAGCTTTTGGTATCGCGCGAGGGACGAGCGCCGAGCGAAGCTTTTAAAAAACACCGAGCAATGACCCGCATATTTACCCCCTATTAAAGGACTTCAATGCTGAGGCCATGCTCTTTAGTTTTTTACTTTTTTTACAACGCCTTCAACTGCTCCATCTGCCCCGCCATAGTAGCCAACTGCCCTTCTAGCTCTTCAAGCTTCACCTTCTCAGCTTCTACTACTTCTGCAGGCGCTTTACTGACAAAGCCTTCATTACCCAGCTTACGCGAGATACCATCGGCTTGCTTTTGCAGCTTCTCTTGGGCTTTACTCAGACGGCTTAACTCAGCAGTCGGATCGATGAGACCTTTCATCGGGACGAGTACCCGCAAGCGACCAACCATACTCGATGACGATAGCGGCACTTCGTCGCCTTCTTTTAAGATGGTTAAGCTCTCAACTTTGGCAAGCGCTTTAAACTGGTTTTCAATACGATTTAAACGCTCGATTTTTTCGCTCGTGATATTCTCCAGCAGCACTGGCAAGCGTATCGCATTGCCCAGTTTCATCTCACCACGGATATTACGCACGCCAGCGATGAGCTCTTGCAGCCAGTCCATATCAGCTTCGACTTGCGCATTGATTTGTGCCTCGTCTACTTGTGGATAATCGGCAATGACGATGCTGTCGGTGTTTTTACGATCTAGTAATGGCGCGATGGTCTGCCAGATTTGCTCGGTCAGATATGGCATGATTGGGTGGCTAAAGCGCAATGCCGTCTCAAGGACGTGCAGCAGTACATAACGGATTTGCGCTTTACGCTCATCCGATACTGAGTCATCATTGAGACTGGCTTTGGCAAGCTCGACATACCAGTCACAGTATTCGTTCCAGATAAACTCATAAATATCATGGCTGACCATGTCCAAGCGATACTGGGCAAAATGCTGATGGATATTTTTGATGCTTGAGTTTAGGCGACTCATAATCCATTTTTCGGGTAATTCCCATACCTCAGGATTAGGCGCTTGGTCGATAGGCAACGCGTTGCTGTCTTTATCCACACAGTTCATCAGCACAAAACGGCTGGCGTTCCAGATTTTATTACAGAAGTTGCGATAGCCTTCGACACGTTTTAGATCAAAATTAATATCACGGCCGGTACTGGCTAATGATGTGAAAGTAAAGCGCAGCGCATCGGTACCGTACGCTGGGATACCTTCTGGAAACTCTTTACGCGTTTGCTTTTCGATTTTGGCAGCGTCTTTTGGGTTCATCATGTTGCTAGTACGCTTTTCGACCAGCGCTTCTAGATCGATACCATCGATGAGGTCAATAGGATCTAGGACGTTGCCCTTGGATTTAGACATCTTTTGACCATTACCATCACGCACCAGACCATGTACATAGACAGTCTTGAACGGTACTTGCGGCGTGCCATCGTCGTTTTTGACGAAGTGCAAGGTCAGCATAATCATGCGCGCGACCCAGAAGAAAATGATGTCAAAGCCAGTGACCAATACGCTGGTCGGGTGGAAGGTTTCTAGTACGCGTGGATCAGCGTTTGGGTCTGCCCAGTCAAGCGTACTAAAGGTCCAAAGACCAGAGCTAAACCATGTATCGAGCACATCATCATCTTGGCGTAGCTTTACGTCGTCGCTGAGATTATATTTGCTACGGACTTCGGCCTCATCACGCGCCACATAGATGCCGCCTGTCGCATCGTCATACCACGCTGGGATACGATGTCCCCACCACAGCTGACGGCTGATGCACCAGTCCTGCAAGTTAGTCATCCATGCCATGTACATGTTTTTGTACTGGGCAGGGACAAACTCGATGCTGCCGTCTTCTACCGCGTCAATCGCAGGACCAGCCAGCTTATTAACCGCGACATACCACTGATCGGTCAACCATGGCTCAACGACGGTACCGCCACGCTCAGCACGCGGTGCTTTCAGCGCGTAATCTTCGACTTCTTCTAACCAACCTTGCTCGCCTGCTTGCTCAACCAGATACTTACGCGCAGCGAAACGCTCAAGTCCTGCATAGTCGCTTGGCGTGGTCTCAAGCGTAGGCTCACGCGTTTGCAGATCAGGATAGACTTCCATCGCAGGCAAGATATTGGCGCGTTCATCAAGGATATTGATTAATGGCAAGCTATGACGACGACCAAGCTCATAGTCATTAAAGTCATGCGCTGGAGTAATTTTTACACAGCCAGTCCCAAAGTCGCTCTCCACATAATCATCAGCGACGATAGGCACGATACGACCGGTCACTGGTAAAGTAATGGTCTTGCCAATCAAATGCGTATAACGCTCATCGCTAGGATTGACCGCAACGGCAGTATCGCCAAGTAAGGTTTCAGGGCGCGTGGTCGCGACCACCAGATAGTTTTTACCATCTTGAGTGGTTAGGTCTTTATCGGTGAAATGATAGCGGAAGTGCCATAGGCTGCCCTTTTCATCGACGTTCTCAACTTCCAGATCAGACAGTGCAGTTTGGAACTTTGGATCCCAATTCACCAAACGCTTACCACGATAGATAAGACCATCATCGAACAAACGCACGAATACTTCTTTGACCGCATTGGATAAGCCATCGTCCATCGTGAAGCGCTCACGTGACCAATCGACCGAGCTACCCAGACGACGAATCTGACGGGTAATATTATCACCCGACTCTTCTTTCCACTCCCAGACTTTATCGATGAAGTCTTCACGAGTCATATCACGGCGGCGGATACCCTCAGCTTCTAAACGACGCTCAACGACCATTTGCGTGGCAATACCAGCGTGATCGGTACCCGGTTGCCACAGTGTATTGTCGCCATCCATACGGTGATAACGCGTTAGCGCATCCATAATGGCGTTATTGAAACCATGCCCCATGTGCAAGCTACCCGTCACGTTTGGCGGCGGCAGTGCTATAGAGAACGACTCATCCTTATCAAACGTCGGCTGAAAATAACCACTGTCTTCCCACCCTTGATACATGCCCGCCTCGACTTCGCTTGGGTTATGGGCATTTTCTAATTGGTTAAGGGCAGCTTGGATAGACTGGGTCAGGTTGGCATTAGTATTGGTATTAGAATTACTCATAATAGAAGGATCTTTTGTTAATAATGAATGTGGTCAGACAAATACGTCGAAAAATAGGCGAAATAGTTAATAGAGTGATTTTAACGCAGATAGCCAGATTTTGTTAGAGCTAAGGTGATTTATAAGGCTTGAACAAACCTTATTAAACAATTAACAACATCAATCAGCTGAATGCTAAATATAATAAGCTATAGTCTTATTATAAATTGCGTCTGTACATCAAAGCCAACTATCAAAACCAACTATCGAAATTATCCATAAAAATCATAACCTTATAAACAGTGAGCTTACCGTGACCCAAGGCATCGAACCTAAAGACTCCGAACATAAAAACGACCCTCAAACGAACGTTGCAGATGATGAGCGCTTAGCTGACAACAATGCTCAGCATAACGATAAACAGAGTAACGACGAAAGTGAGGACAGTCATGACCAAAAAGACAGTGATATACAGGCGACTAAAAACCTAGAGGACGAGGACTTTCCTGAAGAGTTTAGCGATGAAGACAAAGAGAGCATCAAAAAAGTCGCCAGCGATGACAATTTGAGTCAAGCAAAAAGCTACGCCAGTATCTTGGTCGAACAAGTCATCCATGCCAAAGAAACCTTTGACCGCTCCTTGGGGTCGCTGTTTACCAGTGCTTTCACTGCAGGGCTTGAAATAGGTATCAGCTTTTTTATGATTTTGGCCGCCTTTGCACTGCTCAGTGGTCTACTCCCCAGCGAATATGCAATCGTTTTATCCTCGCTACTGTATCCCATCGGCTTTATCATCGTCGTGATTGGCCAATCGTTACTCTTCACAGAGCAGACATCACTTTTGAGCTTGCCCGTCCTCAATAAAATTGAGCCGTTAAGTAAGTTGCTGCGCTTATGGGGTATCGTCATTGCTGGTAATATCATTGGCGGGTGTATATTTGCCGCCTTGATGATAGGTCTTGGCATTAAGATGCAGTTATTTAGCGCCGCCGATGTAGACACTTATGCGCACCATGTTTTAGATTATGAATGGTGGATAATCTTTGGCAGCTCAATACTGGCGGGCTGGATGATGGGGGTGGCGGCGTGGTTGGTGACTTCGGCACGCGACACGCTCAGCCGTATCGTCTTGGTCACTTTGATTACGGGTAGTATTGGATTTTTGGGCTTACATCACAGCATCGTCGGCAATATCGAAGTATTTGCCGCTTTGATATATGGCAGTAGCGTCAGCTTATTGAGTTATTTGACATTTCTATTGGTGGTCTTGGTGGGCAATACTGTGGGCGGTGTGGTGTTTGTCGCTGTACTGAAAAACCGAACTTTCTTATTTGAAATCGAAAAAGTAAAAGAACAAGCGGCAGATGAGAAAAGTAATAACATCATGCGCATCAACGACCGTCGTCCTTAATGAGGTTTGCGTCTCTCAGTACTGATGACGGCAGTGCCGTAAGCAATGGCTTCCACCATGCTGCCCAGCTGGTTAATATTACTGACTTCTAAGCGTAAGCCGTAGATATGATTGTAGCCTTTTTCATACGCTTGTGTGCGCATACGTACCACAGCCTCACGGCGGGCACGATCTAACAAGGTCTCATAAGTGGTTAGGTTTTTGCCAAATAAGTTAAGGACGCGTGCCACCACCATCTTAAAGTAGTCTTGCGCGATAACCACACTGCCGAGCACTAGCTCACCTTCACTATTGGCCTCAAGAGTAGGCTTATAAAAACGTTCACTCGATACGACAATATGAGCCAATGATTTTTCTGAAACTGCCAAGCGCGCCAAGTGCTGACGCTCATGACGCGACCCAAAAAACCAACCGATGACAAACAGTATAATGAGCGGTGCGTAGTTGATGAGCATCTGCGTAACAGATTGGTTGTTCATGACACGTCTCTTATCGTAGAAAGGCTTTTTGTACTAGGGTCTGTTGAATATTTAAATATTAAGAACGCTCATATCTAGCGTTTATATAATCAACCAAAAGGATTAAAACGTGGCAAGTCATCAGCGGGTGTTGGTGCTGCGCTCGGTTGAGGTTGATCCGATGGAGGGTGGCCAGACTGGTCATGCGGCGGTTGGTAGTATGTCGGCTGTTGTTGTATAGGAATAGCTTTGACAGCAGTGCCATATACAAACAGCTCTGAGGCACCTTGGGCAATACTAGAGGTTGAAAAACGCAGTCCCACAACCGCATCTGCGCCCAATGCTTCTGCCTTGACGATCATGCGATCTATCGCCTCTTTGCGCGACTCTTCTAGCAGCTCGGTATAAGCCGTTAGCTCACCACCGACGATGTTTTTAAGCCCCGCAAACAAGTCTTTTCCGACATGTTTTGAGCGGACGGTACTGCCATATACCACATCTAGGCGCTCAGTGATTTGATAGTTGGGCAAGTGCTCAAGGTTAGATAGTTGCACAGTCATGATGTTACCTTACTTGGTGACTTACAAAGAAGCTGGTTTTAGCACAGGCTAGTTTAAAAAAGCCAGCTTAAAAAATCTGGTCTGATAAGCTCAGATTGGTCTGCAATGTCGATAAACGATGCTCATAGGATACTCATAGACAGCCAGCGTTGCTATGGGGTAATAAACACTGTCTACGAATATGCTACAGGGATTGCGTTAGTCGTTGGTATGGAACAATAAAAACAGCTCGGTTAAATTTCCTTCGATGCTATTGGCCATTTGTGCCATCTTGTCTTCGTCGCTACGCATCTGCGCAAGCTCTGGATCTTCGTCATCGATACCGCTTAGCACGATCATTGGTAAGGTCAATACAGCCACATCTTCTGCGGTGTCTTCATCTTCGAACCAGTCGCTGGCTTCGTCGCCATACATAGCATCTACAAACCCAATCGACCACGCCACAATATCTGACTCATCTGAAAAGTCGACAGCAACTTCTGCATCGCCAGCATCTTCACCAAACGGCAGCTCGATAGGCGTCTCGTTCTTTAGCTCAGCAATGATGGCGTCGCGCCAACGGCGAATACCGTCAATGACGTTTTCTGGAATCTCTGCCACATGACCTTCAAACAGCGCGTCTATCCAATTTGGTAGTGGGCGTCCAATGACGGTGGCCGTCAAGAACCCATGGGTCGCGACACTATCGAGCACATACTGGCTCTCTTGGCTGTCTAAATAATCCAATAGTTCGTCGAAGCTTAAGGGGTTACTCATAAGGTATTTTTCCTTGGTCGATAGGTGATGTAATGACTGACTTTATAACGATTGATGTCATAATCTCTGGTTTCAGCTTAGCACAGTTAGACGGCGACAATATGTTTTGGTGGGGCTTGTAAGCCTGCTCTGACTCGCTCGCGATTCATTTACGCACACTCTAAGCTAAGACTTAGATATCGTCATCGTCGTCCCAGTCATCATCAAAGTCATCGTCGTCATCTTCGCCTAAGTCATCCAAATCATCTTTTAACGCTTTTGCCAGACGCTTTTCTTCTAGCAGGTTATCAATCAAACGGCGCTTTTCAAGACTGCTTAAGCGAGTACGGACACTACTCTCTGCTTCTTCGACCATTTTTGCGTCATCATCATCACCAAAATCATCATCAAAATCATCATCGATATCAGAATCACTCATGACAAACTCCTATATATGGGGCAACAAATTCAAAATATATTGATATACCTATGCCTTATAAAGTCTATAACGTGCCTTGTCAATCCTTTTTACTCAAATGAGCAGTTTAGTCTGATTTTTGTGGACATTAACAGGCAAATAGCGAGGCGATTACTCTTCTTCATTTCCAGTCATGAGTACCGCATTACGCACTTCTGCCAAACGCTGTATCATCGAGTCATTAGCACCATCGAATATCGCGCACTCACGCTCATACACAGTCGTTGGCCGCTTTAGGCTCTGCACTTGTACATAATTGCCAATTTGCTTCAGTCCAGCATTCGGTAATAGAATCAGCATCTGCTCTTTTTTACCCACACTCTTTAGCAGCTGCTTCATAGCATCACTTTGAGCATCGTCACTGACGCCAGCCTTGGCAGGCAAGGCAAAACGTGACAGCTCAATATGCTTATCATGGATGATTTTATTGAGCATAAGATAAAGCTTGCCCAACATCACCCCTGCCAGCGCCACCTTAGCATGGCTATTATCTGCCTTTAAGACTGCATAGGCGCCGCTCTCATCAAAACGAGGCTCATTCATGGCGCTAACACCAAGTAGGAGGGGCTGCTGCAGTAGCTCAGTCAGCGCTTGGTTCAATAACTGTGTACATAAAGCCAAATATGGCATGCGCATCTCAGGGGCGAGGCGCTCTAACATATTAAACTCATCATGGAACAGGATCTGCACCTGAACGGTGTCAAAAGTACGTGTAGCAGATAGTTTGGACGCAGAGCTGGTGAATTTATTCTTGCTGGCGCTATCAGTACTTGCTGCCAAATTTTCGGTACTGCTAGAGCGGTTACTATCGGTTACACTCTTATCAATATCAGAGCCATCACTCGGATGCTGTGTACTGCTGACGGGATCAACGCTCTCGGTATCAGCCGTAGCATTACTGGCTTGCTGTTGCCCTCTCAAGTAAGCATTCACCTCGTCATGAATACCCGCAGTGCTGATGGGCTTTTTAACCTGGTTGTGAGCTGCAATATCAGCCGCATCTTTGTCACTATTATTCGCCGCCAAATTATTAACGTCACTCGTCCCTGACTCGCTGTCTGCTACATAACTCTCATTGGCCCCGCGACCATAAGCCAATTGGCCTGACTGTAGATAGCGTTCGCGATGCAAGTCTTGAATATCACGGCTTAAGGCATTGATCTGCTCTTTGGTCGGACGCGCAACATAGCCATATAGCAACCACAAGAATAGATGGAGAATCAGGGAGCCAATGACAAACGGCCACTGCATGGTGATAATCTCACCCTTGCTAATATCCTTTAGCGTCAGCGCCACGCTACCAATGACGGCGTCACCTTTAGTCGCCATTTGCTCAATGGTGTCGCCTTGTTGCATAGGAGCATTGCCTACTGGCACGAGCAGCTCGTCGTTATTATCTTTGATTAAGATCCGTGCAACGTCCTGCTCGCTGGTATAACGATTGGCAATGACACTGAGACTTACGCGATCCTTGTTCTCCAAAGATAGGCGCGCCTCATCGATGAGCTGAGCCACCATCTGTTGGCCTTTTTGCTCACGGATTTTGGTCAGTTGCTGATCAGTACTGATGACCAGCAATAGGGTCTGCAGAAAAAAACTGATCAGAATGATAATGGCAAACAACCCTTGCCGCGGCGCTAAATACGTCATGATATGTTAAACTTTTTTGAATAAAGGAAATTAAAAAAACGAGACAGTCGCTCATTTTTCACAAAAGTGTACTGTTATGTTAGGGCATGTTGAACATTCGACCATCTTTACTATATCACCATAGTGGTCGTCATAGGTTTGGCTATGCGCATATTTTTAATTATCCGCCAAACTCGCCTATTATCCTAGTGATTATATTCGCTATTATCCAACTGTTTTACTTTGTGCGTCATGTATAGGCGACAGACGGTAAAACTGTTATTATTCCTAATCTTATCTGAGCATACAAGGGACAATTGAGCCATGCCAAAAAATACGCCTTATTCGTTACCAAAAGACAGCAAAGCATGGCAACAAGCCGTTGATTCTGTTGCTTCATTGCTGCCCGATGGTACCAACCTGCAAGACTTTGATGCACTGCAATCACTGCCAGTATTTGCACTGATTGTCGTATTGCCCGCGCATGTACCCGCGCTCGACATTCATCAATATGTGCAGTCTTGGGTCGATGAGCAGCCAAACTGGCATTTGGTCACGGTAGCAGAAGACACCGAAGCAACCTTTGTTGATATTGCTGTCCCTGATGTGGCCAATGACAGCGACCCTACTGCAAACACGGGCAACGTACCTTATCAGCCATTTGTTCCTGCACAAGTATTCCGCTATCTATTGGTACCTGTGACCGATACCTTGATGCACCCTGGTAAAAAGACAGCCGCAGCCCACATCATTGATGATCAGCTAACGACTCGCCTGCGTCATGATTTGGCTGAAAACTATAGAGCTCAAGGGGATGAGAACCCCACTATAGACAGCTCAAAACTGGTGGATTGTCACATCCTCTCTGTCGGTCATATGCTGCGTACACACAAACTTGCCTGCTTTGATATGGATTCAACCTTGATTGAACAAGAAGTCATCGTTGAGCTGGCAAAAACTGCTGGCATCGGCGAGCAAGTCGAAACCATCACTGAGGCGGCGATGCGCGGTGAGATTGACTTTGATGAGTCTTTTGCTCAGCGTGTAGCGCTTTTAGAGGGTATTCCAACTTCAGTACTGGACGAGATTTGTGCGCGTTTGACGCTATCTACAGGGGCGCGCACGATTATCAGCGCCCTAAAGACTTTGGGCTACCATACTGTGCTCGTCTCTGGTGGCTTTACTTATTTTGCCAACTATATCGCTGAGCAGCTCGGTATCGATGAAGTCCATGCCAATCACTTAGACATCGATGAAGGTGAAGTGACTGGCCACATACAGCTGCCAATCGTGAATGGTGCCAAAAAAGCCGCCATCGTCGCTCACACTGCTGAGCGTATGGGCATAGAGATGTCACAAGTTGTCTGTGTAGGTGATGGCGCCAACGACTTGCCGATGATGGCCATTGCTGATTTGGGCGTTGCTTATCACGCCAAGCCTATCGTAGAGGCGCGTGCGGATGCGGCGGTTAATGTCACAGGCCTTGAGGGTGTACTCTATGCACTTGGCTATCCAGCACTTATCCCAGTACAGTAAGACAATATAACCAATCCGCTTTTTATCCTATCCAAACGAAAAAAGCGGCTTTCAGACAATAAAATTGCGATAAGCTAGATTGACACAAATAGCGTTAATCTGGCTTTTATCGTTAGTGGCTTTATTATTCAAGAGTACCATTTGCAAAAACCAGAGTAACGCGAAAAACTTGCACAAGCACTACATCCAGTAGGCTTAGCAAGTTTGACAAGGTTAATCGTACTTTTTGGGTTTGGTATCATTCATTTTAGCCTTTAGAAAGGAATGTCCATGACGGCATCACAATCACAGCGGCCGGATGCGTCGTCTTCAAATAAAAAACCTGAGGAAAAAAAGATAGAAACAGACAAGCCAAAACAGCTAATAGGCGTCTATATCAAAGGCATGGCAATGGGCGCGGCTGACATCGTTCCTGGTGTATCAGGCGGTACCATTGCCCTTATCGCCGGTATTTATGAGCGTTTAATCAATGCTTTGGGTAGCATCGGGCCGAGTCTGTGGCGAGTATTTCGCCAAGAGGGTGGAGTCAAAGGCTTGCTTGCTGTTTGGCGGCAGGTCGATGCAACGTTTTTATTGTGCTTGCTGCTTGGCATTGCAACCAGCTTTGCGACCTTAGCAGGTATTATCAAACACCTATTAGACAATCAGCCGCTACTGATTTGGTCATTCTTCTTTGGGCTGGTCATCGCTACTGTTGTGCTTTTATTGAGCGAGATCAAACACTGGAACGCAGCGCGCGTAGCATTGTTTATTACTGGTATCATCACAGCCGTAACGATTAGCAGTCTGCCAATACTGACCACCGCGCCAAGCTTGCCTTATTTATTCTTTGCAGGCGCCATTGCTATTTGTGCGATGATATTGCCTGGTGTCTCAGGATCTTTTATCTTATTGTTATTGGGTGCTTATAATGCTGTCTTAGAGGCAGTTAATACCATGAATCTAAGCGTAATCTTTACGGTTATGGCGGGTATGGCCACTGGACTATTATTGTTCACACGGGCGTTAAAATGGCTATTGTCACATTATTACCAAGGTACATTAGCGCTGTTGACTGGATTTATCGCAGGTTCGCTAGTCAAAGTATGGCCGTGGAAAGTAGACGCTTTAGGCACTCTAAATAGCGAGGCCGTTCATAACGTCGCACCGTGGCAGTATCCGACTGGTGCACAGTGGTTGGTGACCTTGAGCCTGATGCTACTCGGTGCTGTTTTGGTATCTGCACTGTCGTGGTGGGGACATCAAAGCAAGCGTACCAAAAGCACTGATGCCTAAAATAATATTATTAAAATCAATGCCTTATAAAAACATCTGTTCTTTGCCGTTATAATACAGTGACCAAAATCAGGTAAATATGACGCAAGCCTTGCTGCCTATAGCACCTAAGTATAAGCAGCAAAACTAGGCGTCAACTGTTGTCGCAAAGTCGCCACTACCCCCTTCAGCTTTGCACATTTTGCTTTCATAATGAAGTCATTGAAATTCACCTTATGAATAGCGAGATGAATGATGCTTTTAACCATATTTTCTATTATCGGTACCGATGCATGGAGCAGTAGCGCACTCCTTGGTTGTGTTATTTTATTAGCCGTTATTGCTGTCATCGCTCTGTCTTCACAGCGCTGGCTACTGTGGTATGTCCTTGGCGGCATTATTTATTTTCTGTCAGTGGAAGTTACCCATAACCTGATACTCAACTGGTTTGCCCTCTCAGATTGGCACAGTTATGTCGCAGCGCTTGCCATCAGCTGGCTACCGTTAGCAGTTTGGGTATTATATCGCGCGCTACGTTACGATGACGTGAGCCAAGCCTTGCAACAAGAGCGCAAGCGGGCTGCAGCACGCTATATCGAGCACACCCCTATCTATGATGACAACTATCAACCGCGTTTTTGATAGCGCCTTATTTTATGAGCCAAAACAACCTTTCTGTTGACACAGCCTTAACCGACTGACACCATCGTCCTTTGCAAAGTAGATATTAACTCTATAAAAAATGCGCCCAATCTTGGCGCATTTTTTGATTCTGATATTCGCTAGCCACTAAACATTAACCGTTATATTGTTACACGATGCTTAACAGCTTCTACGTAACTACTAAAGAGTTGAAGGTGACTCATGGTTTATAATTTACTTATATAATTGTCGTGAAAATTACTATAAAGTAGCGTCTATTCTCATCAAATCTTTTTTATCAATCCCTTTATATTTATATTTCATGTTCGTTTTTAGGAATTTTACTATGTTCAATATCCCTGTGTTAAATATCAAATCTGATCCATTAGACGTACTACTGGCTGTGGTTGGTTATCGCTTGTCTATGCTTGCTGATAGCGACAACGAAGAAGTACAAAAGCTACTAGCCAATCGTCAAGTAACCATCGAATTTACCAGCGAAGAATCTGACGTTGTCCGTCACTTTACTTTTGACAATGGCAAATTCAGCCAAGACAGCGGCAGCGCTGAAAAGGCTGACTTGAGTATTAAGTTCAAGGACTCTATGACTGGTGTGAAGCTACTCACTAAAGGTAGCCTGCCTGCATTTATGACTGCCGTTCAAGAAGGCAAACTAAGCATAGATGGCGATTACAGCCTTATGATGTGGTTCAACAAACTTGCCAAACACATCGTGCCAGAGGTTCCAGAAAAGTGTGAACCTTATATCCAAAAAATGAAGCCTTATACTTACAAAGCACAGCAGTTTGCTGAGCATTGGATTGGCGTTGCTAAGCATAAACTTGGTAAGTAGTTAGCGGAGCTAACGATTATTTAACGGTATAAAATTCATAAATGTGGATTTAAACGCCAATTAATCGCACTCTGGTTTTCTAAAAGGGTTACGGTATACTACGGTTACCGTAACCTTTTTTATTGTCTACTTTATAATACAAACATTTGTAATTTATCTGATTTTATTATCGTCTCATGCTTTTTAAAAGGATTTAACTCATGGCAGGATTGTTTTCCATCTCCGAACCCACAGCCCAAACGGCAGAAGATACATTAATAAAAAACACCGAAAATAACAATCATAAATCTTTTGCGACAGATCTGCTAAACGCAGACTCTGCAAGCACAGAAACAACCTCACCATCGAGCAGACATAGCCGTGAACAGATTGCACAGTTGTTTGATTTGCCATTAATGGATTTATTACTACAAGCGCAAACCATTCATCGGCAGAATTTCCCTGCCGACGAAGTGCAAATCAGCACCTTACTGTCTATCAAAACAGGTAATTGTCCTGAAGATTGTGGTTACTGCTCACAATCAGGGCATCATCGTGATAAGACCAAATTGCAAGCAGAAAAGCGGCTGGAGGTAGATAAGGTGATCGCAGCTGCTAAGCGTGCTAAAGCAAGCGGCTCATCGCGGTTTTGTATGGGCGCGGCTTGGAAGCATCCTAGCGCCAAAGACATGCCTTATGTGGTTGAGCTCATTAAAGAAGTAAAAGAGCTGGGTCTTGAGACTTGCATGACCCTTGGTATGCTCAATCCCCAGCAGGCGACGCAATTGGCTGACGCAGGGCTTGATTATTACAACCATAATCTAGATACCTCGCGGAACTACTATGAGCAAGTGGTTAGTACCCGCAGCTATGACGAGCGACTTGATACACTGGCATATGTACGTAACTCAGGTATCAATGTCTGTAGCGGTAATATCGTCGGTATGGGTGAGAGCCGTGAGGATCGCATCGACTGGGTACATGAGCTGCTAAAGATGCCAAAAGCCCCTGAATCTATCCCGGTCAATCTACTTGTCCCTATCTCTGGTACGCCACTTGGTGACAAAGTCTTGGCAGAAGGTCAGCTATCCGTCTTAGAGTGGATTCGTACGATTGCAGTGACACGTATTTGCTGCCCAAGCAGTTATGTGCGCTTATCTGCAGGCCGCGAAAGCTTATCGGATGCTGAGCAAGCATTGGCCTTTATGGCTGGTGCAAACTCGTTCTTTTATGGTGATAAACTCCTAACAACGGGGAATGCTAGCCAATCAAATGATGACAGGCTAATGCGCGAGCTCGGATTAAGTGCGCAATACGCCACGCCAAAAGCGCCAAAGCAGCTACCTGTTATCGATGCCATGAGCGGTCATCAGTCGCAAGTCATTCTTGCAAGCCATGACCAAGTAGTTTAATCAAGTCAGCTACCATTACTGCATAATCTGCGTTAAGCTTGCCAGCATTAAAATGAATGAAACTTGAATTTAAAGCTATCAGCACTTATAAAGTATAGATGCTGATTACTAAAAACAGTAAAGAGAACCTACTATGGCAGATTATTTTAACTGGATTAAAGCAGCGCATATTATCTCAATGGTCTGTTGGTTTGCGGCTATTTTTTATCTGCCCCGTCTGTTTGTTTATCATGCGATGAGTGATGATCTGGTCAGTCAAGAGCGTTTCATCGTCATGGAGCGCAAGCTCTATCGCGGCATCATGACGCCCTCTATGATAGCGACATGGATCTTTGGTCTATGGATGCTTGGACTGGGATGGGAAGTGTATAAGACGCAAGGCTGGTTACACGTAAAACTACTATTGGTGGTACTACTGTCAGCCTATCATGGCGCGTGCGGCTTTTATCGTAAGAAGCTCGTTAACGACCCGCATTACAAAACCCATGTGTTTTGGCGCTGGTTTAATGAAGTACCTGTATTTGCCTTGGTAATTATTGTCATTTTAGTGGTGGTCAAGCCGTTCTAAAAGCGTCTACTGCATAAAAAACAAAAGCGTCTGCAACTTAATAAGTGGCAGACGCTTTTTTGTGGGTGTCTATATATTAGACATAAAGACTACTAAAAATAAAGAGCCTGAAACAGTGAACCGCTTACCTAAAATGCAGGACGCATAATCTGATACACATTACTCAAATCGTAGACTCGATAGCGTGCAGGCTCACGCCGATTCTCGCCAGCATAGCTGAGCATCAGCGCTTGCTTGGCTGCTTCATCGACCCAACCGACAAACAGTCCACTATGCTCAACGCCATTGTAACCATGATTGATATAATACAACCAATCACCTGCCTCAATCTCACTGCTGTTGGCATAAGGCCCTTGTCTATATGCGCCCTTATGCACCGTATCACGCGTCACCCCTGCCCGCTTGAATACCGCATCAAGATAATCCCAGCAGCCGCCCTGAATGATGGTACGCTCATTGAGCGCCATCTTACGTGCCGTGCTGATCACCTCACGCGCGGCTGTATGGCTCTGTGACTCTGCTTGAGTAAGAAGGGGCAGATACTCGCTATCAACATTGTCATAACTGCCTGATAAAAATGCCGGCGATATGGCGAGCGGTTGTCTTTGCACTTCAGGGTAACGATAGGCGGTATTCGGTGCAGGGTTGTGTAGCGTAGAATTGTTTGCAGGCATCTGCTTGTAAGCGTACCAATTGGTATTGGCTTGGGTATTGCTCGTTGGGTTAGTGTTTGCCTGACTGATTTGATTAGCTTGATTGCTGCGCACCCGCTGAATAGTAGAGCGTGTACTGATTTTGGCACTGGGCACTGCTGGCTCAAACTGGGCTGACTTTTGCGCGATAAGCGCGCTCATACTATCGGCATGCACGTAACTTGTGCTGCCCAATAGCACCATGAATAATGACACAACCGGTGTTTTTATTACCATAGAATATTTTTTAGTAGTAAAACGGATGGGTCGAGTGTCACGTGAGGCAATAATCGGCAATGGTAACATGACTAACTCCTTGTCAATACAGCAATCGTTGTCGTTGTTGTTATTAAGCTATCAAACTCTAGTTATAGTACATTTGAGTAGGAGTCTGCAAGTATTATTACCGATATGTGAGCGACAAAAGGAGGGGTTGGGGGTTTAAAAGGTAGGTTAAATCTATATAAAAAAAACTCAGTTGCTGTTCATTTTTATATTGGCATGGCGTTTATTTAGGGTTTGACCTACTAGTATTGCCTTGGTCGCTTGTGCTTCCTGCAACGTCTCAAAGCCACTGATATCATATTTGCGTACGTTATCGGCATCAATGATTTGTAGCTTGCTACCAACCAGTGTGACTTTATCACCATCAGTCAGCTTAATACTCTCGCGCTTGCCATGATTATCATGTACCAGCTCACCTGTGCGTACCCAAAGGATGCCACTGCTTATTTTGCCACTCATGGCTTTTTTGTGCTGTTGCCGCTTATTATTAAAGATAAAGCTGCCAACAATAAGTAAGGCAAGCGCGCCAATCGCTAGGCGCTCTGGTAGGATACTCATTGCCATAGCGACAGCGACTGCGCCTACCAGTAATGCCGAGCCAAACCAAAACATACCATTGTCGCCTGCTGGTGGCTGGCCCTGCAAGGTAATCTTGGCACCTTCATCTGTTAGCTTTAACATGCGTCAATACCTGTTGGTTGCTCTGCATTATTTGACAGAAAAATTGGCAGACAAATCAAATAGCTGCTCATTGAACAGCTATTTAATATTAAGAGTATTATCTTATTATAAACCTACCATCCAAGTGCTGTTTGTTGCATTTTAATAAGCTCAGCAATGCCTTTTTCGGCCAATGTCAGCATTTTATCGGCTTCAGCGCGAGTAAAGGGCTTTTCTTCTGCCGTTCCTTGAATCTCGATGTACTCGCCTTTTTGCGTCATGACCACATTTAGGTCTGTATCACAGCTGACGTCTTCTTCGTAGTTTAAGTCCAAGTAAGCTTCGCCGTTTTTGATACCGACAGAGACGGCGGCGACCAAACCAATCAAGGGATCAGCCTTTAGCTTTTTGGTCTTTTGAATGCTTTCTAGAGCATCAATGAGCGCAATGGCTGCACCAGTGATACTCGCGGTACGTGTACCACCATCCGCCTGCAAGACATCACAGTCTAAATAGATGGTGTTTTCGCCAAGCTTGCTGAGATCAATCATCGCACGTAGGCTACGGCCGATGAGACGCTGAATCTCTTGGGTGCGACCAGATTGCTTGCCGCGTGCGGCCTCACGTTGATTACGGGTATTGGTGGCACGTGGTAGCATGCCGTACTCAGAAGTGATCCAACCTTTACCCTTGCCTTTCAACCAACGTGGCACGCCTGACTCAACACTGGCTGTACACAATACTTTGGTATCACCAAAGCTGACCAACACTGAGCCTTCGGCATGCTTGGTATAGTTGCGCTCAAAAGTAATTGAACGAAGTTGGTCTAGCTCACGGTTATCAATACGCATAAATTTTCCTAGTACGGTGTCATAAAAAGGTTTTGTGAAAAAGTAATCTAAAAAAGGGTTTGGTAAAACCAGTTGCGGTTTTCATAGGTTTTTATAAGTAGGTTGTGATAAGTAAGTACTCATACCTACAAACCTAACTATTCAGCACGCCCTAATCTCGAGATATCCTAACGTGACAGCGGCGCAATAGCAAGATTCGCGCCCGCTATTACGCCACTGATTTTTATAAGGTTTAGTCACAGCAACTATTCTAAACCTTCCATCTTACGCAGTTCTTTGCGCAGGATTTTACCCACGTTTGATTTTGGTAGCTCATCAACGAATTGGATATGACGTGGACGCTTATAACCCGTCAGCTGTTTTTTGCCAAAGTCGAGCAACTCTTTTTCGGTTACGTTACCTTTTTTGACCACAAACAGCTTCGGATCTTCACCGCGCTCATCATTTGGTATGCCAATCGCGCCGCACTCCACGATACCTGGATGCTCACTCATGGCAGCTTCAATCTCATTTGGATAGACATTAAAGCCCGATACTATAATCATATCTTTTTTGCGATCAACGATTTTGATAAAGCCTTTTTCGTCCATGATACCTATGTCACCTGTTTTCAGATAACCAGATGCAGTAAATGTTTCTTCCGTATCTTTTGCACGGTTCTGATAGCCAATCATGACTTGTGGGCCTTTGACACAAATTTCACCACGCTCACCGATGGCTACTTCATTGTCTTCTTCGTCAATTAGGATAATATCAGTGCTGGATGCTGGGATACCGATCTTGCCAGTGAACTCAGCAATTGTCATCGGGTTAAAAGCAACAACAGGTGAGGTCTCAGACAAACCATAACCTTCTACGATAGGCAGACCCGTGATTTTGTGCCACTCTTTTGCCACACTAGGCATGACTGACATACCGCCGCCAATAGAGGCTTTTAGGTTAGAGAAGTCCAAGTCAGCAAAGCCTTCTTTGTGTACTAAGCCATTAAACAAAGTATTGACTGCGGGAATAAAAGATGGCTTATATTTGGCCATTTCTTTGATTAAACCATCCAAATCACGTGGGTTGGGAATCAGCAAGCCTGCATAGCCTTGATACATACCATACATCCCGCAAACCATAAATGAGAACACATGGTATAGCGGCAATGCGGTCAAAATCACATCATCAGCATTGGCATCATCTTCAAAAGCGCTTTTCATCAGCACGCTAATCTGCAGCATATTAGCAACTAGGTTTCCGTGACTGAGCATCGCTCCTTTAGCCACACCAGTGGTACCGCCCGTATACTGCAACAAAGCCACATCACTTAAGGTCAGATCTGGACGCTTATATTTACTCGCAGACACAGCACTTAATGCTTGTTTGAAGCTGGTGCTACCTGGCAAGCTATAAGCAGGAATCATCTTTTTGATATGACGCGCAACGAGATTGACCACGCGGCCTTTGATAGCTCCTAGCATGTCGCCAACCTTACAGACAATCACATGCTCCACTTGACCTTTATCTTCGGCTTCTTGATAAGTCTTAGCAAAATTTTCGACGATAAATAACGCTTTTGTGCCACTGTCATGTAGTTGGTGCGATAGCTCACGACTGGTATATAGCGGATTGACGTTGACCAACACCATGCCAGCACGGATGATACCAAGCGCGACGATAGGATACTGCAACAAGTTGGGCATCATCACGGCTACTTTATCGCCTTTGACTAACCCTAACGACTGTAAATAACTGGCAATCTGACGACTATATAAATCCAGTTGCTTATAACTGATCGACGCACCCATACAAATATACGCTGGCTTTTGTCCATAGCGGCGAAAGTTACGCTCAAACACTTCTAATAAAGACGTCTCATCATCTGGCATCTCAATCGTTGCGTTGATGCCATAGCGCTCGTAGGCATCTAGCCAAGGCCGGTCACTTGGAATCGTCGGCATGGTCGGAAATGCTGTCATATTTGCCATTGTCTGTCCGTCTTTTTTTGGCTGATCTTTTTGCACGTGCTTATTGTCATTGCTGTTAGAGCTTTGGTCTGGCGCTTTATTATCGGTGCTGTCTCTATTGATGTTATCAGTCATAACTTTTCCTAAATACTAGATTTAAAGACGTAGAGTAATCTAATGATGTTATAAATAGGGCATATTGAGTCAGGTTCTCGGTATCTTGGTCATTTTTATCATTAATTATGGGACTCAAAAACCACTCTATTTAATGTTTTTATAAGCCAGTAATACTGAGTAATGCTCTCCTACATAAGCCTTTACTATAGCAGTTTTGCCAAAAACTCTCTATATCTGCCTGTGTCTATCATGACAGAGCCTCTTAAAATACTGATGCTGACCATCAATAACATCCAAGAAGCAGGCGAGCTGTACTAAAAACTGACCATAAAAAATGATAAGGCCGCCTCTCGACAACCTTATCATTATTGGTAACTTTATCGTTATGAGTGTCAATAAACAGCCTTAACGCAAAATTAATCCTCAGTCTTACGCTTTGCTTTTCTCTTCAAGTTTACGCAGGTCTTTATGCAAGATTTTACCAACGTTCGACTTTGGTAGCTCATCAAGGAACTCGACATAACGTGGACGCTTATAACCGGTCAAATGCTCTTTAGCATAATCAAGGACTTCTTCGGCGGTCAAACTGTTGTCTTTACGCACGATAAATATCTTTGGAATCTCACCACTTTTTTCATCTTCAACGCCAATGACACCGCACTCCAAAATCTTTGGATGGCCTGCCATGACTTCTTCCACTTCGTTTGGATACACGTTAAAGCCTGAAACAATAATCATATTCTTTTTGCGATCGACAATGGTCATGTAACCTTTTTCGTCCATGATACCGATATCGCCTGTTAAGAAAAACCCATCGGGTGTCATGACTTCTTTAGTAGCTTCTTCGCGCTTCCAATAGCCTTTCATTACCTGTGGCCCACGCACCGCAATCTCGCCGCGCTCGCCCAGTGGTACTTCGTTGCCATCTTCATCCAACATTGCAATGTCAGTGCCTGGCATCGGCAAGCCAATATTGCCGCTAAAGCTCGAGCTATTGATAGGGTTGGCAGTTGCGACGGGTGAGGTCTCTGACAGACCATAGCCTTGAACCACGACATTGCCTGTGACTTGCATCCATTTTTCTGCTGTGGAACTCAATACCGCCATGCCGCCGCCCATTGATACGCGCAGCTTGCTGTGATCCAAAGTTTTAAACTCTTCGTTATTGGCAAGCGCATTAAACAAGGTATTGACTGCGGGGAACAGCGCAGGTGGATGGCCTTTATAAGCTTTCATTAAGCTATCAAGGTCACGCGGATTAGGTACTAATAGCCCAATACAACCACGATGCAGACCGAACATACCGCAAAGCGTGAATGAGAAAATATGATACAGTGGCAAAGCTGTCATAATAACTGGCTGCTCATTACTGCGATCAAACTCGTCAAAAGCACTGCCCAAGAATGTATTGCACTGAATAAGGTTGCCAACTAAGTTTTTGTGAGTCAGCATGGCACCTTTGGCAACTCCAGTCGTGCCACCGGTATACTGTAAAACAGCAATATCATCAAGACCGATATTTTTGGGGCGCTTGTATTTGCTTGCTGAGCTTTGCTTGAGCATGCTTTTAAAGCTAACGCTATTAGCAATACTATAATCTGGCACCATCTTTTTGACGTGACGGACAACCGTATTAACCATAAAGCCTTTGAGCGTGCCCATCAAGTCACCCATACCAGTGATGACCACATGGTCAACCAACTGACGGCCAATGTCTTGATAAGTTCTCGCGAAGTTTTCAACTAAGATAAGCGCTTTGGCTTCAGAATCGGTTAATTGATGCTCAAGCTCTTTGGCAGTATATAGTGGGTTGACGTTGACTAAGGTTAGGCCCGCACGCAATACACCAAGCACAGTGACAGGTAGCTGTAAGACGTTGGGCATCATGACCGCGACTTTATCGCCTTTGACTAGCCCAAGCGACTGCAAATACGCAGCGACTTGACGGCTATATAAATCTACTTCTTGGAAGCTGATTGACGCGCCCATACATACAAATGCGGTTTTTCCACTATGTTCAGCAAAGCTTTGTTCAAAGATATCGATCAGTGAGGTATCATCAGCAGGCATATCAATTTCGTAAGTCAGTCCAAGCTCTTTGTAACTATCTAGCCAGACTTTATCATCACGACGGGTGAAACTAACTTGATTATCCATAATCTTTTTTCTCCTAATAGGTGTGCGCAATCAATGGTAAATACCCCGTTATTCTTTAACATACACACTTTATACAGACTACTCAATATAAAAAATAAGCACTAGAGTTCGCAAAAACACTTGACGGGCTTTATTACTATTAATATCAACTAGATAACTAGCATACACCCTCATTTATTAGCGTGTTTTTTAGCAGTGTACGGCTGTTCACCGCGCATTATTGTTACGCAATTGTTTCTATAATCGCGTTGATATAAAGTGCTCTCATTCATTATTTATCATAACTTTATGGCTTATATAATTACGGTCAGCTGGTTAAGTTTGTGTCTAAGACATGACTTAAATTACCATTATACTTTACCTTTTGACTGTCACTCTATAAGAGATTTTACCCAACAAAAAACTACTTATAAGAAATCGTTATTTCTTATTAAACGTCATGCACTGTCGTCTATTCTGGCTTATACCTTTTTTATTGACACAATATCCTTTACGATAGCGCTATCTAATTTTTATTTTATGTTCGCCACCTAAATACATGACGGTGCATACTAGGGTCTGTTGAATAACAATTCTACCAACCATACCAATTAAAAACCCAAAAGCGAAACCTATCCTATGTCCGATGTTATTGATAATACCATTGCCCCCACTCTCTCAAGCGACCCGATGGATACCCGCTCTGTGGCAGAGTTCACTGAGCAAGCTTATCTCAACTATGCCATGTACGTCATCATGGATCGTGCGTTGCCCAATATCGCTGACGGTCTCAAGCCCGTACAGCGCCGCATCGTCTATGCCATGAGCGAGCTGGGTCTCAAATCTACTGCCAAGCCCAAAAAGTCAGCGCGTACCGTCGGTGACGTGCTGGGTAAATATCATCCACATGGCGACAGTGCCTGTTATAAAGCCATGGTATTGATGGCGCAGCCATTCAGCTATCGCTATCCGCTGATTACGGGACAAGGTAACTGGGGTAGCCCAGATGATCCCAAATCCTTTGCCGCCATGCGTTATACCGAAGCCAAAATGTCCGCTTATGCCAATACTTTGCTTGCAGAACTAGGACAAGGCACGGTCGATTGGCAAGATAACTTTGACGGCTCCATGCAAGAACCTGTGACCTTGCCTGCACGCTTGCCCAATATTTTACTCAATGGCACCACAGGCATCGCTGTCGGTATGGCAACAGACATCCCGCCGCATAACCTCAATGAAGTGGTACGCGCGGCTATTCGTCTGCTAAAAAATCCTGAGCTATCGGTGAAGCAGCTCACCCAGTCGATACCAGCGCCTGATTTGCCAACCCCAGCTGAAATCATCACCAGTAAAAAAGACTTGCAAGCCATGTATGAGAGCGGTCGTGGCAGCTATAAAATGCGCGCGACTTTTCATGTAGATCCTAAAGAAAAAAACCTTGTCATCATCGATGCGCTCCCCTACCAAGTCTCAGGTAATAAGATTCAAGAGCAAATCGCCAAGCTCATGACCGACAAAAAGCTGCCATGGATTACTGATATTCATGATGAATCAGATCATGAAAACGCCTGCCGTATCGTACTCGAGCTGCGCTCAAGTCGCGTCGATGTCGAGCGTGTCATGAGCCATCTGTTTGCCAGTACCGACCTAGAAAGCAATTACCGCGTCAATATGAATATGATCGGCCTAAACGGTAAGCCGCAAGTCAAAAACCTAAAAGAAATATTAGAAGAATGGCTGGTAAGCCGCCGTTCAGTGGTCACGCGCCGATTACAATATCGTCTCGACAAAATCGATAAGCGTTTGCATATCCTCGCAGGCTTATTGATTGCCTATCTAAATATCGATGAAGTGATACGCATCATCCGTGAAGAAGACGATCCAAAATTATCATTAATGCAAGGCTATGATCTGACTGAGATACAGGCCAATGCTATCTTGGATATTCGTCTGCGTCAGTTAGCCAAGCTAGAAGAGATTGAGCTGCGCCGTGAGCAAGATGAGCTTGCTGCCGAACGCGCCATTATTCAAGAGTATTTGGACAATCCAGACAGCTTAACCAATCTGATGATTGATGAGCTGACTGCCGACATGAAAGAGCACGGCAACGAGCGCGTCTCGCCACTAGCAGAACGCGAAGAAGCGCAAGCTTTGAAAGAATCTGATCTGGTGCCAAGCGAGCCAATTACCGCGATACTATCAAAAGCAGGTTGGATACGCGCCGCCAAAGGTCACGACGTCGATGCCACTGGAATGACCTACCGTTCAGGCGATGGGTATCAGGCACACGTGCGCGGTAAATCCAATGAAAAAATCTACGTGCTCGATAGCACAGGCCGCAGCTATAGTATCGAGGCGCACAATTTGGCCTCTGCCCGTGGTCAAGGCGATCCACTCACCAGCGTACTCAAACCGCCAGCGGGTGCCAGCTTCGAGCAGTTATTAACCGGTGCTGATAATCAACGCATCATCCTTGCCAGCTCGGCAGGTTATGGCTTTATCAATACACTTGGCAATCTCGATAGTACGCAAAAAGCAGGCAAAAATATCATTAACTTTGCCGCTGATAGTCGGCTGTTGCCTGTCACGCGTATCGACGCACCAACAGCTACTGAAGCTACATCAGAAGATGGCAACGGTACAGAAGCCGCTAGCCTGACACCAGACCATGTCGCCGTGGTGACCAATGCGGGATACTTACTGATATTTGAGTTGAGCGATTTGCCTGAGCAGGCACGTGGTAAGGGCAATAAGATGATTAATCTCAAAGGTGATGAAGAAGTGCTCGCCATTACGCCATTACGTCAGCAAGACAGCTTAGTCATTACTGCGGGTAAGCGTCATGTGACCTTAAAACCAATGGACTTGGCGAACTATACTGGCAAACGTGGCAATCGCGGTGGGCAGTTGCCAAGAGGCTTTCAGAATGTGACGAGTGTTGAGGTTGGGTGATTGGTATGGTTTTTGCACTAAAAAACTGGAGGATATACCCATATTACACTTTCAATTTCAGAGTATCTAAGGAGTTGTTTTGAAAAAGATAATAGTACTTTCAAGTATATTACTGTGCAATCTAGCGATAGCATATGATGAAAACACAGAATATCAAGTAAGTCAGTATGAATTAGATGAAACCAAATATGAAGTTTTGGAGAAAGCGAAACAATACGCACAGTCAGTAGCTTGCATGACAACATTTGATGATGACTCAGAAGAAAACCTCGCCTCAGTAAATAATGTTTACCCTATTAACTATTATAAAATGTTCGATGACAGCAAGGTTGCAGGTAATTTTTTAGTGCTATGGGGCGGTGATGTAGGCTGTGCTGGCGGTAGTGGCACTTATGGATATTCATTAACCGAGTTTCAAAGAATATCTGATAGTAGACCCTTCACTATGTCGAATTCAGATTTATTAATGGACTTATATGAAGTCAGTGAAATAAATACAAGGTTTATTCAAGACATCAGCTACAACAATAGAACAAATACACTAGAAGTGGTGTCTTTTGAATTTGCACCTAAAGATAGTAACTGTTGCCCTAGCTTAAAATACCGATATAATTTCAAAAACTCTGATTATGGTAACTGGAAGCTTTCAGAAAAAGTTAGATTGAATTAACACAGCAGTTTGCGTAGGGTGGGTTAGTTTTATTAAACTCTCGCAGAGAGTGCGGATAAAACTAACCCACCATTTAAGTTTGAAAAACCTTGGTGGGTTACGCTATCGCTAACCCACCCTACCCCAAAGCTTCATTTCTTAATAGCAAAGAAAACCCAAACTACGACCAATAATGAAAAAATCATAAGCTCACCGCTAGCTAACGTAGGCTGGGCTTTTAGCCCAGCAAAACTATGCCAAAAAAAATAACTCTCAAATCAAGAATCAATCATAATCAACTTCAATCCCATCTATACCCGCCCAACCCCAATCAGACGAATAAAGCCCTTCTTCCACACATTTTTGAAACGTCGAATACGGCCAATCAATAGGACGCGCGATATAACCATGTTTCACCGCGTTGTAATGAATATAATCCATGTGGCGCTGATAATCTAACTCATCTCTAATTCTATGCTCCCAATATCGCCGTTGCCAAATACCTCGCTCTCTTCTTCTTATTCTAGAATGGTTAATGAATTCACTAGCAGACTTTTTGATTTGACGAGAAAAATGCGTTTTTATACTGGCGATAATGACAGCGTAATTGTCGCTATCCTCTGCTAAAGTAATGAGCATATGAACATGATCAGGCAACAATACCATCGCGTTAAGTTGAAAATTATGGTTTTGTTTGGTCAGTCGATAGGCTTGACGAAATTCATTGATATGCTTTGTGAGCAGCTCACTTTTGCGGTTTGATAGATTCATAGTCAGAAAGTAAGTGCCACCTTTAGTCTTATCTCTGATGTAAGTTCGCATGGATTATGCCTACAAGGTATTTAAAGAGTTTAAATGCTGGGCTAAAAGCCCAGCCTACGGTCTAAGTTGATGTTCTAGAGCCAATAGCCCTAACCCTGCCGTAACCCCAAAATAGGAATAACCAGATCTTCCTCATCGGTCAAGTGTTGCGAGAGCAAATTGGTTGCATCCACCAAAGTCTGATGCAATTGCTCGGCAAGCGCTTTATCTTCGACCTCACTTCTTGCCAGCAAGTCATTTTGCGCTTGCAATTCATCAAGTAGCGCATCCAAACGCTTATGATCACGCCCTAATATCTCAAAGGCAGGCGCAAGCTTGGGGTACATAGCGATAAACTCTGGAAAAAACCCTGCGTCCTCTACCCCGTGATGCTGATGTAATTTGAGAATATGCATACTGACGCGCTTGCGATACTCGCTCCAGTCAAACTCCCCTGACTGATAGGCTGTACTAATCTGTAGCAAGATACGCTGGCGTTTGCGTATGTTAGTATGTACCTTTATCCATCCTGATGTCTTATAGGCATAGTCTGCGCCAAACCATTGATCTGGTGGCAGCTTGTGGTACAAAAACAACCAGCCTACCTCAAGCCGACTGTCAGGATGACGCGGGGTAATGCTAAACAGATCGTCGTCTGCAGCGTCTTTATTTACCATATCTTTACGAGCCGTGTTTTGAGATGAGTTATTCATCAGATAATCCTTATTGCTTACTTTTACGGGTGCTATTGGCTTTCTTGACTGTTATGCCCTGATGGTACAATCATGAGCAAGTCTGTTACACAATTTAGTCACAACCAACCCATGCTATGCCAGTCGTCATGTAGAATGAAGTGACTCATAATAAACAACAATACTGCTTAGACTCTACTACCCAAACCATATCACTTGAGATAGGCCAATCATTTTTGGCACAGATTAATAATAGAATTTAAATATAAAGGACCATTATGTTTATCATAGATAAAGCCAGCAATACCTATATGAACCATAGAATACCGACACCTAAAATCATGTTTTTTGACATTGACGATACCTTAAGTCGTAACGGTATCATTGCCGAACATAACAAAGCGACACTTGAGCAGCTTGCTGAGGCTGATATTAAACTGGTCATTGCGACAGGACGCTCCAAAGCCATTATCCCAGCAGATATTTTGGCGTTATTGGCTGACGATATATTGGATGCCATCATTTGTATGAATGGACAATACAGCTTTAATAAAGACGGCGTCATCAGTCACTACCCTTTATCAGATGAGCAAACCGATAAAGTCGTTCATCTTTGCAAACAAAGCGGTCTCATTTATAAGTTTGACTCTGCGACTCACATCGCTTGGTCAAGTGAAAACGAGCGCATACGCGAGTATAACGCCAAGACTCCAACCTCTATCCTTGATCCTGAGTATTACCGCTCAAACCCTGTTTATCAATGCTCGGTATTTTTTAATAATCAAGAAGATAAAATGCAAGACGTCGATTTTGCTAAGTATGATTTAAAGCTGGTGCATTGGCACAATACAGGTGCAGACATCTTGCCGATAGAAGCGTCTAAAGCGCGAGGTATCAAAGATCTCTGCCAGTATTACGCAGTCGATGTAAAAGAGTGCATGGCGTTTGGTGACGGTATGAATGACTTAGAGATGTTTGACTTGGTCGGTTATGCCGTCGCAATGGGCGACTCTCAGCCTGCACTCATAGAACGCGCGGATTATGTCACTGGTACTATCGAGGAGCATGGCATACAAGCGATACTTGAACGCTTATCGATAGCGGTGCAGTCCTAAACAACTTATAAAGTATGACAGACGCTAATAGCCTTTACTCTGGGCGCAAGCCTAAGATAGGAATGACCAAGTCCTCCTCATCGCTCAAATGATGCGAGAGTAAAGTGCTACTGGCAACCAAAGTATGATGCAAGCGCTCTGCAAGTGCCTTGTCCTCATCTTCACTGTTTGCCAAGGCATTATTGAGCGTTTGCAGCTCATCCAGTAGCGCGTCCAAACGCAGATGGTCGCGCTCTAATATCGCAAACCCTGCTTTTAACTGCGGGTACAGGCTCAAAAAATACGGAAAATATCTTCTGTCCTCAATACTGTGGTGCTGATGCACTTTAAAAACGTGATCCTCGATACGTGGTAATATCTGCAAGCGATAGTTCGACCAGTTCAGTGCGCCCATTTGATACTCTGCACTTAGCTGCTCTAAGACTCGTTGACGTTTGCGTATACTGCGATGTATTCCAAGCCAGCTAGCGGTTTTGTACGCATAGTCAGTATCGTACCATTGACTGGCGGGCAGTTTTTCGTATAGAAATAGCCAGTCTGATTTGAGCCGACTATCAGGATGACGCGGCAACACTTTTACCAAGCTCTCATCCAAATTGCATTGAGTGGCTGTATTTTTAATAGTGCTGTTCTGACTGGTGCTGTTTTGAACCCTGTTATTTTCAGTACAAGCATCCATCGTATCGTCCTTATGCAGTATTCTTGCATCTTCTGTTTTTTCTATTTCTGTCGTTGAGCCTTATCTTAATCTTATTGATGACCACTTATGAATCAAGATGGC
The DNA here is from genome assembly GCF_904846155.1 of Psychrobacter fulvigenes. Classification (NCBI taxonomy): domain Bacteria; kingdom Pseudomonadati; phylum Pseudomonadota; class Gammaproteobacteria; order Moraxellales; family Moraxellaceae; genus Psychrobacter; species Psychrobacter fulvigenes. Next base: position 2,938,157 of record NZ_CAJGZP010000001.1, read on the forward strand.
TAAAAACTAAAGCAGCTCGAATAGCTTATTAATAAAATTAAATGCAAACAATCAATTATGTAGCTTATATATAAGGCTATTTGATTGAATAACAACCTATCCCTTGGCTATCATTGATCATCCCATATGAACTACCCACCACCTATAGAGGTGGCGGTTTCTTAGGTAATACCCCTACTTGATACGATGTTTTGTATCAGCGGTTAGGTAAATTGACTAAGCTAACCCCGTCGCACCGACGGTTTTGAGTGTTGCCAGCTTCAATCCTTCGTTTAGGATATTGATACTGGCGTTGATGTCTCTATCATTGTCCTGCAAGCAACTTGGGCAATTCCATGTCCTCACCTGTAATGGTAGCTCAGCTTTAGTCAGTAAGTGCCCACAGCCTGAGCAGGTCTTAGAAGATGGATACCATCTATCAACTTTGACTAGCTTTTTACCGTACCAGTCCGCTTTATAAGCCAGCATGGTAGTAAAGGCTGACCATGAGCTGTCTGATATGGCTTTGGACAGTTTTTTGTTCTTGACCATACCCTTACATTCAAATCCTCTATGGCAATCACATCGTGGTTTTCGATGAGATTGAATGAGAGTTTGTGTAGAAAGTCTTTTCGGCAATTGGTGATACGCTCGTAGACTTTGGCGACATTGATTTTTTGCTTTTGGTAGTTGCGACTGTCTGATAATTTGCGATTGGCGGCTTTAGCACCCTCTCGTCGTTTGGCTAAAATCTTTTGTTCCCGCGCAAGCTTATTTTGCAGCTTTGATAGAAACTTAGGATTAGCCACTTTTGTGCCATCCGATAAGACGATAAAGTCGGTTAAGCCTAAATCAATACCTACTTTTGAGTGTGTTTTAGTGAATGGTTCGACAACCGTTTCAACCAATAAACTGACAAAATACTTACCTGTAGGCTCTTTACTGATGGTCGCTGACTTGATTAAGCCATTAATAACACTTGGGAATTTGGCGTTGATATGACCAATCTTAGGCAGTTTGACGCTGTTAGCTGTGACCGCTACTGTGCCTTTTTGATTATTGGTGGTGTAGCTATCGCGTTGTCCTTTTTTTTTGAATTTTGGGAAGCCAAAACCTTTGAAGAATTTACTATAAGCGGCTCTAAGATTTTGCTGGACGTTAGCCAGTGCCAGACTATCGACTTCTTTTAGCCATTCAAACTCTTTTTTGTATTGTGCAGGAGTGTTTTTAAGCTCGGTCTTATGCTCGTTGTAATGATCAATCTTGTCACTAAGCATCCTATTCCACATAAAGCGTGTGCAGCCGAATGATTTGGCAAAGAATATTTGCTGCGCTTCATTGGGGTACAGCCTGACTTTATAGGCCTTTAGGATTTGCTTGGTCATAAGGAGCTTGTTGTTAATTGGCGTTATAATTATTAATTATAATACCATAGGGAGTAAGGGTAGTTACCAATAACACATTCATACCACTACTTTAGAAGTAGGGGAATTCTGCGCTGAAATGTTAAAAAACCCCTTGTCAGCTATGAACTGACAAGGGGTTTTAGTTTTTAAATAACGCCTGAACCTTATTAGCGATTATTTACATAGCAATTACCGAGCAGGATAGAAGGTTTCTGCACCAGGTCCTACAGGGAGACCCAGTACGAACACCCAAATAGAGAACAAGATGGTCCAACCAATCAAGAAGGCCATAGAGTATGGCAACATCATCGCCATCAGTGTGCCGACCCCTGTGTCTTTTTTATAGCGCATTGCTACTGCCAAAATAAGACCAAAATAGCTCATCATAGGAGTAATAATATTGGTGGTCGAATCACCAATACGGTATGCCGCTTGAATCATCTCTGGCGCATAACCCGTAAGCATGAGCATCGGTACAAAGATCGGAGCGGTCACTGCCCACTGTGCAGACGCCGAACCAAGCATCAAGTTGACCAGACCACAAATAATGATAAAACCAACTAGCAATAAAGGCCCAGTGAGACCTATATCACTTAAGAAGGTCGCACCAGATACTGCCATTACCGAGCCAAGATTCGACCATTTAAAGAATGCGGTAAACTGTGCCGCAAAGAATACCAGCACAATATAAATACTCAATGAGCTCATGGCGTTACTCATGGCATCGACCACATCTTGGTTGCTCTTGATGCTACCCGTAATTTTACCGTAGATATAACCTGGTACCGCAAAGAACACAAAAATAAAGACCACAATGCCTTTTAAGAATGGCGAGCCCGATACCAGACCAGTCTCTGCATTACGCAAGATGCCATCTGCAGGCACCACTGTCCAAGCCAGCAATAAGCAAAATATGAGCATGCTTAACCCTGCCCACAGCAGTCCCTTTTTCTCAACTGACGATACTTTTTCGATTTGCGTCTCTAATACAGAAGCATCGTCTGCATCGTTAGGATTATATTTGCCCAAGCTTGGCTCAACGATTTTTTCGGTGACAAAATAACCCAGACCACTGATCAAAAAGGTACTGGCGATCATAAAGTACCAGTTGGCCTCTGCGCCAACGGTGTAAGCTGGATCGATGATACGTGCCGCTTCTTGGGTAATCCCTGATAATAAAGGATCTACCGTACCGAGCAATAAGTTGGCACTATAGCCCCCTGATACCCCAGCAAATGCCGCTGCCAAACCTGCTAGCGGATGCCTACCAAGCGAGTGGAAGATAACCGCTGCCAGTGGTATCAATACCACGTAGCCAAGCTCTGCCGCTGTGTTTGACATGATGCCAGCGAACACAATGGTAAAGGTGACCATCTTTTTGGGCGCATTCATGACCAGACCACGCAGGGCGGCTGATATCATGCCAGAGTGTTCAGCGATACCGACACCGAGCAAGGCGACCAGTACCGTCCCAAGTGGCACAAAGCCCGTAAAGTTGGTGACTAAATTCTCAACAATACGTGCTAAGCCTTCACCGTTCAATAGGTTGACGACTTCAATCATACCATCGGCGCTACGACCACTGGTGCCTTCTGGTCTCGGATCAATCACCGATACACCAAAGTAAGACATGACTGCTGAGAGAACCAACAGCAGCACAGACATCCAAACAAACAAAATGACTGGATGTGGCAGCAAATTACCAAGCCACTCCACCCCTTTTAAAAACCGTTGCATGCGAGAGCTTTGCGCTGCTGTATCAAAATTATCCTGTGGCGGACTGCCATCTGGCGAATTACTTCCCTGCATAGCCATTACTCCATTCAAGACCTATGTAAAGTGAGTATGTTTCAAACATATGAAAACGTTAATAAAAGATTGCGATTGAAACATAGTTCAGAAACAGAAACAAACTTTTTTGGCTTATAAAACAAATTGTTTGCAATAGTCGTTAATGTATAAACCAAAGATTAAAGAGCCTCAGACTAAAATAAGAAAAAAAGCGATGGGTTGGAATAACTCCAAACCATCGCCAATCAACAGCATCTGAGAATTAAATCAGTAATAAATAGACATTATCTGTCATAAAACATAGAGCGGCACCTGAGTATTTTGGCATCTAGCGCTTATTTGCTATCAGGCCGTAAGTCCACCCACCGATTTTATAAAACCCTACGATCATGAGCATAAGTACCACAGCCGCCAGCACATAAGCCAACCAGTTTGGCATATTGCTAAGCCAACCAATGGTAAATGCCAGTCCCATGTAAGTCTCAACTGGCCAGTTCAAGATAGGCGTCGGTGAGCCAGAATTAAACAGTGCCATAAAGCCCACTACGCCAAGTAAAGCAGTCAAAACACCGGTACGTTTACGGTTATTCATCTCGTCTCTCTTATAAAATTAGGGTCTGTTGTCATTTTTGGGACATACCTTAGCATGATCAGCAAAAATAGAGTTAGCGAGGTCAATACTATCGCGTTTTTATACTAGGGCGTGTCATACAAGATTTTAGCCATTAAACCCCCAACTGTCATTAGCAAAACTGTATAATTACTCATATAGGGCGTGACTCATACGCCAGTTTTTTTCATCTTACTTAGTTAGGAGAGGTATTTTGCCCCATTTATCATCATCTCACTCAGTCTCACAAACTACCGTTACTCGTGTCGGCAGTCTGCTACCAAAAGCATTATTAGCCATGGCTGTCGGCTTGGCGCTTGCCAGCTGTAGCAACTCGGATAATGCCGCTACTGACAGTACGGCTAGCAGCAATGAAACCCTAAACCTGTATAACTGGTCTGAATATATGCCCCAAGAGATTCTTGACGGCTTTACAGAAGAGACAGGCATTCGGGTCAATTACACCACCTTTGACTCTAACGAAGCGATGTATGCCAAGCTCAAGCTGCTTGATGACTCTAGTCAATATGACTTAGCGGTTCCCTCAACTTACTATGTCGAAAAGATGGCTAATGAAGGCCTATTACAAGAGCTGGATAAATCCAAGCTTAGTAACTTTGAGAATTTGGATACCTCATTTACCAATACTAAAGTCGATCCTGAAAATAAATACTCAATCCCCTATATGTGGGGCAGCACGGGTCTGGCGATCAATGGAGATACTGTCGACCCTGCGACCGTGAATAGCTGGAATGATCTATGGCGTCCAGAGTTTAAAGGTCAAGTCATGCTGATGAATGACATGCGCGAAGTGTTTGCCATGGCACTACTCACCCTTGGCTATTCAGGTAATAGTACCAACCCTGACGAGATCGAAGCCGCTTACAACAAGCTCACCACTTTGATGCCCAATGTCAAAACCTTTAACTCAGATGCTTCACGTATGCCCTATATGGAAGGTGAAACTTCGGTTGGTATGACTTGGAATGGTGAAGCTATCACCGCCAATGATGAAGGTCTGACCAGCTTAGTCTATAAGTATCCTTCTGAAGGCGCCATCTTGTGGATGGACAACTTTGTCATTCCAAAGAACGCCAAGCAGGTAGACGCAGCACATAAGTTTATCGACTATCTACTGCGTCCTGAAAACTCCAAAATCGTCAGTGAAGAGATTGGTTATGCCTCACCAAACGTGGCGGCACGCGAGATGATGCCAGACGAGGTAAAAAACAACCCTACGATTTATCCTCCTCAGGACGTATTGGCCAAAGCTGAGTTTCAAGAAGATGTCGGTGATGATGCCTTACAAGTCTATCAGCAGTATTGGGATAAGCTAAAAACAGGGCGTTAATATATAACAACTATGTATTGACCCTAAATACTAAGATACATCTAAAAACGCTGATCTCATGGTCAGCGTTTTTTTATGGTTCAGAAGAGATGGCTCAGAAAAGTACACTTGGCTACAAACCCAAATCTGTATCTCCACCGTGCTCTTTGATCCTACGACGCTCACGGCGCTGATAACGCAGACCAGAAGCAGAAAACCATTGTTCATTAGTAGACTGTAATAAATCACTCAAGCGCTGCAATTGCGCTTGTAACGTCTGAGTCAACCAAAAATACCCTTGCCACTCAAAAGCCAAGTTTTGCACACTTGGGTAATCCGTCACGACAATATGAGTGATGGGGCAAAACGACTGATCGCTTGGGCTACGCAGTACTGCAGCCATATGTTGCATGGCTTCGGTGAGCTCTTTTTGATAGTGAGTCAGCAGCACATGATTGTTGTCATCGATTTCAATACTGGCTAAGCGCGGTGCCGCACTTAATAGTAAGTCAATCGTACCAATAATGTTTCGATGGGTACGTTGAATACTCTCAATCGTCTCTTTATCGATACCAGACTCACTCGTCGTCGCTGCCATATGCGGACGCACTGCCAGCAGGCGCTTGTTGATTTCCTTTAACTCTCGAATTAAGTCTTTATTAACCGGCACGTCAGGCATGTTACTACTGGCAGGATAAGTAATATCTGGAAAACTGGTGCCTTTGTCATTTTTGGAGGGCTCATACTCGGGAGTATCAGCCTCAATATGCTCACTCACCCCTGCATATAATTTACTACATGCCTCAAGGTTACTGGCTAATAAGAAACGCCACATCAGAGTGGATTTTAGCGGCAGTACTAAAGTGACAGCCACCGCCACCCCTGCTCCTATCAGAATATTAAATGCCCGATATAGACCATCTGTGACGACATTACTTTGATCAGGGCTAGACACAATCATCAGCATGGTAATGCCTGTCAGCAGACCGATATAACCAAGCTGCCTGATGGCGATATAACCGATAATACCGCTAATGATACCAATCAATAAATAGTACAACCACAGCCAGTTTCCTATGTCTTGACTCAGCCATAAGAATCCTAAGCCCACTATCACCCCAAGCAGCGTCCCTAATATGCGCTCCTTAGCTTTGGTATAAATCGCGCCTTGATATTGCAGCAGCCCTAAAATAACGAACACGGTAATGGTTGCCCACTCACCATAGGGTATATGAAAAAGACTGTTTATCAGTAACGCTGCTAAAACAGCAATGCCCAGACGTATCGCATGTAGTATATCTGCATGCTGATAGCGCGCATAAGGCTCAATAAGCGGTGCGGTAAATCGTTGCCAAAGTTTCGGTTTCACACAAGGTATCTCTTTTAATGGTTAGATAAAAATGCAGTCAAGTAATGATCAGCTTAATGTTCATTAGCTTAAACACTTCACTGGGTTTTATCAAAAAAATAACGCCTTTTATCTATTCATGAAGATAAAAGACGCTCAAAAGATAAGAGAAGTTACTCAGCAAAGCATGCTAGCACATATTAAGAAAAAAGCACTTATAAGCTAGCGCATGGCTATCGATAAAGCTGACTATTATACTTCTAAATAATCTAAGATACCCTCTGCCGCTTCGCGACCTTCCCAAATAGCCGTCACGACCAAATCAGAACCGCGAACCATATCGCCGCCGGCAAATATTTTGGGGTTATTGGTTTGGAACTTAAAAGTCTGTTCTTCCTCTGCTAATACCCGACCAGAGCTGTCCATAGTCACCTGTTGCGCCTCAAACCAGTCAGCAGGGCTAGGACGGAAACCAAAGGCCATGATGACCGCATCGCAAGGGATAATCTCTTCAGAGTTGGGAATTGGATCAGGACGACGGCGACCACGATTATCTGGTGCGCCCAAATGCGTCGTAACGACCTTTACCGCATTGACCTTACCGTTTAGACCTATAATTTCTGTCGGCTGACGATTAAATAAGAACTCAACGCCCTCTTCGCGTGCATTGACGACTTCACGACGCGAGCCAGGCATATTTTCTTCATCGCGGCGATAAGCACAAACCACTTTTTCGGCGCCTTGGCGAATACTGGTGCGGTTACAGTCCATCGCAGTATCGCCGCCGCCTAACACCACCACCCTTTTTCCTTTGAGATCGATATATTCTCGAACATCTTTTTCCCAGTCGTTGCAGCGGTTGACGTTGGCAATCAGGTAATCCAGCGCATCATAAACGCCTTCTAACTCCTCGCCTGCAAAGCCGCCACGCATATAAGTATAAGTACCCATACCCATAAATACGGCATCGTACTCACTTACCAGCTCATCAATACTAACGTCGGTACCGATTTCTGTCTCAAGGCGAAACTCAATGCCCATGTCTTCAAAGATGACACGGCGATTGCGCATGACATCTTTTTCCATTTTGAACTCTGGAATGCCAAAGGTTAGCAAGCCACCGATTTCAGGTCGTTTATCAAAAACGACAGGCTTGACGCCATTTCTCACTAAAATATCAGCGCAGCCAAGACCTGCCGGCCCTGCACCAATGATAGCGACTTTTTTGTCCGTCCAAACCACATCAGACATATCAGGTCGCCAGCCAAGTGCAAAGGCGGTATCGTTAATGTACTTCTCAACATTACCAATCGTCACTGCACCAAAGCCGTCATTCAAGGTACAGGCACCTTCGCACAAGCGATCTTGGGGGCAGACGCGCCCGCAAACCTCAGGCAAAGTATTGGTACGGTGACACAATTCTGCCGCTTGAAAGATTTGCCCTTCGGCGGCCATTTTGAGCCAATTGGGAATGTAGTTATGTACGGGACACTTCCACTCACAGTAGGGGTTACTGCACTCCAAACAGCGATGCGACTGCTGCGCGACCGCCTCACTCTCAAATGGTTTATAGATCTCCACAAACTCCGTTGAGCGCGTGGCGATGTCTTTTTTGGTCGGCTCAAGCCGTGGTACATCTAAAAACTGAAAACTATTATCTAAGCGTTTTGCCATGATGCTATCTCTCTATAGTGGGCAGTGACAGTTGACGATGCTTCATCAATCGTGCGCAAAATGTGTCTATTATTGATGAACCTATCATTAATGGATCTATCATTACTGTCACTTACCTGCTGAAAACCTATGTATTAAAACGTCTGTAAAAACCTATTATTGGCTACTGTGGATCAGCCATGGTGGTTTTTAGAAGGCTCGCAATATTTGCCGCTTTTGGCTTGACCAAATAAAACTTGCGAGCATAATGCTCAAAGTCAGCCAGTATGGTCTGACCCCAAGCACTGCCTGTTTTATCTACATGAGTTTCGATCACTTGTTGCAAATGAATCCGATGTTCCTCAGTTTGCTCACTTGAGATACGGTTCAAATCAATCAGCTCATGGTTGCAGCGATCAAAGAAGTCGCCTTCCATGTCAAGCACATAAGCAAAGCCGCCCGTCATCCCCGCACCGAAGTTAAGGCCAGTACGCCCAAGGACAGTAATAATACCGCCTGTCATATACTCACAGCAGTGATCGCCTGTGCCTTCGATGACCGCATGCGCGCCAGAGTTACGCACGCCAAAACGCTCGCCTGCCGTGCCTGCCGCGTATAGCTTACCGCCTGTTGCGCCGTAGAGACAGGTGTTGCCGATGATGGCTGTGTCTTGCGCGCTAAAGCTTGAATCTTTGGGTGGATAAATAACAATCTCACCGCCTGCCATGCCTTTACCGACATAATCGTTGGCATCACCTTCAAGCTCAATATTTAGACCGCCGGCATTCCAGACGCCTAAACTCTGCCCAGCAGTACCAGTCAGATGCAGCTTAATTGGCATATCACTCATACCAAGGTTGCCCCAGACCTGCGCAATCTCACCTGAGATACGGGCGCCGATAGAGCGATCACAGTTACCGACATAATAGCTATAGTCGCCGCCATTACCCTGACGAATATTGAGCAGCATATCATTGATCATCTGCTCCGCCAGCAAGCCTTTATCAAATGGCTCATTACGCTCAACCTGACAAGTCTGCGCTTTACCGCTACTGGCTGGATGGCTAAACAATAACGGCGTTAAATCAAGATGACGCTGCTTATCGGTATTACCTTCTAGCACTTCTAGCAGATCAGTACGTCCGACCAGCTCCTCCATACTACGTACGCCAAGTGCTGCTAGCCATTCACGCGTTTCGGTCGCTACAAACTTAAAGAAGTTAATGAGCATCTCAGCTTCACCGATGAAATGCTTGTCACGTAGTTCTGCTTTTTGAGTGGCGACACCCGTCGGGCAGTTATTAAGATGGCAAATGCGCAAGTATTTACAACCAACGGCAATCATTGGTGTGGTACCAAAACCAAAGCTTTCTGCGCCAAGAATGGCGGCTTTTACCACATCAAGGCCTGTCTTGAGACCACCATCGGTTTGCACACGCACTTTATCACGTAGACCATTGACTCTTAACGACTGATGGGTCTCAGCTAGACCTAGCTCCCAAGGCGAGCCAGCATGATGGATAGATGACAGCGGTGAAGCTGCGGTACCGCCATCATAACCTGAGATGGTAATCAAATCAGCGTATGCTTTTGCCACACCGGTTGCGATAGTACCAACGCCTGGACGAGAGACTAATTTAACTGATACCAAGGCATCTGGATTGACTTGTTTCAAATCAAAAATCAGCTGCGCCAAGTCTTCAATAGAATAAATATCATGATGCGGCGGCGGTGATATGAGCGTCACCCCAGGTACAGAATAACGCAAGCGTGCAATCAAAGCATTAACCTTGCCACCAGGCAGCTGACCACCCTCACCAGGCTTAGCTCCCTGCGCTACTTTAATTTGCATCACTTCAGCAGAGCGTAGATACGCAGGCGTCACACCAAAACGACCAGAGGCCACTTGCTTGATTTTTGAGTTGCGCAGCGTGCCATAACGGACGGGATCTTCACCGCCCTCCCCTGAGTTTGAACGCCCGCCGATGGTATTCATGGCCATGGCAATTGCTTCATGAGCTTCGGGTGATAGTGCCCCAAGCGACATACCAGCAGAATCAAAACGCGATACAATCTGCGAGACATCCTCAACCTCATCGACCGCAATAGCATTGTCAGTTTTGAGCTGCAGTAAATCTCGCAGCGTCGCCACCGGACGGCTATTGACCAAGTCGGCATATTGACGATAATTGTCATAATCGCCAGTACGAACTGCTGCATGCATGCTGTTAATCACATCGGGGTTAAAGGCATGATACTCTTTGTTAAACACAAACTTCAGCAAACCCCCTTGATCCAGTGGCACGCGGCGTTTAAAGGCATTAGCCGCTAGCTGTGCTTGGTCAGCAGCCAAGTCTGCAAAAGTAGCGCCCTTAATGCGACTTTGTACGCCTTTAAAGCATATGCTCACGACTTCTTCAGAGAGCCCAACGGCTTCAAATAACTGCGCGCCGCGATAAGAGACAATGGTAGAGATACCCATTTTTGATAAGATTTTTAGCAGGCCTTTATCCAAACCTTTACGGAAATTAACCCGTGCTTGAATCGGATCGCCAAGTAGCTCACCAGTGGAAACCAAGTCCTCAATCACATCATAAGCTAAGTATGGATAGATACAGGTCGCACCAAAGCCAATCAATACCGCCACTTGATGCGAGTCTCGCGCCAAACCTGTTTCAATGATTAAGTTGGCATCAGTACGAATACCTTGGGCAATGAGATAATGATGCACCGCACCCGTCACCATAATGGCGTTGGCAGGCACTTTATCTGCAGCGATATTTTTATCAGACAATACAATCAGTGTATGACCCGCACGAATGCTGCTCGCCACTTGCTCACAGATAGCAGTGATTGCATCAGATAGCTCTAGGTTGCGATCATAATTTAAGTCAATACGCGCCATTTGAAACGCTGGATCATCCAAGGCTTCAAGCTGCTGCATTTTGCTGGCTGATAGCACTGGCGACGACAAGATAATACGGTGCGCATCTTTTTCTGATGGTGCAAAGACATTGGTTTGAGCACCAAGACAAGTCTGTAGCGACATCACGATAGATTCACGCAGCGGGTCAATCGGTGGGTTGGTCACCTGTGCGAACTGCTGACGGAAAAAGTCACCGACATGGCGAATTTGCTGTGATAGCACCGCCATTGGCGTATCATCACCCATCGAACCAACTGGCTCTTGACCATTTTCGGCATTGGGGCGAATGATTTCGGTACGCTCTTCATTGGTGATGTGATACATTTTTTGCAGTGCTTTGAGCGGCTCACCGCGACATGCCTGCGCTGCTAGCTCTTCTTCTAGACGCTCATCATCGCGGATACGTTTCGCTTCTTCACGCAGCCATTTACGATAGGGATGAGCCTTCTTAAGTAAGGTGGCAATGGCTTTGGTATCTAAAATTTGACCCGTTAGCGTATCAATGACCAGCATTTGACCCGGGCCCACGCGACCTTTTTCCAGTACATCCTTTGGCGCGTAATCCCAGACGCCAACCTCAGAGGCAACAGTGATATAACCGTTCTTAGTCGTCACCCATCGCGAAGGTCGCAAACCATTACGATCGAGCATACAGACCGCATAACGTCCATCTTGAATCACCAAACCTGCTGGCCCATCCCACGCTTCCATATGCTGCGAATAAAACTCATAAAACGCGCGCAAGTCCATATCCATGCTATCGACATTTTGCCAAGCGGGCGGTACCAAAATCGACATCGCATGGAACAGATTCATACCACCTGACATCAGCACTTCAAGCATATTGTCTAAGCTTGATGAGTCAGAGCCAGTACTATTCACGAGTGGGGTTAATTCGTTTAAATTGGGCAATTTGTCTGATTTTAATTTTGGCGTACGTGCTTCAGACCAGTTACGGTTACCTGTGATGGTATTAAGCTCACCATTGTGTGCCAGATAGCGAAATGGCTGCGCGAGCGGCCAACGAGGCAGGGTATTGGTTGAAAAACGCTGATGGAAAACGACAATATGTGAGGCCAAACGCTCATCTTGTAAATCTAAAAAGAACGCTGGCAGATCTGATGGCATTACCAGACCTTTATAAATGATAGTCTGGCAATTCAAGGAGCACACATAAAACAGCTCATCAGCCGCCAAGCGCTGCTCAGCTTTTTTACGAGCGACAAACAACTTACGGTTGAAATCGTCTGCAGCTAGATCATCGGGAGCATTGACAAAAACTTGCTTGAAATCAGGCAGCGTCTCACGGCCAATCTCACCAACGATACTTAAATCAAGCGGTACATCGCGCCAACCAGCAACTTCTAAGCCTTGCGCAGTAATCTCATCGCTTAGTACTTGCTGGCTATGCTTGGCTTTAGCATCATCTAAATTGACGAACACCATGCCTACTGCAAAGTTATCCGTAATGGTTAATTGCTGTTCAGTAGCAATATTTCTAAAAAACTCAGTAGGCTTGGCAAGTAATAGACCACAGCCATCACCAGTTTTACCGTCAGCAGCAACGCCGCCGCGGTGAGTCATACAGCTTAAGCTATGAATAGCGGTTTTTACCAAGTCATGGCTGGCTTCACCCTCAATGTGAGCGATCAAACCAAAACCACAGTTATCAGAGAAGTCATCTGGCGTGGCCAAATGCGTATGGGAGGAAATCATTGACATGGCTAGTCCTTTTTAGTGAACGGGTAACTTATATATCCAATGCGGCACATAAGCTGATACCCGTAGGCAAAGCGGGCTAACTAAATATTCACACAACCGAATAAATAAATGGCGCGTTTAACCATAAGCGCTAGCGCTTAGAAAGTAATTAAATAATGGTCACTTTCTCATTTATTTTATAGCGAAGGGTCACTAGGTCGCTTAGCGTTCAGCGATGATTGAATGGCTAACGGCCTAGTTTTTGGTTGAATTTGAATATAGGACGCTCTATGTTCAAGCGCTTTAACGACCTTAAGAAAGAGAGTAATAAGAGGAGTTGTACCACTTGTCATACGTTCAATTTAAAAAGCAAGTAGGAGCGCTTGAGCAACGGCATCATAATATAGACGCCTTGTATAACTTGTAAGACCTTTTAAATAGATACTACAAATGCGGCCATTTACGATAATTATACAGAACGGCGCCCACAGTTATCTTAGTGAATACTTGACAAAAAATCTAGTCTTTTTTCTGACCTGCTTAGCAAGTGTATGTCCTTTTACTTTATTCGGTCACTCTTAGAAACCCCAAATAAGGGCGATTTTACATCATAAAAAAACCCGCAAGATACTGTCTTGCGGGTTCGCTATAAATCTATACAGGCTCATAAAAAGTTAATCAGTTTTTTGTTCAATCAACTCTTTAATACTGTCGTTGTTGCTTTTAGCACTGTTGTTTTTAGCAGCATCACTATTTGAGCTTTTCGTAGTCGGAGCAGCACTGGTTTTATTATTACTACTGTTATCGTTTGAGCTGTTGCTGTTTTTATCAGCGTTATTACCCGTACTCTTTGATGGTTTGGGTGCAGGTGGCGTAGGTACGACTGGTAGATTTTTTGTCTCTTGCTCAGTTTTACCAGATGCGTCTTCTTTCTTAGGCGCAGCGGGCTCTACTGTTTCACCTTCCGTAACCACTGTCCGTTCTTCATTGACGACTAAAGTGTCGGAAGTATCTTCTGATTCGCGAATGCTCTCAACACTCTTGTTTGTCTGGTTATTGGCTGTCGTATTCTCAACTGGCTCAGCTTCTTGACGGACAGGAACTTCATTCTTGGTAGGCTGCAACCTAACCGAACGCGAACGTCTGGTACTGAGATCCTTAATCGGCTTAGGACGCTCATAGTTATCGATAATACCGACATAGCGGTTGATTTCTTCTGGCAATACACGCACGTTTGCAGGTAAGCCAAAATCTACTAATTTGGCGGCTCCTGCTGCCTCTTGCGGGCTACTCATGAGTCCATAAGTCAGCATATAGCGTATTTGATTGTTATCATCACGATAACGGAAATACGAGAACTTCTTGCGATCATCACGCCCCTCTAAGTAGCTAACAATCACTTCATGTTCAGCGACGTTCATCACTTGCACCGTCCACTTACCTTTGTTAGCGACCAAAAAGCTCTTATCCTTAAACTCGTCAGGATAATTGCGTAAATCACGAATGGTGTCTTCAAAGTTGATGGGCTGCACGTCGGTATCAAGCTCATGCAGAGATTCTATAGATAAAGGCTGTTTAAGCTCAGTACTTAACTCTTCTGGTGCAGATATGGGTGCATTTTCAATCTTGGCACCGATGGCTGGCGTCTGACTGAACATCCAAATCAGCGCGGTGATTACGCCAAGCAGCAACGTCATCATCAACCAAATGAGAGCTTGGCGACGATAGGACTTATTTGCAGAACGAGTCGATGAGCTCGGTGCGGCCATGGATGTTTCCTTTAAAAAATAGAATAAAGCGCGCTAATAATAATGCTAATAACAATTAAAGTATTTATTAGAGGGCTAGCGCTATCATAACACCTGATAGGTTGTCAGCGTTAATTTAGACTACATATGGCTAATGAAAAACACATATATCCTACTTATGAAGACCGAAGCATTCGCTATAGTCAAGGAATTTTAAAATCGCTACAAGGCGACCGACCGCAGATAGTACACTAAGTACATCTAGGGCGGGTAACACCGTAGCGGTTTAAAAGTGCTCCGGCTATACTTAATGACTCGCTACTCAGTCACTCTCAGTTTAACCAAGCGATACTTTAGCCTGCCTGTTGTGACAATACCTCTGTCAGTAATTGCGTATCAAAATCATCTGTTAATACAGCTTGTCCTAATGATTTTAACAAAATCAGACGAATCTGTCCGCTTTTCACTTTTTTGTCATGACCCATAAGATTTAGAGCAACATCGGTGGCGATCGCTGGTGGATTAACGGGCAAGTTGGCCAGTGTCAATACGCGCTTAATACGAGCCACATCATCAAGACTAAGCCAGCCCATTTTTTGCGACAGCTCAGCGGCTTGTACCATGCCAGCAGCAACGGCCTCACCATGCAACCAGTTACCATACCCTTCATGCGTTTCAATCACATGCCCAAAGGTATGACCGAAGTTTAATAACGCGCGTACTCCAGCTTCTCTCTCATCCTGAGCGACGAGGTCAGCTTTATATTCACAGCAGCGCTTCACTGCCTCACCAAGTATTGCCAAATCCAGCGCCAACATGGCAGGTAGATTTACTTCAAGCCACTCTAAAAACTCGATATCCATGATTAGAGCATATTTAATCACCTCAGCCAGCCCTGCCGATAGTTCGCGTGCAGGTAAGGTTTGCAGCGTACTCATGTCAGCCAGTACCATTTGTGGCTGCCAAAAAGCGCCAATCATATTTTTTCCTTGGCTGTGATTGATACCTGTTTTGCCACCAACGCTTGAATCAACCTGTGACAGTAGCGTCGTTGGGATTTGGATAAAACTCACCCCACGCATAAAGCTTGCAGCCGCAAAACCAGCCATATCACCAACCACCCCACCACCAAGCGCAATCAAAGTCACGTCGCGATTAAAGTGTTGTGCCATTAGAGCATCATAGATCTGATTGATGCTGGCTTGGTTTTTGTATTGCTCCCCATCTGGCAAACTGCAGACTGCAACAGTATAGGACTTTGCTAACTGCTCTTGCAGCTGCTGCAAATATAGGGGCGCAACCGTCTCATTGGTGATAATCAATACTTGCTGACCACTAATATAAGGCGCAACCTGCTCTGCCATATCACACTGGTCGGTAATAACTATTGGGTAATCATGGCTTTGAGTATGAACCGTTAAGCCCTCATTAAACAGTGACGTTGCCATAAAGCATTCCTATGTTGTAATCTCTGCTGTATCACTCAAAAGAGACTTTTTCTAAAAAAAGAAAGCCGTTCATCAGAAAATCTTATCTAAACTTAAAAGTTTTTTAGTGACTGCTGTGCTATATAGTCGATCCACTATAAAATAAATACAGTGTTACTGGGATGAATTTTATGCAGCCTCTGGAGTGACGAAGTCGCACAGCAAGCAAAGAAAATTCATCCCAGTAGCACGCCGTAAAAACTGTACTCTTTTTATTTAGGACTCACTATACGCACCCTTTAACTTGGCTTGGTAGCTGACTCTATACACTCACTTGTCGCACTGCTAGGCTTGGTGCTTTTAAGTGCCCAAAATGACTCAAGATGACGCAGTAGCTGACTCACCATATGACGTGGATAAGTGTGCCCAGTCGGCATTATAATATGCGCAACTTCTCGATATAAAGGATCGCGAGTACTGTATAGATTCTGCAAGATTTGCCTAGGATTTGGCTGCTGCAATAGTGGTCGTGACTTATCTTTTGCCGTACGCGCCATTTGTACATCTACAGGCGCATTCAGATACACCACAATACCGCGCTGGTGCAAAAACCTCCGATTGTCAGCGCTCATGACGGCACCGCCGCCAGTTGCAAGGACGATTTGCTTACGCTGAGTCAGCTCGTCGATTGCTCGTGTCTCACGCGCACGAAACCCCGCCTCACCTTCTTTGGCAAATATCCAAGCAATGTCAGCACCCGTTTGCGACTCGACATACCAGTCGCTGTCCACAAACTCACGCCCTAACTGCTTAGCAAGCAATCGGCCAATGGTCGTTTTTCCCGCTCCCATCGGCCCGACTAAAAATACCGATGGCAATTCCTCCAACATAGTACTCACTCAGATAAATCAACTATCATACAACGTCATCGATATTCTGGCTAGTAATGAGCGCCGATTATTATGGATAAAATCCAGTCAATCTGTTGTAATGGACAAAATCCACCTATAAAAAAAGCAAGCCTAAAGATATAGGCTTGCTTTTTTGCTATCAATGTCATTAGACGGCCTATTAATCTAAGCGACTGACACCATCGTTAATCAGCTTTGGTGTGACAAAAATGAGTAGCTCTTCTTTGGCATTACTACGTACATCTCTACGGAACGCACGACCGATATAAGGTAAGTCTCCTAAGAAAGGTACCTTATCTACCCCATTAGATGTACGGTTTTTAA
The DNA here is from genome assembly GCF_904846155.1 of Psychrobacter fulvigenes. Classification (NCBI taxonomy): domain Bacteria; kingdom Pseudomonadati; phylum Pseudomonadota; class Gammaproteobacteria; order Moraxellales; family Moraxellaceae; genus Psychrobacter; species Psychrobacter fulvigenes. The sequence continues at coordinate 2,955,311 of NZ_CAJGZP010000001.1, forward strand.
ACACACCGCCAAGTACGATTGTTTGACCATCTTCTACAATGACGTTAGTAGAGATAGAGTCTTCCGCAATAGCTACCTGATTATTAATGATGGTTGGTGTGCCGTTGGTAATCAATAGCTGCAGACCAATTTTACCATCTGGAGTAATATTTGGCGTAGCTTCCAAACTCAATGCCGCTTCTTTAAAGCTGGTAGACGTCGCACCACTGGCTGCCGCTTCCTGATAAGGAATCTGCGTACCAGAAGAAACTTTGGCCGTTTGTTTATCCGCTGTCAACACTTTGGGAGTGGAGATGACCTCACCACGGTTATCTGCTTGCAGTGCTGATAACTCAAGATCAAGCATCACATCTGACATGCTGAGCAAACCAAAAGCAATACTGCCCGCTGGATTAGACACTCCTAAGTCGACGTTTAGATTATCAGGACGGCTGATGTCGTATGATGGATAGGATACCGTCTGGCCATTGACTGTCGTTGTTTCTACATCGAAGTCTTTTAGATCCCATAGCGTCTGATTACTACCACCCACTAATAGGTTACGATTATTGGCCGCACCGTTTGATAAGATACCCCAGCGCACCCCAATCTCTTTACTAAAGCTGTCCGTCGCGCTAACAATCCGCGCTTCAATCATGACTTGGCGCACAGGAATATCGATTTTGCTGATCAGTCTATGAATGTTTTCAATACTATCAGCCACATCTTTAATAATAAGCGTATTGGTACGCTCATCAATCGTGACCGTACCACGGTTGGACAATAAGCTACTATTATCATCTACGCCGCGATTGCCACCTGATGAGCCACTACCTTGAGAGATAAGGTTAAACACATCTGAGGCTTTGGCATAGCTAAGACGAATGTATTCCGTACGTAGTGGCGCAAAGGCTTCAACGGCTTGCTGAGCTTCTAGCTCCTGCGCTTCTTGTTGGGCAAGTTCAACCGAAGGCGCAATCAAAATGACATTGCCATTTTCACGTTTACCTAGGTTTTTACTCTTTAAGATGATATCGAGCGCTTGATCCCAAGGCACATTGATAAGACGCAAGGTAATATTACCAGCCACCGAATCACTAGCCACAATATTCATTTCAGTAAACTGCGCTAAGATATCCAGAACGCTGCGAATTTCAACATCTTGAAACTCCATAGACAGCGCTTCACCACTATAGACTTTCTCTTCAAGGGTCGGCTCACGTAATAGCTCAGGTTTGTCGATACTCACGTTAAGCTGATTGCCAGACTGGTAGGCTTGATACTCATAATCACCCGTCATATTGATGGTGATAACCCCATTTTGACCTTGGTTTTTGGTATCGATGCTCTCGACCAGACCACTATTGACGTTAAGGCGGCGCAATAGGTTGCGAGGTATGGTACTACCCGTCATACGCACAACCAGCTTATTGCCTTGGCGTTGTACATCAATAGGAATGGCTTCATTGACTAATGCAATACTAATATTGCCGCCGCCATTGTCACCTGCTGAGAAGTTTAATGCGCTCAAACCATCATAGCTGTACTGCTTACTCACTTGCGAAGCGGCAAGCCTAGGATCTAATAAAGGATTAACACGTACAACCATGGTATCAGTAGGCGCTTTTACCTGTACGGCACCCGAATTCGTAACAATCGGTGTGACACCTGCACTACTGGTCTCAACGATAGGCGTGACGATGGCAGTCGTGGTCAATGCTGTATTATCAGCTGTCCTCATGTTTGCTCTTGCAGCAACTGGTACTTGCGTGACAGCTGGACTGGTCATCACCACTGGCCGGTTAGGATCCGTGATGGTGAGTAGCAGATCATTGCCATCAACAGCGGTGGTATAGTTACCGCTTTGTTTTAGCCCAACAATCAGACGTGTGGTACTGTCATTACTCAAAGTCGTCACTTCGTTAACCATACCAATATTGTAGTCGTTAAATCGGCTAGCCAGACCATTTTGCACTTGCTCGAAATCTAGAACCAAACGGCTTGGGTCATCAAGCTGATAAGCAGCCGGCAATACTGGAGCACCATTAAAACCTAAGCGCATCTGAGTGACGGCAGGCGCGGTTTGTACCACAGAGATGTTATCGATACGCTGGTCAGCATAGGCTGTACTACTGATGCCGACCATACTGACTGCCAATGCAGGTATAGCAAAGCGCGAGGCAGATATGGCGAAAGTAGAGGAAACACGGTTACTCATCGTCATTACCTTGTTATTGCGTACTGTCATTACTTATTCCTCAAAAAATCTGCCAATTTAGTTTATAGGAGAGACCAACGACTGAGGTCTTTCAGTAAACCCTGCGCGGCTGTCTGGCACAATTTCAATCAAATTAATTTGGGTCGGCGTAATCTCAACAATACGGCCGTCGTTTAATCCCATATAGTCACCTACTTTGACACTTGCCACTGAGCCATCTGGGCGCTGGATGAGAGCATACTGCTGCCCTTCAGGAGATATCAACATACCGCGAAACGTTAGCTGTGATAGCTCATATTGCTCAAGCGGCTCTTTGGTACGAGTAATATCAGGGCGCACACCATCCAAAGGAGTGTCTGAGCCTTGCACACTCACAAGGCTTGGTGGTAAAAACGGACTGCGTAGCATACTTGCGCTATAGACAAAGTCATCTACTAGTTCAGCTTTTGGTGGTGGCTCAATCGGCTGCGAGGGTGAGTTACGAATTTCATTCATCGCCTGTTCTGCCATGCCAATGCGATCAGAGCATCCAGTCAGCGTTAAAGCTGCGATGGCGAGTGTCAGAAGGGCTGGTACTTTAGCACTCATATCAATTACCTCCTTCTGTAGCCGCATCAGTTTCAGCGATTTCTTTTGAACGATAAGTTTTGGTCTGTAGCACTAAGTTCAACTCTGGTAACGTATCTAAAGTCGGTTTCGGATTACTGACCTCAAAATCGTGCATGGTAATAATACGTGGTAAGGCTGCAAGCCCACTAATAAAGCTACCGAACTGATGATACTCACCTATAGCGGCAATACGAATTGGCTGCTCAATGAAAAACTCATTTTCAATCTCAGCTTCAACTGATATGTCTTGAAAACGAATATTACTGCCAACACCTGTCATGTTGATGCCTTCTACCAGTTCTGATACCCGAGTATCTTTTGGCAATTGATCAAGCAAGGTATTGAACTCAACATCCATCTGAGCGACCTGTATTTTATAGGCTTCTAAATGACGGGCACGCGACTCTTTTTTACGGTAGCTTTCAAGTAAAACTTGCTGTTCGTTTTCTGCAGCTTTGATCTCATCTATCTTGCTACTGATAGGTAGCGCCCAAGATAAGGCTGCAATAAAAGCAATAATGAAACCAAATATCGTCACTTTGACTGGTATTGGCCAGCTGCCGTAGTTTTCAGTATCTAAAGATTCAAAGCTACGTCGAAAATCATTAAAATCAAATTGCTTTTTATTGCTTTGTTTGGCGGTTTTTTTGGCCTTGATTAGGCTTTTTTTGCGAGTAAGCTTCACAGTTCACCTCCAGTCTTAGCGCCATCATCAGTATTAGCAGTCTGTGACTGAACCTGTGTGGTGATAACAAACTGCACGTAGCTGTCTTCAGGGTATGTTGGACGTGACTGTTTACCAGTATTGAGTGCAGGCGCGGGTTGGTAAGCACTGATATTTTGTTGAATATTGCGTACTGCAGAATTACCCATCCACTTGCTGGCATCTAAGTTTCGTATCAAGCTTGAAACCACATTGGGATTATCTGCCAGGCCCGTTAAGATAAGCGTATTATCTTCACGCTTTAGATTATTTAAATAAAGCGCAGCGGGCATGGCTTTTGCCAGATCATCCCATAAATGTACTGGAACTGGACGTCGACCTTGTAGATCTTGAATGACTTGCATGCGTGAAACAATATCATCGCGGCGTTGCTCTAAGCTATCAATCTCAACAAGCGCAGTGTCTAGGCGAGTGTTTTCTTGAGTGATAAGCGCATTTGCATCACGCTGCTCATCAAGCTCATTATTGAAATAGCTCCATGTTGCGAACGCTGTCAATAGTGCCAGCAAGGTCACGGCAGCCACCAAGGTAATAAACTCTTTATTACGGCGTTCGCGCTCTTCTTGCCGCCAAGGCAGTAGGTTAATACGAGCCATTAGTCAAAGCTCCTTAACGCAAGGCCACAAGCGGCCATTAAACTTGCGGCATCAATTGCCAGTTGCTCATTGTCTATGCTGGGATCTATGGTCATGTTGATAAACGGATTTGCGACAGTCACTGGTACGCCCAGCTTCTGCTGCACCATTCCAGGTAGACCTGGAATAGAGCTACTGCCGCCCGCCAGCACCACTTGATCGATACTATTGTACTGACTCGAAGAAAAATAAAACTGCAACGAGCGAGTAATTTGCTGAATGGTGCTTTCCATAAAGGGCGTTAAGATTTCTGTATAATAGTCATCTGGTAGCACGCGCTCACGCTTATTGATTGTCGCCTCTTCAAACGATAAACCATAGCGGTCTTGAATGGCTTGTGTCAGCTGTAATCCACCAAATAATTGCTCACGGCTATAGACAAACTCACCATCTTTCGCGATATATAAAGTCGTCTGATGATGACCAATATCAACGATAGCAACCAACTCAGGCATATTGGGCAAACTGTCTACCATGAGTTCAAACGCACGCTCAATAGCGTGTGATTCGATATCTACTATCTTCGCTTTTAAACCGCCAAAAATTAGTGCATCAACACGCTGATCGACGTTTTCTGAGCGCGATGCTGCCAGCAAAACCTGTACCAGATTATCATCGAGTAAAGAAGGACCGAGGACTTCAAAATCTAGATTGACCTCATCTAAGGGATAAGGAATATATTGATCTGCATCCAAGCGAATTTGAGCTTCTCTTTCCACATCGCTTAGTTTCATATCCATATCAATGATTTTGGTAATAACCGAGGATCCTGAGACTCCCGTCGCTGCATCACCACCTGCCACCTGACAGCGTGTTGCTAAGCGGGCGATAGCAGCACCGACTTCTTCAGTATCGACAATCAGCTTATCGACAACCGCACCTGGCGACAATCCTTCAATGCCATAACATTTCAGATGGAATCTGCCCTGTTGACGTTGTATGTCGACCAGTTTTACTGAGGTAGCAGATATATCCACCCCAACCAAATGTCGCCCTTTAGAAGAAAGTAGCCTCACAAGCGCTTTACCTTATATAAATTGTACATTCTGATATGTTTTTGTAATAATTGAATACAATACGTTACTTAAATGACAGATTCAAGTGTTTATAGAGACTTATGCGGTAAATTACACTTTTAGTATGACCTGCCTGTTTTGTTCGATGTATAATATATTATTTGCTGCGAATTTTAATCGATAAGTCTGACTATGACCCAAAAAAATGCTACTGCTCGTCTCTTACACTTCTTGGTGGGACTGGTTATTGCTTGCCTAGCACTTGCAGTTATCCTTGCATTAACTGTGCCAATCGGCTTTTACGGTATGGCTATGTATTTAGCACCGACTTTGCCCAGTATTCAAGAAATAAAAACTGCCAGTCTCGAGATGCCTTTGCAGATCTATAGCAGTGATGACAAGCTGATAGGTCAGTATGGTAATCGGTTGTCTCTACCGGTTACCTTTGATGAAATCCCTACAGATTTAACCAATGCCTTCTTAGCAGCAGAAGACTCCTCATTTTTTCAGCATACGGGCATTAGTCTCAAAGGTCTTGGGCGCGCTGTCACGGAAGCAGTCACTGATGATGATACGCAAACAGGCGGCTCTACTATTACCATGCAGGTCGCCAAAAACTACTTTTTGAGCTCTGAGCGTACGTTAAACCGTAAGCTGACTGAGCTTTTCGTCGCCCGTAAAATGGAAGACGAACTCAGTAAAAACGAAATATTGACATTATATGTCAACAAAATATATCTGGGTGAAGGCGCATACGGTATTCGTGCCGCTGCCAAAAAATACTATAGCAAATCTTTAGAAAACCTCACCATTGCTGAGGTAGCCATGCTTGCAGGCCTACCCAAAGCACCTTCGAAGTATAATCCCGTTGCCAACCCAGAGCGCGCACTCACGCGCCGTAACTGGATTATTGGCCGTATGCATGAGCTTGGCTATATCAGCCAAGCGCAATACGATGAAGCGATTGACGCTCCTATCGGACTCAAGCTCTATCAAGAAAAGCTTGATGTAAACATGCCTTATTTGGCAGAAATGACTCGTTATGCACTGGTTAACCGCTATGGTGAACAAGTCGTTAATGGTGGTTGGCGGGTGCGCCTTACTGTTGATAGCGAAGCACAACAAGCCGCTGAATCGGCCGTACTAAAAGGATTGGTTGCATATGATCATCGTCATGGCTGGCGCGGCGCAGAAGCAAATGATGAGCCGCTAGAGAACTTTCGACGCTATGGTGGGATGTATCCAGCCAAAGTCACCAAAGTTAATTCGCGCAGCTTTGAAGCCACCATGCCATCCGGTGAGGACGTTACCGTTAACTGGTCAGGGATGAGTTGGGCACGCAAGTATATCTCCGCCGATCGTATCGGTTACTATCCGAGTAACGCAAGCCAAGTGGTCAGCAAAAACGATATCATTCGCTTAATACCAACTAGCAGCGGTGGTTGGAAGCTGGCACAAATACCTGAGGTTCAAGGCAGCCTAGTCTCCTTAAATCCTGATACAGGGGCTGTAAAAGCACTTGTCGGCGGCTTTGACTTTAATCACAGTAAGTTTAACCGTGCATTACAAGGCTGGCGCCAACCAGGATCAATCATTAAACCACTGGTTTATACCGCTTCTCTAGAAAAAGGCTATCGCCCAGACAGTATCATTTCAGATCAACCTATTCAGGTGGGTGACTGGAAACCAAAAAACTCGGATGGACGCTTTTTGGGAGATATTACTCTCCGCCGCGGGCTATACCTCTCACGTAACCTAGTCTCTATTCGCTTATTACAAGCTATTGGCATCTCTGACGCTCGCGATTTGCTAGATCAGTTTGGACTTGATAAAGAAAAGCTACCAACTACCCTGTCGCTAGCGCTTGGTACTGGGCAAGCAACGCCTCTACAAATGGCGACTGCGTATGCAACTTTTGCCAATGGCGGCCACCGCGTACAGCCTTACTTTATACAACAAATATATAATCACGAAAATGAGTTATTGTTCCAAGCCAATCCACAACAGGCGTGTGCGCTTTGCTTTAACGAACAAATAAAAGATCTTAATCAACAGCTCATTGAAGATCAAAAAGTGGCAGAAGAGGCTGCTAACGAACAATCAGAACTCACCACTGAAGAGCAAGGCTCAGAAGATGGCGAGGTACAAGATGACACAGCAATCAATTTAACGGTTTACGACGCCAGTCCAGAATCAGATCGTTTAAAAGCACCTTTAGTACAATACTCAACAGCCACCCAAGCGCCGCGTATTTTGACACCACGAGTAGCATATGAGATGGCCGATATCTTGCGCGATGTGGTACAGCGCGGTACAGCAACAAGAGCCAAAGCTCTAGGCCGTAGCGATATCGGCGGTAAAACAGGTACAACCAACGAAGCAAAAGACGCATGGTTTGCAGGGTTTCATCCAACCAACGCGACGGTCGTTTGGATGGGCTTTGATCAGCCATCGACACTAGGGCGCCGCGAGTATGGCGGGGTCGCAGCTTTGCCAGTATGGATTGACTTCATGAGAGCGGATCTAAAAGACACACCTTATCAGTGGGTGTCACTCAATAATCGCTCAAAGTCAAAGAAACAAAAGCAGCGTATATTAGAAATGACTGATGACGGTGTTATATCGTCTGATGAAGAAAATATAGACACAGACACAGACACTGCCAAACCAGCCCAGCCAAAAACCCAGCAGCGCAAGCAACCTGAGCCTGAACCAACTGTTGAAGAAAGTGGTAATAACCAACGTAGTAATAATCGTAACACTGCTAATGATAGCGCTCCTCAAAACCCACTGACAGTGACGCCAGTAGAGCGTATGCCCGTGATGCCAGAGTAAGGCAGGTTTTTCTGCCATCAAATACTGTCTGTCTAATGCTGTCCAAATTAAAAAGCTTACTCATTGATCTGAGTAAGCTTTTTTTGATGTATATAACGATTTAATCAGTATAGTCAAGGAATTTTAAAATCGCTACAAGGCGACCGACCGCAGATAATACACTAAGTACATCTAGGGCGGGTAACACCGTAGCGGTTTAAAAGTGCTCCGACTATATTTACTAATCACTGCCTATCAACCACATACTCATTGCATAGATTTTCATTATTCCCTCATTGGTTTTTAAAACTCTACCATGCCAGCACGCAGTTGCTCAATCAGCTCTAACAGCTGCTGACGCCATTCACGTATGGTTGCCTCATCAGGCAGCCATTGATTTGACAGCGTGACCACATTAACGATCAAGTCTCTTGGCTCTTTGCCAGTATCGTTCATACCAACCTCTTCACTGATTGGCCGATCTTTTATAACTGCGTATAAGCAGCGCTGATAAGCACGCACAATATTGGCCAAAAACCCTTGTTGCTGCAACTGTTGCAAACGCTGTATTTCTGGCGATGCTTGGGTACGTGCGCTGAGTTCTTGCTCGATACTCTCTAACGTTGGCACAGTCATATACAAGCTATAGAACTGCGCAAGCTCTTGCATAAAGGCCAAAAAAGATCCGTATAAATGAAAGATAGCCGTTTCACAATGTGCTTGATACAACTGCTTATCATTGCTACTCCCAGCTGCTTGACAGGCGAGACGGCGAAAATATAGCTTTTGATTGGTTCTATCTGCTTGGTATTTGGCAACGCGACTTTTACCAGCCATGTGCTTATCCTCATATTAAATTAAAGACGATTGTAAATCGGCTTGCTCAGTTTACTATTTTTTTTACAGTATAAGGGTGAGTTTTTATTTTTTACGCGCACAAAAAAGCCAGCAACAAGGCTGGCTTTTTATATCAATACTAAAACGTTATAGAACGTGCTGAAGACTAGCTGTCTTGACTAAGCTCTTGCGCAAAGGCTTCATCAAAACTGGCGAAGTCTTTGCTATCGGTACTAGCAGTCATATCAAAAGCAGCATTGATGTCTTTGTCTTGCAGCTTTTGCTCAGACATATCTTTACGAGCTTTATGATAAGCAAGACCCGTACCAGCAGGGATCAAGCGACCAACAACCACGTTTTCTTTAAGACCACGTAGCTCATCACGCTTACCAGTAACAGCCGCCGCCGTTAGTACACGCGTCGTTTCCTGGAAGGAAGCCGCTGAGATGAAGCTTTCAGTGGCCAGACTGGCTTTAGTGATACCTAGTAATTGACGCTCATACTGTACTGGGAACTTATCTTCTGCAACTAGCTTGTCGTTTTCGGCTTTCAAATCAGCATATTCGATCTGATCACCTTTAAAGTGACTAGAGTCGCCAGCATCAGTGACTTCAACTTTACGCAGCATCTGACGAATGATAACTTCGATGTGCTTATCGTTGATTTTTACCCCTTGCAAGCGGTAAACGTCCTGTACTTCGTTTACGATATAGTCAGCAAGCGCAGTCTCACCTTTCAAGCGTAAGATATCGTGCGGGTTTTGTGGACCGTCAGCAATAATCTCACCGCGTGCTACTGTCTCGTTTTCAAAGACGTTGATCTGACGCCATTTCGGGATCAGCTCTTCATGCACTTCGCCATCTTCATTGGTAATGATAAAGCGGTTTTTGCCTTTAGTCTCTTTACCGAAGCTAACGACACCAGTCATCTCTGCCATGATGGCATGATCTTTCGGACGACGGGCTTCAAACAAGTCAGCAACACGCGGTAGACCACCGGTAATATCTTTGGTACCTGACGTTGCTTGTGGTACACGACCTAGGATCGAACCTGCCGCTACTTTTTCGCCATCGCTAACACGAATGATGGTTTCGGCTGGTAAGAAGTAAACTACTTCTTTGCCTTCGTCAGTATTCAAGATAATCGCTGGACGTAAATCTTTAGCTGAGCTTGAACGATCACGTGTCGCTAGAATTTCAAACGAGCTCATACCAGTGGCGTCGTCCACTTTAACTGTCGCTGTCGAGCCATCAATGATATCACTGAAGCGTGCTGTACCCGCAAATTCTGTGATAATTGGATGCGTGTGCGGATCCCATTTTGCGATGGTTTGACCACCTTCGACCTGCTCTTCGTTCTTAACCAATACGCTTGAACCATAAGGAACTTTATAGCGCTCACGCTCACGGCCTAGCTCATCCGTTAACGCAATTTCTGCTGAGCGCGATACAATAACTAAATGGCCATCGATGTGCTCAACAGTCTTCATGTTCTCAAAACGCGCTTGACCGGCATTACGTACAGAGATGCTGTTGTCCACAGACGCTGAGCTTGCCGCCCCGCCCACGTGGAAAGTACGCATCGTAAGCTGTGTGCCTGGCTCACCGATAGACTGAGCAGCCATAACACCGACTGATTCACCGATATTGACTTTATGACCACGAGCAAGGTCACGGCCATAGCACTGTGAACAAACACCATGTGCAACATCACAAGTAATGACTGAGCGTACCCAAATATCATCGATTGCATTGTCATCAAGAATCTCGACCCAATGCTCATCGATCAAGGTACCTGCTGGCACCAATACTTTTGAATCATCATCATTATAAGTCACATCACGAGCAGTGACACGGCCAAGCACTAGCTCACCAAGCCTTTCGATGATCTCGCCACCTTGAATATGCGGTGTCATGAGCAAGCCTTGCTCAGTACCACAGTCTTCGGTAGTAATAACCAAATCTTGTGCCACGTCAACCAAGCGACGAGTCAGGTAACCAGAGTTAGCGGTTTTCAATGCCGTATCTGCTAGACCTTTACGTGCACCGTGAGTAGAGATAAAGTACTGCAGTACCGTCAAACCTTCACGGAAGTTGGCTTTAATCGGCGTCTCAATGATCGAGCCATCCGGCTTTGCCATCAAACCACGCATACCAGCAAGCTGACGAATCTGTGCCGCACTACCACGAGCACCAGAATCTGACATGATGAAGATAGAGTTAAAGGACTTCTGCTCTTCCTCAACACCTTCAGCATTCATGATTTTGTCAGTGGCCAAGTTATCCATCATCGCTTTAGCGACTTTGTCATTGGTACGTGACCAAATATCGACAACTTTGTTATAACGCTCACCAGCAGTCACAAAACCTTGCTCAAACTGATCTTCAATTTCGCGTACTTCACCTTCTGCGGTTTCGATGATCTGTACTTTGCTTGGCGGAATGACCATGTCATCAATACCAATAGACACACCAGATAATGTTGCTTGAGCAAAACCAAGATACATCAATTGGTCAGCAAACATAACACTGTCTTTGACACCCATTTTACGGTAGCACGAGTTAATCAGCTTTGAGATGTTTTTCTTCGTCATCTCCTGATTACACTCATCAAATACCATGCCTTTTGGCATAATATTCCATATCAGCAAACGCCCAGCAACCGTATCTTTTAGGTTGGTTTCTTTGGTGCGATTGCCTTCTTCATCGATATGAGTCTCGGTCACACGTACTTTAATTCTGGCGTTTACATGCAAATCATTCGAACCAATAGCACGCAATGCTTCATTGACTGAAGCAAACACCATGCCCTCACCTTTTGCATTCACCGATGAGCGGCTGATGTAGTACAAGCCCAATACAACGTCTTGTGATGGTACGATGATTGGATCACCGTTCGCAGGTGACAAGATGTTGTTGGTAGACATCATTAGCGCACGTGATTCAAGCTGGGCTTCCAAGGTTAATGGCACGTGTACCGCCATTTGGTCACCATCAAAGTCAGCGTTAAACGCGGTACAAACCAATGGATGCAACTGAATCGCTTTACCTTCAATTAATACTGGCTCAAACGCTTGTAGACCCAATCTGTGCAGTGTTGGTGCACGGTTGAGGAGCACTGGATGCTCACGAATAACCATGGCTAGCATATCCCACACTTGTGGCTCTTCACGCTCAACCATCTTTTTGGCGGCTTTGATCGTCGTTGCCAAACCATGTGATAGTAGTTTGTTATAAGTAAATGGCTTGAATAGCTCTAGCGCCATTTTCTTTGGCAGACCACACTGATGCAAGCGTAGCGTTGGACCCACTACGATGACCGAACGACCAGAGTAGTCAACACGCTTACCAAGTAAGTTTTGACGGAAACGACCTTGCTTACCTTTGATCATATCTGCCAAAGATTTAAGTGGACGTTTATTACTACCAGTGATAGCACGACCGCGACGACCGTTGTCTAGCAAAGCATCTACTGACTCTTGTAGCATACGCTTTTCGTTACGTACGATGATGTCAGGGGCGCTAAGCTCAAGCAAACGCTTGAGACGGTTGTTACGGTTGATGACGCGGCGATAGAGATCGTTTAGATCTGAAGTCGCAAAACGTCCACCTTCTAGTGGTACTAGTGGGCGCAAGTCTGGTGGTAGGACTGGTAAGATGTTCATCACCATCCATTCAGGCTTGTTATGCGAGTCACGGAACGCTTCTAATAGCTTAAGACGCTTAGACATCTTTTTAAGCTTAGTCTCAGAGCCTGTTTGCGGAATCGCTTCACGCAATTCATCAATCTCAAGATCTAGATCGATGTCTTTTAGTAGATCTTGAACGGCTTCAGCGCCCATCTTGGCAACGAACTCATCACCAAATTCTTCAAGCGCACGAAAGTAATCTTCATCATCAAGCAACTGATAGCGCTCTAAGCTAGTTAAACCAGGCTCAGTGACGATATAGCTTTCAAAATATAACACACGCTCAATGTCACGTAGCGTCATATCTAGCAATAAACCAATACGGCTTGGTAATGATTTTAAGAACCAAATATGGGCAACAGGGCTGGCTAGGTCAATATGACCCATGCGATCACGACGCACTTTGGCAGTGGTGACTTCAACACCACATTTTTCACAGATGACGCCTTGGAACTTACGGCGCTTATACTTACCACACAGACATTCGAAGTCTTTTACTGGGCCAAAGATTTTGGCACAAAACAGACCGTCACGCTCAGGCTTAAACGTACGATAGTTAATAGTTTCAGGCTTTTTAACTTCACCATGTGACCATGATTTAATCACGTCTGGTGAAGCCAGTGTAATTTGGATACTATCAAATTCACGGTTACCGCTAGCGGTAGGGCTTTGCATGATATCGAGTAAATCTTTCAAGTTGCTTCTCCGTTATCTTTATAATCATCTGGCCGCGTTATACCACGTTAGGTAACGTCATATAGCAAGATGAATGAAGGCAATGAATAGGGTTGAGATAAATGACTAAAAACAGCAGCAATGAGGCGTGCTGCCTTTAGTGTGACGCCTAAGTTTAAAACATTAATTTTTAAGCTTAGTGGGTTTCTTTTAACTCAATATTAAGACCTAGTGATTTGATTTCTTTGGTTAGTACGTTAAACGATTCAGGCATACCTGGATCCATGTACTGCTCACCATCAACGATGTTCTTATACATACGCGTACGGCCTTCAACATCATCCGACTTCACGGTTAGCATCTCTTGCAAGGTATAAGCGGCACCGTAAGCTTCTAATGCCCACACTTCCATCTCACCAAAGCGCTGACCACCGAACTGAGCTTTACCACCTAGTGGCTGCTGAGTAACCAGTGAGTAAGAACCTGTTGAACGTGCATGCATCTTGTCATCAACCAAGTGGTTAAGCTTGAGCATGTACATATAACCAACCGTCACTTTACGATCAAACTTCTGACCCGTACGACCATCATACAATGTTTGCTGACCATCTCTGTCTAAGCCAGCTAGCTCAAGCAAATCTTTCACTTGATGCTCATGTGCACCGTCGAATACTGCCGTACCCATCGGAACGCCTTCACGTAAGTTACCCGCAAGCGCCATGATATCGTCGTCAGACAGGCTATCAAGATCAACTTGTTCACCACCAACTTTGTTATAGATTTGGTCTAAGAAATCACGCAAATCTTTGATTGCAGCTTGCGCTTTGAGCATACCGTCAATCTTCTCTCCCAAGCCTTTTGCTGCCATCCCTAAATGCGTCTCGAGTACCTGACCGATGTTCATACGCGACGGGACACCAAGCGGGTTTAGGACGATGTCAACGGTATTGCCATGCTCATCGTAAGGCATGTCTTCAACTGGCATGATACGTGATACCACACCTTTGTTACCATGACGACCAGCCATCTTATCACCAGGCTGAATACGGCGCTTAACCGCTAAGTAAACCTTAACGATTTTTTGGACGCCATGTTGTAAGTCATCGCCTGCCGTCAATTTACGTTTTTTCTCAGCGAACTTGGTGTCGATGTCTTTTTGCTTATCGACCAAGTACTCTGCGATTTGCGTCAAACGCTCAGAGATTTCTTCTTCAACTGGCTGAATATCAAGCAAAGTCTCAAGACTCATGTCTTTCATATCAGCAGCTTTCATGAACGTACCAGCTTTTAGACCTGAACCACCGCTGATTTTTTGGCCATCAAGCAAAGTGCTGATACGACCACGTGCCGCTTCTTCAAAGATACGTAGCTCTTCTTTTAAATCTTTACGGTAGCTATCAAGCTGTGACTTTTCAATGGCGCGCGCACGGGCGTCTTTTTCGACACCATCACGAGTAAAGACTTGGACGTCAATGACCGTACCTTTACTTGATGTTGGCACACGCAGTGACGTGTCTTTCACATCAGCCGCTTTTTCACCAAAGATGGCACGTAGCAGTTTTTCTTCTGGCGTAAGCTGGGTCTCACCTTTTGGCGTGACTTTACCCACTAAGATATCGCCTGCGTCAACTTCTGCACCGATATAGACAATACCCGCCTCATCAAGGCTTGATAATGCTGCTTCACCCACGTTTGGAATATCAGCAGTAATCTCTTCCGTACCTAACTTGGTATCACGTGCGACACACGTCAGTTCTTGAATATGAATGGTCGTGAAACGATCTTCTTTTACGACTTTTTCAGAGAGCAAGATTGAGTCTTCGAAGTTGTAACCATTCCACGGCATAAAGGCGATACGGATATTCTGACCTAGTGCTAGCTCACCTAGATCCGTTGAAGGACCGTCAGCCAAGATATCACCTGGGGCTATCTCATCGCCTTGGTTGACGATAATACGCTGGTTGATACAAGTGTTTTGGTTTGAGCGTGTGTATTTGATCAAGTTATAGATATCAATACCTGCTTCACCAGCAGTCATCTCATCTTCATTGACACGTACTACGATACGCGACGCATCAACGTCTTCAATCACACCGCCACGTTTAGCAATCACACAAACACCAGAATCACGTGCAACGTGACGCTCCATACCTGTACCCACTAACGGCTTATCAGCACGCAGTGTTGGAACAGCCTGACGCTGCATGTTCGAGCCCATCAAGGCACGGTTAGCATCATCATGCTCTAGGAACGGAATAAGACCTGCAGCTACCGAGACAACCTGACTTGGCGACACATCCATATGCGTCACTTTTTCTGGCGGCATACGTACAAACTCACCATAGCTACGCACACTGACCATCTCGTCACTGAGCGCGCCATCTTCAGTCATTGGCGAGTCAGCCTGTGCAATCACAGTACCGACCTCTTCAATCGCTGAGAGATATTCAATATGGTCAGTCACTTTACCATCAACCACACGGCGATAAGGGGTTTCTAAGAAACCAAAGCTGTTGGTTTTTGCAAAGGTGGCTAAGGAGTTGATCAAGCCAATGTTTGGACCTTCAGGGGTCTCAATTGGACAGACGCGACCATAATGGGTGTCATGGACGTCACGTACTTCAAAGCCTGCACGCTCACGGGTCAGACCACCTGGTCCTAATGCTGATACACGGCGCTTATGCGTCACTTCAGATAATGGGTTGTTCTGATCCATAAACTGTGACAATTGGCTTGAACCAAAGAATTCTTTGACCGCCGCAGCGACAGGTTTTGAGTTAATCAAATCCTGCGGTGACAAGTTATCAGACTCAGCTGAGCTTAAACGCTCTTTAACCGCACGCTCAACACGCACTAAGCCGACGCGGAACTGGTTCTCTGCCATCTCGCCTACTGAACGAATACGGCGGTTACCTAAATGGTCAATATCATCAACTTCGCCGCGACCGTTACGGATCTCGATCAGCTCTTTTAATACATTGACGATATCGTCGTTGTTTAAGACACTGCGCTCACGCTGGATATCAGGATCGTCTGTATTATCAAAATCAAGCCCTAAACGGCGGTTGAATTTCATACGGCCGACGTTTGATAGGTCATAACGATCTGGATTAAAGAACATGCTTTCAAACAGCTTCTCAGCGGTCTCAACCGTTGGTGGCTCACCTGGGCGCATCACTTTATAGATTTCGATCAAGGCTTCTTCACGGCTTGAAGTGCTATCAGCACGTAGCGTATCAGCGATATAACTACCTTGGTCGATATCGTTGGTAAACAGTATGCTGAACTCTTTGATAGACTCGCTGGCCTCAAACGCGCTCAACTTGACCAATAGCTCATGATCAATAGGCGTATTAGCATGAGCGATAACTTCGTCATTGACGATGATATCTTCTGCTAAGATACGCTCATATAAGTATTCATCAGGTACAGCGATACGCGTCATACCCGCTTCTTCGATCTGACGGATACGGCGGGCATTAATACGTTTGCCCTGCTCAACCAGTACATCACCTTCAGGTGATACGATATCGAACTGTGCCATTTCACCGCGCAAACGATCGGGTACTAAATCAATCTCGAACTGCTCTTCACCCTTGTAAACCGCAACTTTATCAAAGAAAGTCTCTAAGATTTCGGCAGTGGTCAGACCCAACGCACGTAGGATGATAGACGCCAATAGCTTACGACGACGGTCAATACGCGCAAAAACCAAGTCTTTGGCATCGAATTCAAAATCAAGCCATGAACCACGGTATGGGATAATACGAGCGTTATAAAGTACTTTGCCGCTTGAATGTGACTTGCCTTTATCATGGTCAAAGAACACACCAGGTGAGCGATGTAGTTGTGATACGATTACGCGCTCAGTACCGTTAATAATAAAGGTACCGTTATCGGTCATCAGTGGCATCTCGCCCATATAGACGCTTTGCTCACGAATGTCTTTGATCGCCGCTTTACTGTCTTTATCTTTGCTGTCTTTATCTTTGATAATTAAGCGAATTTTGACACGCATCGGTGCAGCAAAGGTTGATCCACGTAAAATACATTCACGCTCATCAAACTCAGGCGTACCTAAGTAATATTCAACGAACTGCAACTCAGCATTACCAGAGTGACTCTCAATTGGGAAAATAGAGGAATACGCAGCTTGCAAACCAGTATTCTCACGAGCTTTTGGCTTTTTGTGCTCTTGCAAAAATTGCTCGTAAGAATCTACTTGGATAGACAGTAAATAGGGAATGTCCATCACAGTGGGCAATTCAGCAAAACTTTTGCGAATACGCTTTTTTTCAGTATAAGAATATGCCATCGAGAGTCCTTACAGTAGACGTGAAAACAAATTGAAAGCGTAACCAGCGTGCATCAAATCAATACCATCTGTATAAACATTGTGCAAACTTGGCGACGAAAACGATAATAAAAGAAACGGTGATGCTCAGTTAATGACTGCTTAATAATTTAATAAACTGTGCATACGTAACACACAACATTGACTTTACACTAATATCTAAATACCACTATATGACAGCTATTACTCTATATTTCAATAACATACGGATTTAATAACCGTAATATTAAGTTTTTGCAATTTTATATAAGTAATGTCGTCACTGATATCTACCGTCGATAAGCTTACGAACTGACAGTAGAGCTATGCTAAAATAATTAAGATCCAAACAAATCAGGTTAAATAAAACGTTATTGCTAATAGGAAGTATACAGACACAAAAAAATGCCAAACATCTCAGGACGTTTAGCCTAAATTAACTGATTTCAAAAACTGGCGTGTTTGCGTGCATGTATATAGTGTGTCCTTTTGATGGGTATCCACCGTTGATGCATACGTATGTTGGCAGACACAAAAGGTCAAGCTGACAATTATAATAAAAAAAAGCTGGTAATGCAAGGCATTACCAGCTTTTTTAGCACAGCGTTAAACTTATTTTAGTTCAACAGTTGCACCAGCTTCTTCAAGCTTCTTCTTCAACTCTTCAGCTTCTGCTTTAGGAGCGGCTTCTTTGATTGGAGCTGGAGCGCTTTCAACCAAGTCTTTCGCTTCTTTTAGACCAAGGCCAGTCGCTTCACGTACTGCTTTAATGACTGCAACTTTCTTCTCGCCAAAGCTGGCAAGAACAACGTCAAACTCATCTTTTTCTTCAGCAGCAGGACCAGCAGCAGCGGCAGCAGGTGCAGCAGCAGCAACAGCAGCTGTTACGCCGAATTTTTCTTCCATGTCGCTGATTAGCTCAACGATATCCATTACTGACATTTCAGCGATTGCGTTTAACACATCTTCTTTAGATAGTGCCATGAGAACTCTCCGTTATCTGATAATATTTGATTGATTTTAATATCGCTTTGACTGCTTGCCAAATTTTCAAATAGTGTTGACAATAAAATACAGACTGCGATGTTAAAGTTACGTTAAAACAAGCAATTAAGCAGCTTCTTTTGCGTCTTTGACTGCTGCTACAGTGCGAACGAACTTGCCAGGAACTGCGTTCATAGTCTGGACAAGCTTGGTCACTGGTGCATTCATAGTAGCCATCAAGATAGAGATTGCTTCGTCGCGAGTTGGAAGCTTCGCTACACGCTCTAATTCTTCAGGGCCAAATAATTCACCACCGACTGATACCAATTTGGTCTCAAGGGCTTTGTTATCTTTACTAAAGTCAAAAATGACTCGAGCAGCAGATCCCAAATCTTCCATAGAGAAAGCCAAAAGTAATGGACCAGTCATACTGTCTGACATGCACTCAAAACTAGTGCCTTCAAAAGCGCGTTTTGCTAGGGTGTTTTTTACCACTTTCAAAACGACGCCTTTTTCACGGGCTTGTTCGCGCAGCTGAGTAAGCTTTGCAACACCAATACCGTGATAATCGGCAGCTACTGCTGAGTAAGCATTAGCAGCAACTTCAGACACTTCAGCCACAACTTGTTGTTTTTGTTCTAGCGTTAATGCCATAAGTTGACTCCTTTAATCTAATCAATCTCGATAAAGCTAAGATTGACTTGATACGACACGTTATCTATAAATCCTACAAACATAGAACCTATCAATAACGACTGATTACGGCACCGTTATCAGAATGACGTTGAGAAATAGGTTGGTATGAATACCGCTCCTATCAACTCATATCAAAATGGGTGGGTCACCGTCTGCGTAGGACAATTAAGATTTTCATCTGTCATCGATTAACAAAACCAGCTTAATACTATTAAAAACAACTCCGAGAAGTTGTAAACAATCTTATTAAACTGCTTTCTACCTACGGTCTTAGACAGCATAGCGGTTGCTACGCTGACCTAATTCTTTAAAATTCGTTTGTGCTTTTATTTAAAATATTTAAACAAGTTGCACTTATTAGCCATCAATAGCTGATTTTTTATTTAGCAAGGCGATATGGAACAGGATCAAGTGTTAGACCTGGGCCCATCGTGCTAGATAATGTCATCTTCTTGATATAAATACCTTTAGAAGTAGCAGGCTTCGCACGCTTTAGATCTGCGACTAGTGCTTGAGCGTTTTGTGCTACTTGCTCAGCAGTAAAGCCAACTTGACCGATAGTGGCATGGATAATACCTGCTTTGTCAACACGATACTGTGCTTGACCAGCTTTTGCGTTAGTAACGGCTTCAGCAACGTTAGGCGTTACTGTACCAACTTTTGGGTTAGGCATTAGACCACGTGGGCCTAGAATAGTACCTAACTGACCAACAACACGCATAGCGTCTGGTGCAGCGATGACAACGTCAAAATCCATGTTACCAGCTTTGATCTCTTCTGCTAGATCTTCAAAACCAACGATGTCTGCACCAGCTTCTTTTGCAGCTTCAGCAGCAGCGCCTTGAGCAAATACAGCAACGCGTTTGGTTTTACCAGTACCAGCAGGTAGATTGGTAGCGCCACGAACCACTTGATCAGATTTACGTGGGTCAACGCCCAAGTTTATCGCGATATCAATAGACTCTTTGAACTTTAGAGGTGGCAAATCATTTAGGATTTGCACTGCTTCTTCAAGCGTGTACTGTTTTTCGTGCTCAATACGGCTTTGAATTTCTTTTTGACGTTTGGTTAGCTTAGACATTATACACCCTCCACGGTAATACCCATTGAACGAGCGGTACCAGCAATGGTACGGACAGCAGCATCAAGATCAGCTGCAGTTAAGTCTGCATCTTTAGTCTTAACGATCTCTTCAAGTTGAGCGCGATCTACTTTACCGACTTTAGCAGTATTTGGTTCGCCTGAACCTTTAGCAATACCAGCAGCTTTGCGTAGCAAAAACGCAGCTGGTGGTGACTTCATGATGAAGGTAAATGACTTATCGCTATAGACAGTGATCTCAGTAGGGATCGGCAAACCTGGCTCTTGATTTGCAGTTGCAGCGTTAAATTCTTTACAGAACGCCATGATGTTCACGCCTTTTTGACCCAATGCTGGACCAATCGGTGGTGAAGGGTTTGCTTTGCCTGCAGGCACTTGTAGTTTGATGTAACCATCAATCTTCTTAGCCATGATACTCTCCTAAATGGGTGATAGCGCCAAATCAAGATTGTATATTCATACAGTGTTGATTAACGGCTCCCCTGTTGATGAAATTTTTAGCGGTTTAGTCTAGTTTTTCAACCTTGCTAAACTCAAGCTCAACCTGAGTTGGCCTGTTAAATACGTTTACAGTAAGCTGTAATTTAGATTTTTCATAATCCACTTTTTCTACCAACCCTTTAAAGTCAGTAAATGGACCGTCGATGACCAATAGCTCTTCACCTGGCTCGAACAGTGTCTTCGGACGCGGCGTCGCTTCAGTCTGATTTAGGCGATTTAAGATACGATCAGCTTCTACCTGCGTGATGGGCGCAGGTACTTCAGGTGTACCGCCAATAAAGCCCATTATGCGCGGACAGTCTTTGACGATGTGCCAAGTATTGTCGTTCATTTCCATCTGGATCAATACATATCCTGGAAAGAACTTACGCTCACTCTTACGCTTCTTGCCGTCTTTCATTTCGACGACTTCTTCAGTAGGTACTAATACATCACCAAATGAATCAGCAAAATCACTACGATTAATACGATCAGTTAGTGAACGTTGTACTTGTTTTTCATATCCTGAAAACGCTTGGACAATATACCAACGCATCTGACGCTCCTGATCATTATAAGTAAGTCATAACTAAGGCTTTGGGTTAAAGGACGCTAATACGCACCTACTAACCAATAAACAAACCCACAAACCAGTTAAAAAAGTTGTCCAACAACCAAATAAAGAACCCAACAATACCAATCACGACAATCACTTGCCATGTATATTGAAAGGTCTCATCTTTACCTGGCCAAGTGACACGGCGTAGTTCAACTGCCGCATCTCTTAATAATATTTTAAAGGCGCGACCTTGATTGGTCAGCGCTAGGCAAACCAGCGCAAATACAGCAAGGGCGACAATAATACCAATACGTACCCAAACATCATTGGCAAGCTGCCAATAGCCAGGTAAATATTGATTAACTAAAGTCGCCCCTATCAAGGCTGCAATGGCCAGTAGCCACAACATCATATCTTTTGCTGATCCAGTCTTCGCAACTTCGACCGCTGTATTTGGGCCGTTGTCTTTGCGCTTATTTTTAGTCAGCATTCCACTAGCCGTCGCCTTGGCATCAGATAACTTAGATTCGAGGTTATCTTGATTATTGCTCATAGAGAACTCGCTTCGGAGAGGGTGGAGTACAACAAAGATATGATATAAAAAGATGGCAGGCGATGTAGGACTCGAACCTACAACCCTCGGTTTTGGAGACCGATGCTCTACCAATTGAGCCAATCGCCTATGGGTGTTAAAGGACAGCATTATACAATAATTAGCATAGAAAGCAAGCTTTTAGGATAAAAACTTCTTATTTAGTCATCAGCTTTTTATTTATTAGAAGTATCACAAGGTCGTATCACTAAAATAAATAAAAAATCAACGCTATGCAGTATCTAATCTGCAGCGCTAATATAACAATCTACACTCAAAATTACAATAGCAACCAGTGAGATTTTATCGCCTGCTTCCTTTACTGACGAACCCCATGTCTATTTCAGTAAAAAACAGCCTTAAATCTTCAATCATTTACCCCTACCCACCTGCATAAAAAAAGCCACCCTTAATCAAGGATGGCTTTTGTTTCGCTACATAACCTCTGTCAGATTACTCTGACTTGGTTAAACTTAGCTAAGTACGTTAGCAACAACACCAGCACCTACAGTACGGCCGCCTTCACGAATAGCGAAGCGTAGGCCTTTGTCCATAGCGATTGGGTGGATAAGCTCTACGCCCATCTCAACGTTGTCACCAGGCATAACCATTTCTGTACCGTCTTGTAATTGGATTGCGCCAGTTACGTCAGTGGTACGGAAGTAGAACTGTGGACGATAGCCGTTTAGGAACGGAGTATGACGACCACCTTCTTCTTTTGACAGTACGTATACTTCTGCGTCAAATTTGGTGTGCGGGGTGATTGAACCTGGCTTCGCTAGTACTTGGCCACGTTGTACGTCTTCACGCTTGGTACCACGTAGTAGTACGCCACAGTTTTCGCCTGCACGACCTTCGTCTAGCAGTTTACGGAACATCTCTACACCAGTACAGGTGGTTTTTTGGGTGTCACGAATACCGACGATTTCGATTTCGTCGCCAACGCGGACGATACCTGATTCAACACGGCCGGTAACAACGGTACCACGACCTGAGATTGAGAATACGTCTTCGATTGGCATTAGGAATGCTTTGTCGACGTCACGCTCTGGCTCTGGGATGTAGGTGTCTAGGATACCTAATAACTCTACAACAGCTGGTTGGCCGTATTTGCCTTCGTCGCCTTTTAGGGCTTGGGTGGCTGAGCCTTTTACGATTGGGGTGTCGTCACCTGGGAAGTCGTAGTCGTTAAGAAGTTCGCGAACTTCCATTTCTACGAGCTCTAGTAGCTCTTCGTCGTCAACTAGGTCGCATTTGTTCATGAATACGATGATGTACGGTACGCCAACCTGACGTGATAGCAGGATGTGCTCACGGGTTTGTGGCATTGGGCCGTCAGTCGCTGATACGACTAAGATTGCGCCGTCCATTTGGGCAGCACCAGTGATCATGTTTTTAACATAGTCGGCGTGACCTGGGCAATCAACGTGGGCGTAGTGACGGGTTTCGGTGTCATATTCTACGTGTGAGGTGTTGATGGTGATGCCACGCGCTTTTTCTTCTGGGGCGCTGTCGATGGCTGCGTAGTCTTTGGCTTCGCCGCCAGAGGTGATGGCTGCTACGGTTGCGATAGCGGCTGTTAGGGTTGTTTTACCATGGTCAACGTGTCCGATGGTGCCGACGTTGACGTGTGGCTTGTTGCGTTCAAACTTGGCCTTTGCCATGAGTATTTCCTCTTTATTTGGGGTCAGTGCTTAGCTCATATTTATACTGTCGCTAAAGCAATTCTAACCACATTAAGATAATTGTTAAAAGGTTGCACATGCAGTGTGCAGATATTATAAGAAAATCATGGCCAATAACAAGTCTTTTCACAAGTTATTGGCTATTAAGTGATGACTATACAAAGGCAAACTTTATATAGTCACCATTAATTGATTTTTACTTACTCTTCTTCGTCTTTACTAGTGAACTTCTTCATGATCTCATCAGCGACAGACTTAGGCGTTTCAGCATACTTTTGGAATTCCATAGAGTATGTTGCACGGCCTTGAGACTGTGAACGAAGGTTGGTTGCATAACCAAACATTTCTGCTAATGGTACTTCAGCACGAATCTGCTTAGTGCCACCAGGTAGATCGTCCATGCCTTGAACCATACCACGACGACGGTTTAGGTCACCCAT
This sequence comes from Psychrobacter fulvigenes, assembly GCF_904846155.1. Taxonomy (NCBI): domain Bacteria; kingdom Pseudomonadati; phylum Pseudomonadota; class Gammaproteobacteria; order Moraxellales; family Moraxellaceae; genus Psychrobacter; species Psychrobacter fulvigenes. Next base: position 2,979,376 of record NZ_CAJGZP010000001.1, read on the forward strand.
GATATCACCCATGTACTCTTCTGGAGTCTCTACTTCAACCTTCATGATAGGCTCAAGAAGTGCTGGGTTTGCTGCTAAGAAGCCTTTTCTGAAAGCAATAGAACCAGCCATCTTAAATGATAGCTCATCCGAGTCAACATCATGGTAAGAACCGTCATACAATGTCGCTTTTACGCCAACGATTGGGTAACCGGCCAAAATACCATTCTTCATGCGCTCTTGAATACCTTTGTCAACAGCATTATGGAATTCTTTTGGTACCACACCACCGACAACTTCTTCAGTGAATTCGTACTCAACTTCGCCTGCTGGATCAAGTGGCTCAAGACGTAACCAAACGTGACCGAATTTACCACGACCACCTGTCTGACGTACGAACTTACCTTCTTGCTCAACACCGTTACGAATCGTTTCACGGTACGCAACTTGCGGTGCACCGATGTTAGCTTCAACTTTAAATTCACGCTTCATACGATCAACAAGAATTTCTAAGTGTAGCTCACCCATACCACTGATGATGGTCTGACCTGACTCTTCATCCGTATGAACACGGAATGATGGATCTTCTTTAGCAAGACGACCCAACGCCATTGACATTTTTTCTTGGTCAGCTTTAGTCTTAGGCTCAACGGCAAGACTGATCACTGGCTCAGGGAATTCCATACGCTCAAGGGTGATGACATTGCTTTCATCACATAGCGTATCACCAGTACCAACATCTTTCATACCGACTAGAGCAGCGATATCACCAGCACGAATCTCTTCTAGAGTTTCTTGAGACTCAGCATGCATCTCAACGATACGGCCAATACGCTCACGCTTCATCTTAACTGGGTTATAAACACTATCACCCTGCTTGATAACACCTGAATATACACGTACGAAAGTAAGGTTACCTACGAACTTGTCGTTCATTACCTTAAACGCTAGTGCAGCAAATGGTGCCTCATCAGAAGCTGGACGAGTCGCTTCCGTTTCATCTTTATCATTTAGGATACCTGTAATTTCAGGTACATCCATTGGTGCAGGCATATATTGGATAACTGAATCCAACATCTTTTGTACACCTTTGTTTTTAAAGGCAGTACCACAAAGCATTGGAATAATTTCGTTAGCGATAGTACGCTGACGAATAGCTGCATGAATCTCTTCTACAGTCAGTTCTTCACCTTCAAGATACTTGTCCATCAGCTCTTCGCTAGCTTCAGCAGCACTTTCAACTAGGTTGTTGCGCCATTCTGTTGCTTTTTCTAAAAGCTCAACGGGTACTTCACGCTCTTCGAACTTCATGCCTTGAGAGTCTGCATCCCAATAGATGGCTTTCATAGTGACTAGATCAATAACACCTTCGAAGTCATCTTCTTTGCCAATTGGAATGACAACTGGTACTGGATTACCGCCAAGACGGGTTTTGACTTGTTCTATCACACGATAGAAGTCTGCACCAACGCGGTCCATTTTGTTGACAAAAGCAAGACGTGGAACTTTGTACTTGTTCGCTTGACGCCATACTGTTTCAGACTGTGGCTGAACGCCGCCTACTGCACAATAAACCATGCAGGCGCCATCAAGTACACGCATTGAACGCTCTACTTCGATCGTAAAGTCAACGTGACCTGGGGTATCAATGATGTTAATACGATGCTCTGGAAATTGTTGATCCATACCAGACCAGAAACAAGTGGTTGCAGCCGAAGTAATGGTAATACCACGCTCCTGCTCTTGCTCCATCCAGTCCATTGTTGCTCCACCGTCATGAGTTTCGCCAAGCTGGTGATTTTTACCGGTATAAAACAAAATACGCTCTGTCGTCGTTGTTTTACCAGCATCAATGTGCGCTGAAATACCAATATTGCGATAGCGCTTTAGGGGAGTTTTACGAGCCATAGTTTTTTCCTAGGGAAATTCGTGTATTTATTAATGCCTTGATCTTCTCAACCGCATACTCTTGTACAAAAGCAGTCAGCTTTATTTACTTGCTGATTGATGAACCTAATACGGTCAAAATAAAAGCAAATAATAAGAATATAGTGGCATCGAGTTTGGGACACTTTCTTGTTAGAACAGCATCATGATAGATGTCCGCCATCTCAGTTAACTAATAGACTAAGCTATCTAACAACTGAGTGAATGATGACGGCATCAATAGAACGAATAAACAATAATGTAGCAGTCATAATAACTGTGTCTCATGACCAATCAGCTAAACCTATAACGGCGTCTGATTGACCATGAGTGTCAGCATTAAACTGCTTTTTAGAAACGGTAATGTGAGAATGCTTTGTTCGCATCTGCCATGCGGTGAACTTCGTCACGCTTTTTCATAGCATTACCTTTACCTTCTGATGCATCACTCAATTCGCCTGCAAGACGCAGAGCCATTGATTTTTCAGAACGCTTAGCAGCAGCTTCAGCTAACCAACGCATAGCCAAGGCAGTACGACGGGAGGGGCGTACTTCCATTGGTACTTGATAAGTAGCACCACCAACACGGCGAGCTTTCACTTCAACCATTGGGCGGACGTTTTCAAGCACATCTTCAAAAAAAGATACTGGATCTTCGATGTTACGCTTTTGGCTTACTGTTTCAAGTGCACCGTAAACGATACGCTCAGCAGTAGATTTTTTACCATCACTCATCACGTGGTTGATGAATTTAGCGATGGTTTGGCTACCAAACTTAGGATCTGGAAGGATCTCACGGGTAGCAACGACGCGACGTCTTGGCATAATAATTTTCCTTGTCTTCAGGAGTGTCTGACATTCACAATTCGCACTAGCAATAGTATGCGTGGCGTAGCGGCGATTTGTCAGTCAGCCTTACTGCATGGTGGTATGTCATGGCGGCAAGCTATTTATATAATGAGCTTATCCTGCATGCACCGAACCCATGCACAGTTAATGGGGTGTACAATAAAACGCTAGGCTAATATTAAGCTTTAGGTTTTTTTGCACCGTATTTAGAACGACCTTGTTTACGGTCTTTTACGTCTGCGCAGTCAAGAGCACCACGAACGGTGTGATAACGTACACCTGGTAGGTCTTTTACACGACCACCACGGATAAGTACAACACTGTGTTCTTGTAGGTTATGACCTTCGCCGCCGATGTAGCTTGATACTTCATAACCTGAAGTCAAACGTACACGACAAACTTTACGCATGGCTGAGTTTGGCTTTTTTGGCGTGGTAGTATATACGCGAGTACATACGCCGCGACGCTGTGGGCACGCTTCCAACGCAGGAACTTTTGACTTTTCCTTGATGGATTTGCGACCTTTACGAATCAATTGGTTAGTTGTTGCCATAAGGCATCCTTCTCCCGTTTGGTATAAAACAAAAAAATGGGCTAATCCACCGTCCATCTCACGTCATGCGTGGATTTTTGGGGAACCCATTTTTAGGACAGTGTATTATAAAGATATGTTGCTGATATTTCAACTACTTATAGCGAGTTGTACTTTACAATACTTAAAAGATATGCATTAAGTATACGCTACTACTTGCTTGGTATCTAGTTGAGCATTTGAATGTTCAACAGACCCTATATCTTTGTGAATAATAAATGGTGATATCGTCTGAAATTTCAAGTGATATAAAAAAATCACTTCACTTTGGTTTTTTGCACTACTTTGTCAATGCTACTCTCAGACGATATCTTTATACATTCGTTTTAACCAAAAACTCTCTACTTTTTATTGGTAGCGTTTTCGGTCTCATCTGCTTTTGTTTTTTCTAGCTCTGCATCTGACTTATTTTCTGCCTCATCATCTGATGACTTATCTGTGGGGGCCGCTGCTTCGCTCGCTGTATTGTTATTTTGCTCATCATTCTTCGCTTCGCTGGCATTAGTTTCGTCAGATTTTTTGCTTTCGTCAGATTTGGTTTCACTGACTTTTGCTTCACTGCTACTATCATCAGTGATTTTTGCAAGCTTTGGCTCTGGCGCAAAAGTTGCTTGGGCGACACCAATCACTTCATCAATCAAATGACTATTATAATGCATACCAACGCCTACAGCAGTGATCGGTAGCAGTTTGCGTATCCAAGCCAGATTGATTTGATCCAGATCGACACCGACTTGCCCAGCAACCTTATCCACTTGTTCAGCATAAAAATTCACATTTTGGTTTTTGAGACCTAGGTTTTTCAGCTCACTATGTAGACCACGGCTTTGTGCATTATCGAGTAGTCCTTTACCAACGCCAATCCCTGCGAGCAACGCTTGCTTTTCTTGCATCTTACTCAGGTCTGCACTGGCAAGCAGCTCATAGGCCATTTTTACACCTTGCTTACCCGTTAGTGGACGGTCATATACAGCGGCCAGCTGATAAACAGTACGTAAGGATACCAATAGCAACCATAAGGTATCAGCCAACAAGCCTGGTAAACCCGCCAGTCCAGTGATACCGCCTAATGTGGCCAATGCTCGGTTTTGATTGGCAATGTCAGTTGCTAGCGCATAACGCTCTTCATCATCTAAGTTACTAACGTCAGCAAAACGATGCTCACTTGGCAGATCTAACTGACTCCATCTCGCAGCCAACATAGCCACTTGTGCAAAAGCACCATCAAGAGTGGACTGAAATAAGCTGTTCGGTACGACTTTTTTGGCATACTTACCGTAAGTTGCAAAACGGTTTCCTAAGAGTTGCTGGGTCGCCTTTAAGGTCTGCTCACGAAACAAGTCTTGCTGATAATCATTGTCGCCTAAATCAACCGCTTTATATTGACGAGGCTTACTAGTCTTTGCGTTTGAACTATCAATGAGTGAGCCCATACGCTCAAGATTGTTGCGAGTAAAATGACCTACTGTACTAAGACCGACTGATAAAGTGCTGCGCTTTGCCATCGTTATATCCTTAAAATGATGAAGTTTTTGGTTGATTATTAATTTTTATAGTAAATAGTAAAGAGTACCAATGCAATTGTAAACTTAAAACAAACACCATGAGGTCTATACTCATGATACTGATTGGCACTTTATATTTGAATTGCTGCTTAAGACATTATAATAGCCAAAAACGCCCGCCTGTGTCAGTGCTAACAATGTTATCGTAAACGCAAATTTTATATCCAGAAGTATGATTTATTTTTAGTTGAAGACGTCGTTTAAGTACGCTTTATCTGATGTTTGAATGATAAATTTGCAGCCTTTATACATTATCGCATCCTGAATTGAGGTATCATTAGTCTAATGGCTCAACAAATGCCAATATAACCAACCGTATGTCAATTATCTATATTAACAACTTCGCTAGTGAGCACAGCTTGTCTGATAAACTAGCTACTGGCTAAGCTCACATTTGAATTAATTGATTTTACGTTGATACCAGAAGATTCATCATTATAAAGCACTTAAAGAAGGAATAGAGTATGCGCCGAGTTGTTATCACTGGAGCAGGGATTGTCTCTTGTATCGGACATGATTTAGACACTGTCACGTCAGCGCTGAAACAAGGAAAGTCTGGCATTACTTTTAATGAAAGCTATGCTGAACATGGATTTAAATCGCACGTGAGCGGCAGTATCGATAAAGCTGAGCTTGATACGACTGCTATTGATCGTAAGCTGAAACGGTTTTTTAGTGATGCTAGTCTCTATGCTTACGTGAGCGCCTTAAATGCTATCGAGCACTCTGGTCTATCACTTGAGACCATCAACCATAATCCACGTGTCGCCTTGGTCGCAAGCTCTGGCGGTGCGTCCACTGAAAACATCGTTAATGCGGTAGATGCCATGCGTGAAAAAGGCCTACGCGGTGTCGGCGCGATGGCGGTACCAAAAACCATGGGCAGCTCAGTATCGGCAGCGCTCGCAACGGGTCTTAAAATCCAAGGGGTTTCTTACTCTTTGTCTTCTGCTTGCGCGACCTCAACCCATTGCATCGGACATGCCGCTGAGCTAATTCAGTTAGGCAAAGCTGATGTGGTACTGGCGGGAGGTAGTGAAGCTGAGCACTGGACCCAGTCTTGTATGTTTGATGCGATGGGCGCGGTGAGCACTCAGTATAATGACACACCAGAACAAGCATCAAGAGCCTATGACAAAGACCGTGATGGCTTTGTCATCGCTGCTGGTGGCGCTATGGTGGTGGTTGAAAGTCTTGAACATGCTGAGGCGCGTGGCGCAAATATTTTGGCAGAAATTGTCGGTTATGGTGCCAGCTCAGATGGTGCAGAGATGGTCGCACCAAGCGGTGAAGGTGCAGTGCGCTGTATGCAGCTAGCACTGGCGCAAGCAGGTCTGGAGCGTGTCGACTACATCAATAGCCACGGTACCAGCACACCACTCGGTGATATCACTGAGCTAAAAGCCATTGCTAAAGTATTTGCTTCTGACGATGATACTGACACTAAAAACTCTGTACCACCGATCAGCTCAACCAAATCAATGACTGGTCATAGCCTAGGAGCCGTTGGTGCACAAGAGCTGATCTACTGCCTACTGATGCTCCAAGAAGGCTTCATTGCACCAAGCATCAATATCGACCAGCTCGATGCGGCAGCAGAGCTGTTTGACATCGTCACTGAGCTACGTGAAACCAAGCTAAATACGCTGATGAGCAATAGCTTTGGCTTTGGTGGTACCAACGCTACCTTAATTATAAAAAAGTTTGACGCCTAAGTTATGGTTACACCAATACCTTCTAAAAATGTAGTAAAGCCGACCAACTCTACCGAAACGCCAGCTGAAAAATCCAGCTGGCGTTTTGGCGACTTGTCTGCTGCAGAGCTGTTGCCCAAGCTACAACAGCACTTGATGAAAAAAAACTCTCAGGCAAATTGGCAACTCATCTGGCTAAATAATGATGGACGACCAGTGATTGGCTTGCTACCTAAAATGGCGTGGCGTGTGTATGTTGATGACCAGAATGGTCACAGCCAACCCCGTAGCAATGCCCCTATTCACTCAGCTGCTGACTTGCAAACAGCGAGTAAGCAACCGTCCTTGTATCAAGTCATAAAAACCAGTCGTGATGACACTATCAAAATGACGACAACATCTATGAGCTATGCCAACTGGCAAGAGGAGTTGATTGCTTATAGTCAAAGTTATGACAGTGACCACATCCATAACAGCACTCTGACGATAAGCAACGAAAATGACAACCAGCCCAGCTATCATCACGGTCTTATTGGTTTTATCGGTTATGATATTGCTGCTCATGAGCTGAGCCCTGCTGCTAAGATTGAGTTGGCAGCACAGCCTTGCGCTGTACTGGGGCATTACGATACATACCTCACCCCTTCGGATAAAAAAACGGGATGGACGTTAAATACGATTGATCTAAATCCTGATAGTGAGGCAACACTCGCAGCCCTTGTATCGTACTTAGATACTCTAGACAATGACTTATCCAACACAGAAAACAAAGCTGATTGCCAACCCGCACCCTTAGTATTGAAAGCGCGATGGCATAAAGCTGACTATCAACAGGCATTTGCGCAAACTCAAGACTATCTACAACAGGGCGACTGTTATCAAATAAACCTGACCCAAGCGTGGCAGGGTTGCTTGCTTAACAAGCATAAGAGCTCGACTGCCTATCAAAAAAGCCGCAATGATAAAGCAGTAGCCACGCTGATTGACTACTTACCTGCCCTGCACCGCAATACACAAGCACCATTCGCAGGATACTTAGGAGTTAACAACACTATCAACAGCACTGATAAATCAGCTTTATGCTTTGAGCTATTAAGCTGCTCACCTGAGCTGTTTTTTACCTTTATAAAAGAGCGTGATACGACTGCTCATTATATTCGCACCAAACCCATCAAAGGCACGCGTCCAAGAGGGAGCGATACTGAGCAAGATTTGGCCTTAAAGCAGCAACTGGTAGACAGCGATAAAGATCGCGCTGAGAATGTGATGATTGTTGATTTATTGCGCAATGATTTGGGCAAGTATGCCAAGACTGGCAGTGTGAAGGTGCCGCATCTATTCGCGATTGAAAGCTTTAGCAACGTTCATCATATGGTCAGTACCATTACTGCTGAGCTAAAGCCAGAGGCGCATCCGTTAGCGGTATTATTTGGTAGTCTGCCAGCTGGCTCAATCACTGGCACGCCTAAAAAACGCGCCGTTGAAATCATCTCTGAGCTAGAGGCATCAGCGCGTGGCGCTTATTGCGGCAGCATGGGTTATATGAACTTTGATGGTAGCGGACAATGGAATGTGCTGATTCGTACATTGCAGGCCAATAGCTTAGCAACTGCCGAGACAGAGGTCAGCTTGTGGGCAGGCGGCGGTATCACTGTGGCCTCTGATCGTGACGAAGAGTACCAAGAATGTCTCGATAAGGTTGGCAACTTGTTAAAGGTATTGCTGCAAGAATAGCTATTTTAATAATTAACTGGCTGCCTGCTAGATATCAGTGAGAAGTAATTCAATTTCATCTTCATGAAAAACCTGCACGCCCATGCTCTGTAAGTGCTGCGTCGTTATGCCATTGCCTACACGCAAGCGACCAGTAAAGCTACCGTCATAGATTAAGCCACTGCCACAAGAAGGGCTTTTTGACTTCAGCAATGCGCGCTTGATTCCATGTTGCAGTGCAATATCACCTGCTTTATTTGCACCACCATGAAACGCATCTGTCAGATTTTCTCCTGAGATATTAATAACCTCGATTCGTTCGTCTTGACACACTATTTCTGCAGGCAGACGCGGTGTGGATAACCCACCTAGCAATTCAGGACAAATCGGCACTAAGGTAAAATTGGCGTTTAGCTGAGTCATTAATGCGGCACTTATCTGTGCATGATCACCATCATAACGTACAGGTTGGCCTAACAAGCAGGCGCTGATTAACAGCGCCTGTCTACTATTTTCTTTAGAACAAACCGTTTCTTTAGAGCCGGCAGTTTCTTTGCCACTGATAAGCATGCATTAGCCTTATTCAGTCTGCATGGCAGTAAGTGCACTAATCAAGCGTTCGTTCTGCTCTTGCGTGCCAACAGTAATGCGCAGGTACTCTTTGGTACGGGGTTTGTCAAAATGACGCACAATGATGCCTTGCTCACGTAGCACCTCAGCGACCTCACTCGCATTGCCATCCTGAGGGCGGGCAAATACGAAGTTCGCATGTGATGGCAACACTTGGTAGCCCAAACCAGTAAGCTGCTCCGTCAGCGACTCACGCAAGTCAATGACTTGCTGGCAAGTCTGCTCAAAATAAGGCTTGTCTAACACACTGGCGGTGGCGCCAGCTTGTGCTAGCTTATCTAATGGATAGCTATTAAAGCTGTTTTTCATGCGGGTCAGCGCTTCAATCAATGACGCATTACCGAAGGCCATCCCTACGCGCAGTCCTGCCAGCGAACGCGACTTTGAAAAGGTTTGGGTGACCAATATGTTTTCAAAGTCATTAATCAAGCTTACTGCTGATACCTCTGTCTCGTCACTGTTGGCGTCAGCTTGCGCAAAGTCTATATAAGCCTCATCAATGACAACCACTGAGTTTGAGTGCTCACTGGCAAGCTTACGAATATCTGCCAAGGGTAACAGTAAGCCTGTTGGAGCATTAGGATTGGCAATGATGATGCCGCTACAGGGTTGGCGGTAAGTATCAGGATCAATACTAAAGTCTTCTGCAAGCGCGATCTGTACCAGCTCTATGCCAAAGGTCTGCGCATAAACAGGATAAAAACTATAGCCGATATCTGGTGATAAAACAGGACGCTCTTTGAGGAAGAAGCTGGCAAATACCAAAGCGAGAACCTCATCTGAACCATTGCCTACAAACACTTGGTTGAGATTCAGATTGTATAAATCTGCTAACGCTGTACGCAGCTCATCAGACTCAGGCGCTGGATATAAACGCAGGGCATCGGCTTGCTGAGCTAAGGCGTTCGAGATGGCCTCTACCACCTTAGGTGATGGCGGAAATGGGTTTTCATTGGTATTCAGTTTGCATAAATTATCATGCTGAGGCTGCTCACCAGGTACGTATGGCGACAAGTTACGGGCTGTATTTGACCAAAGTCTGTTGTCTATTTTTTGCTCACTCATAAGTTATCCTAATATTGGCCGCATAAATGATTATAAAATAAGTCTACATATGGCTAATACCGAACCAGCACTAGCCATAGTGAATAATACTACTGATAACGGTAGCGAGCTGAACGGGCATGCGCCTCTAAGTCTTCCCGCTGCGCTAATATGTCTGCCGTCTTAGCCAACGGTTTACTGCCGCTTTCAGTACAATAGATAATCGATGACTTCTTTTGGAAGTCATACACACCCAGTGGTGAAGAAAAGCGTGCGGTACCTGAAGTTGGCAATACATGGTTGGGCCCTGCACAGTAGTCACCGATCGCCTCAGGCGTATGCCGTCCCATAAAGATAGCACCAGCATGGCGAATGTCGCCCAGCAGGCTATCTGGATCATCAACAGACAGCTCTAAATGTTCTGGTGCCACACGGTTGATGACTTCCATACCCTCTGCTCTATCTCTGACTAAGATAAGGGCGCCGCGGTTTTGTAGGGAGTCGCGGGCAATATCTGCTTTTGGCAGTTCTGCCAATGCTTTGTCAATCTCTACTGCTACTGCATCAAGTTGCTCACTACTTGTCGTCACAAAGATGGCTTGGGCAACTCGGTCATGCTCAGCTTGTGATAACAAGTCCATAGCAAGCCAGTCAGCGCGATCATTTGCCGAACCTTCTGCATATACCAACACCTCAGATGGACCAGCAATCATATCAATACCTACTTGGCCAAATACAGCTCGTTTGGCCGCCGCGACGTATTTATTACCAGGGCCAGTAATTTTATCGACTTGCGGAATGGTTTGGGTACCATAGGCTAATGCTGCTACCGCTTGCGCGCCGCCAATAGTAAACACGCGATCGACCTGTGCTAAGTGCGCTGCTGCCAATACTAATGGATTAAGGATACCTTTGGGCGCTGGTACGACCATGATCACTTCTTTAACGCCCGCAACTTTGGCAGGAATGGCGTTCATAAGTACAGAAGACGGATAAGAGGCCAGTCCACCCGGTACATAAATACCAACGCGATCAAGCGGCGTCACTTTCTGACCTAAGCGATTGCCCAGCTCATCCTCATACTGCCAACTCTCTTGCACTTGCCGCTCATGAAAGCTCTGTACCCGCGTTGCAGCTGTCATCAAGGCTGTTTTTACTTCTTCATCTAAGTCTTCAAAAGCTGCAACAAGCGCTTCTTTTGACAGCTCTAACTCCTGCATATTTGTCGCTGGATGCTGATCAAACTTCTGAGTCAAGCCCAGCACTACGCTATCACCATCACGGCGCACTTGCGCGATAATATCATCCACAGTTTTTAATAAATCAGTATCATTAACCGTTTCAAACGCAAGTAGCGTGGTTAGTTGTTGTTCAAAATCAGTATCTTGAGTATTTAACTGGCGCATGACCTAATCCTATGTTTGAGCATAAAACACTACTATAGTCGATTCAATCTAAAAAGCATACAGTGCTGCGAGTGTTGGCTTATATACTATAATCAAGGAATTTTAAAATCGCTACAAGGCACCCGACCGCAGATAGTATACTAAGTACATCTATGGCGGGAAACACCGTAGCGGTTTAAAAGTGCTCCGACTATATTGTCTTATGCAGATTATACTGGGCTTTTACTTTCTGGCAAGCAGAGACAATAAAACCAGTTTAGCACGCTATATCTATTTCTAGGCGCTAAACTGGTTTAAAAATATGCATGACCATACTTGGTATTATCAATGATAAAAATCATCTAAGTTAACTAAGAAGCGGCAGCAATACTGTCTTTAAAGCTCTCAAGAATAGGCTCAAGCAAAGCAAACTTACGCTTGTAGCTGACTTGATTGACAATCAGGCGTGAAGAGACATCACAAATATGGTCTCGTGGCTCCAGACCATTGGCTCTTAGGGTGTTGCCAGTATCGACCACATCGACGATCAAATCGCCCAATCCCACTAAGGGTGCAAGCTCCATTGAGCCATAAAGCTTGATAACATCAACTTGCTGACCTTGACTGGCAAAATAAGCGCGGGCGACATTGACATATTTGGTAGCAATACGTAGACGGCGATTAGGTAAAGGGGCATCCTTGACGCCAGCCGTCATCAGCTTACACTGAGCGATTTGCAAATCTAGTAGCTCGTAGACATGATTGGCACCATGCTCAAGGAGTACGTCTTTGCCAGCAACACCAAAGTCAGCAGCACCATGCTCTACATAGGTCGGCACGTCACTTGCTCGCAAGATAAGCACGCGCACATTTGGGTTTGAGGTAGGAAAAATCAGCTTGCGCGATGCTTCAGGATCTTCGAGTAGCTCAACGCCTGCTGCCTGCAATAACGGCATCGTCTCTTCTAAAATACGTCCTTTAGATAAGGCTAATGTTAAACCTGAAAACTCGTTGTCTACTTCATTTAATAAGCTGCTGTTCTGTAAGCGTTCAGTTTGCTCAGTCATGATGGCATGGTGTCCGTGTACGGTTGGTGTCCCCGATTAGAGGGAAGTATTAATATTTTCACGTGAGTATATTGGCATAGCGTGCATAAAGCTCAAAAGGCACTTTTAAAACACTATAGTTAAAAAAGCAATATTATTTAAAATGGCTTTTGAGCTAATCGTTATAAACTAATCGTTGGTATTGATACGTTCAATATTTACCCCTAACGCACGCAGTTTATTTTCAACATCTTCATAGCCACGATCGATATGGTAAATACGGTCGATGAGACTCTCGCCTTCAGCAGCGGCAGCCGCCATGACTAATGACATTGAAGCGCGCAGATCAGTTGCCATTACAGGCGCTGCGGTAAAGCGCTCAACCCCTTTTACGATGGCCATATGACCATCTACTCTAATTGACGCGCCTAAACGCTTGAGCTCAGGCACGTGCATATAGCGGTTTTCAAAGATATTTTCGATAATGGTACTGGTACCGTCAGCCAGACAGCAGACCGCCATTAACTGCGCTTGCATATCCGTAGGGAAGCCGGGGTGAGGCTGCGTACGAATATCGACAGATTTTGGACGGCCTGTCATCTGCGCACGAATCCAATCATCACCAGTCGTAATCGTTGCGCCCATCGCCTCAAACTTCTCAAGCACTGGGCTGAGTAAAGAAGCATCGGTCTTTTTGGTCAACACATCGCCGCGAGTCATCAAGGCGCCTGCTAAATATGAACCCGTCTCGATACGATCAGCGACCACTGAGTACTCACAACCATGTAAACGCTCAACACCTTCAATGGTCATGGTTGATGTACCAATACCACTGATTTTTGCACCCATAGCGACCAGCATATTCGCCAAGTCGACCACTTCAGGCTCAAGCGCACAATTACCCAGCACTGTCGTGCCGTTGGCAAGTGCGGCTGCCATGATGACGTTTTCAGTACCACCTACTGTAACCATATCAAATGAGTAGTTACAACCGATCAAGCGGCCACCTTTGGGCGCACGGGCTTTTACATAGCCGTTTTCTACGGTGATCTCCGCACCCATCGCTGTAAAGGCTTTGAGATGTTGATCAACTGGGCGTGAGCCGATTGCACAGCCACCTGGCAATGACACTTCTGCTTCACCAAAACGGGCTAGCAACGGCCCTAATACCAAAATAGACGCGCGCATGGTCTTAACCAAGTCATACGGTGCATAATAGTTGTCGATGTCTTTGGTATCACAAGTGACGGTGTCATCTTGTTTTTGGATTTTGATGCCCATACCTGAGATCAGCTCAATCAATGTCCGCACGTCTTGTAGTGAGGGCACATTATGCAGTGTCGTTGGGGTTTCGGCCAATATCATAGCCGCAAGTAATGGCAAGGCGGCATTTTTGGCGCCAGAGATAGTAACTTCCCCTGCGATACGACTGCTACCGGTGATTAAAAACTGATCCATAAAGGTGATAACCTATCTGTATGTGTAAAAAGAATTGCAATGAGCCATGAAGTTAAAAGGTCTAAATCTAGACGCTCTAAATTGAATGGCTGGCCATGCAAAAACCAAAAGCCTCTAACCCTGTGACTGGGTTTCCCACTCTGCAGGGGTTAGTGCTTGAATATTAAGTGCATGTATGTCACCACTGGCAATCTTATCATTTACCAATGCGTAGACCGCCTGCTGGCGTTGTACGGTACGTTTGCCTTCGAAACTGGCATCTACGACGCGTACGTCAAATTTATTGCCTTGATTGGCCGCTTGGATAAAGGCGTCAGGAAAATGCTGCTGCAAAAATGCGATTAGATCGTCAGCGTTCATGCTCATAGAATGTCCTATTATTATATTGAAAATAGTCTCTGTATAGATTGTTAAAAACAACGTCCATACATTATATTAGGGCGTCATTATAACAAGAGTTTGAACATCTTACAGTACTGTCTACCGATAAGCGTAAGTAGTCATCTTTAGATAGTCAATTTACTCTATTAAGCACTTATCAAGCCCGTATCACAGTTTAGTTAAGGGTTTTGTCCAAATAATCCAACACTTGCGCGCGCACATCATTGACCCAGCGTAGTGGCGGTGCCATCGCACCGATACTGGTCGCATGACTGGCACCTTTAATTTCACCAGTCTCAACCGTAGCGCCATAGTCTTTCAGAGCTTGGGTCATTTTGATGGTATTGGTGTCATATACAATCTTATCGTTTTCGGCGGTTAACAATAGATATGGCGGCTGAGCGCCTTGAATTTTCCGATCGGGCATCACCTCGTCAGGGGTGGCATCAGCAGGGAAGGCAATGGCATTGCTAAACTTACGAAAGTCATAGCTATAAGGGCCGGCGATACCGACGACAGCAGCAATATCTTTGGGGCTAATACCATAGGGTGCCAAAAAATCCTCATTTGATACAGCAGCAATGGTATTAAACGCACCAGAGGAATGCCCGATGACCGCTATACGCTGCCTATCAGCATGGAGACTGGCGGCATTGTCATAAGTCCAAGCAATCGCTTTTGCAGTATCTTCAACATAGGCAGGATAGACATAATCAGGCGCTTTACGATGATTAATCACCACCGTAACATAACCTGCTTGAGCGAAACTTTGTCCGACAAAAGCGTAGTCCTCTTTATTGCCATTCTCCCATGAGCCTCCGTGTACGAACACTATTATGGGATAAGTTTCGTCAATCACCGTTTGTGCTTGCATCGCTTGCACTAAAGGTTTTGGGTAGTAAACATCTAAGTCCTGTAGTGGCTCATCACCGTATAAAATGTCTTTGCTAACGCCTACGCCGCCACTAGAGGTAATGCCATTTACCACCGTAAGTGCTGATAACGCCTGTGCTTGCTGTGCACCAAGAGCGACAACCGCCAGAGCCATGACTCCAGCTCCTGCAATCTTTAATGTACGCGGTATCGTGAGTTCGCTGCCTGTAGGCTGATCTGATGTAGCATTGAGATTGGTTTGCTCTAATACATTATTTGAATATGAATCCTTCATAGCCATTGTCCTTATTCATGTATAGCCTAAAGCTGCCAGTATGCTAACTACTTTTGGACTGTTTTATTATTCTATGTCTTCTATAGCTATTATTATCATACTAAAGCGCTTGTAGCATCCAGTGCTGTTCGTGTTATGGCTATTTAGGATTCTTGTGAATGGCGTAAGAAGAGTATGCAAAACCACCCTTAGACACACCAAGCGACTTTATTGATCCTCATACAAGTCAATATAAGGGCTTGGAGATTCTTGGTTTACTCCTTGATTGGGTCCTGAATTAGGCAGTGGGCTGACAGCTTCTGGACTTTGGTTAGGGCTTGCTGGCGCGTCATTGTTTGTTAAATTACTATTTGCTAAGTTAGTTGGCGCGACACTTCTCACAACTGGCGTAGCCAAAGGCGCTTGTGTGCTAGCAGGCTCAGTGACATTACTCTCAAACATGATATCCTCATTGATGATAGGCAAGCCCATTTGATTCACCAAGGTCGTCAGCAATACCAGCTCCGTCACCCCTGCTGTACTATTGGCGATATCAATCAGATGACTTTGCTGAGTGGGTGTCATCCGCCCCATGATGTATACCACGCCATTGTCAGTCACTGCTTTTAGTTGTGAGGTTTTGACACCACTATTTGCCATCGACTTAGCTAAAAGCTTGGAGGTAATATAACCGTCCTGCACGGTCGAGCTATAGCCTTTTGCCACTCCAACATTCAGCTCATTATAGACGCGGCGCACATCTGGCATGGAGCTGACGACTTTTTCTGCTTGTTCTTTTAGCGCCTGCGTTGGGATTTCACCCGTCAGCAACACTTCACTATAAAAACTATGGATGCCCAGGCGACTATTGGCTTGTAGGTTCTCTTGTAAACCGTAGATATTAATCTTTGCTGTGTGTTCAATACTTCGATCCAGCAGACGCTGCGGAATGGTCCGTTCCGTCAATGGCACACCATACGTTCCCTCTGTACTGTTGGTCAGATAGTTGGTGGTGCAGCCTGTACTCACCATACCTGCTACCAACATAGCACCGATCGCGATACGACGCGGTGTTTTCAAAACTGTTGTAAGCGCATGCAACCTTGTCATTCTTTACCTCATCAAGCACAGTCGTTCGTTGGATATTGGATTAAATTGAAATACTTATGATGAAAAACGTCATAAACAGCTACTTTACTGAATTTTTATCATCAGCGGTTAGGTTTTTGGTAACGGTAACTTGTTGGATGCCCTGATTGTAATCTCATCGCTACCACGCGTTTGCTATAAACGCACCTGACAGCCATTCGGGTTGATGAGAGTCAGCCATGTCGTTTCTGCTATTCTCCGCGCCTTTATTATCAGTATTTTTACCTTTAACAGTAGCATAGGAGCTGTCACGAGCAAGATCATAAGCAATGACATCAAACCGGCATTCATAATCTGCATACTCAGGATGCTGCTGCAAAAAGTACTTGGCAGTATTGATAATCTTACGCTGCTTAGTTTTGGTGACACTCAGCGCGGCATTACCAAAGCTTGAGCGCCGGCGTTGACGCACTTCGATAAACACCAAAGTTGACCACGCCTGCCCCACCTCTAACATCACTAAGTCGATCTCTCCCACTTTTGGCTGCTGCCAGTTTTTGGCAATAAATATCAAACCATGGCCTTGCAAAAACTGACTGGCTTGTTGCTCAAAATAACTGCCTTGCCGCTGCTTAGGAGACGACATAACCAAAGGACGATGTTTATGACTATGATTGGTCATGGCAGTGGGCTTTACCTAATTAACATTTCAGAATTATCATAGCACAACATGCTAAACTAGAGCGTATTGAACATTCGCAAATACGCCCTAACTTTTTAAGTGTTTAGCATTTTAATCTCTAAACACTTTGATGATTTAATAACGCCTAATTAATAACGCTAAGAGGTTTTCATGTCTACCCCCACCACGATGCCGGCTTGTCTGTATATCGTTGCTACTCCGATTGGTAATTTAAACGACATGACCCCGCGTGCGATTGATATCCTCAAACAGGTTGCTATCATTGCTTGTGAGGACACACGTACATCAGGTAAATTATTGGCGCATTTTGGTATTGACACTAAAGGTAGTAGCAACAAAGACGACGAAAACCCTGTCAATAAAGCAGTCGATCAAACGACCAACCAAATTAAAAACATCGACACTGCAACAGACAATAAACCTCGCGGCCATAATAAACTGTGGGCATATCATGAACACAACAGCGCCATTCAGACACCCAAAATCATTGAGATGATTCAGCAAGGGCATTCAGTTGCGCTCATCAGTGATGCGGGCACGCCTCTGGTCAGTGACCCTGGCTATCAGTTGGTGCAAGCGGCGCACGCAGCGGGTGTGAGCGTATCACCTGTCGTCGGTGCCTCAGCTGCCATCGCGGCGCTGTCCGTCGCTGGACTGCCCTCGGATCGTTTTAGCTTCATTGGGTTTTTGCCTGCAAAGACTCATGGTCGTCAAAAACAGTTGGCGGCATTAAAGTCACGCACCGAGACCTTGATATTTTATGAGGCACCGCATCGCATCCTAGCCAGCTTGACTGACATGGCTGAAGTCTTTGGTGCTGATCGCAGTGTGGCTTATTGTCGTGAGCTGACCAAAACCTTTGAAACGGTACACAAAACGACTCTTGGAGAGCTTATAGAATTCGTCAAAGCTGACGATAACCAGCAGCGTGGTGAGATGGTAGTGGTGGTTGCAGGTGTGAGCGCCGCGCAAGACGATGATGATATCAGGCTTCACGATAAGCTATTGCAGCGCCTATTAGAAGATATGTCTGTCAAAAAAGCGGCCTCTTTGGCAGCGGATATTACTGGCGTGAAAAAAAACGCGTTATATCAACGCTTACTTGAGCTGCAAGCCTAAAGGCTATATAAAATTTGACCGCTATTTATTTTAAAATTAAAACTGGGGAGATAAACTATGTACGATGTGATGGCAATAGGTAATGCGTTGGTCGACCACGAATATGTGCTGAGCGATGCCGCCTTGGAAGAAACCGAGCTGACCAAAGGCAATATGAATCTAGCGGCATTTGAAGAGCAGCAACAACTACTGGCGTACTTCCAACTCGCCGAAATCCCACCATCAAAACAAGCGGGTGGCGGCTCAGCTGCTAATACTATGTATACCTTTGCAAGCTTAGGTGGTAAGCCATTTTATGCCTGCCGCGTCGGTGATGATCAGCAGGGAGCCTTTTATCTAAAAGATCTCAATGAAGCAGGCGTTGCAACCTCTGAGAAGTCTATCCATAAAGGCGGCGTGACTGGCTCATGCGTGGTGGCCGTGACTGAAGATGGCGAACGCACTATGCAGACCTACCTTGGCACCTCAAGTGACATCACGGCTGAAAATGTCGACTTTGACGCGCTGATGCATGCAGACTGGCTGTACTTAGAAGGCTACCTAGCAATGTCTGAAGGTATTCAACCAGCCATGACTCAGCTGCGACAACAGGCGGGTATTCATGGCGCCAAAATCGTGGTTGGCTTTGCAGATCCAGCGGTCGTCAGGTTTGCAAAAGACGGTTTACTCAATATGTTAGGCAATAAAGTCGAAGTGATATTCTGTAATGTCGAAGAGGCTCGTCTATTTACGGATAAAAAACAAATTAAGGCTGCTGCTCGTGCCTTGCTTGACCACTGCCGAATTGCGGTCGTTACCGACAGTGCCAATGATACGGTTATCGCTCATAAGCCAGATGATGCTGCAGAAATTGCTATTTACCAAGTGCCAACACCCGCCGTAGCGAATGTTATTGATACTAATGGTGCTGGTGACAACTATGCGGGCGCATTTTTGTACGCCCTATCACAGCAATATACTTTACCAGAATGTGGACGCCTCGCTGGTGAGATTGCTTCGCAAGTGGTACAGCAGTTCGGCCCACGCCTAGCGTCAAAGGACTACAGAGATATCGCCCGCCGCGTGTTAACTGCATAGACATCTATTGAATGCCTGCTAGCCATAGATTGATGTCTTTTAAAGATGGACTAGACAGCTAAATTGAACATAAAAAAGCCCATATCAAATGATATGGGCTTTTCGTTTGTTAATGATTAAGTCAATCGCTTCGTTAAACCAACAGCTTTTAAAGCTTAAGCTGAAGCCAACGCCTGCTCTAAGTCAGCTTTGATATCGTCAATATGCTCGATACCAATCGACAAGCGCACCATATCTTCACTGACGCCAGCTTGCGCAAGCTCTTCTTCATTTAACTGACGGTGAGTAGTGGTCGCAGGATGGCTGGCTAGAGACTTTGCATCGCCAATATTGACCAAACGGGTGATGAGCTGTAGCGCATCGATGAAACGTGCACCCGCTTCACGGCCGCCTTTGACACCGAAGGTCAAAATAGCAGATGGCGTGCCTTTCATGTATTTCTGCGCCAACGCATGGTCTGGATGATCTTCTAAGCCTGCATACTTGATCCAAGCGACTTTATCGTGACTCTTCAGATATTCAGCCACCGCTTGCGCATTTTGCACATGGCGCTCCATACGTAAGCTTAGTGTCTCTATTCCTTGGAGAATACTAAATGCATTCAGCGGGCTTAAAGCAGCTCCCGTATTACGTAGTGGCGCAACACGAGCACGGGCGATAAAGGCCGCAGCGCCGACGTCTTTGACGAAGTTTACGCCATGATAGCTCACATCTGGCTCATTCAAGAGTGGAAAACGTTCAGGATAATCGCCCCAAGCAAAGTTACCGCTATCGATAATTGCCCCGCCGATAGAAGTACCCGTACCGCTCATGTACTTGGTCAATGAGTGCACCACGATATCTGCCCCAAACTCGAACGGACGGCAAAGTGCAGGCGTCGCCACTGTATTATCAATGACAACAGGTACCCCATACTCATGAGCGATGTCACTAAGGGCTTGGATGTCAACGATATTGCCTAGAGGGTTACCGATGCTTTCTGCAAAGACCATTTTGGTCTTATCATCGATTAAGTCGCGAATAGATTCAGGGTTGTTATGATCGAAGAAGCGCACTTCAAGACCTTGACGCGGCAAGGTATGAGCAAATAAGTTATAAGTACCACCATACAGCGTCGATACTGCCACGATGTTATCGCCTGCTTCACAGATAGTCTGCACCGCATAAGTAATGGCCGCCATACCAGAAGCGACTGCTAGACCGCCGATACCGCCTTCGAGCGCCGCTACTCGTTCTTCAAGTACCGCATTGGTTGGGTTCATAATACGGGTATAAATGTTGCCTGCGACTTTTAGATCAAATAAGTCTGCACCATGCTGAGTATCATCAAATGCATATGAACTGGTATGGTAAATAGGCACTGCCACAGCTTTGGTAGTAGGCTCTACGGTGTAGCCAGCGTGAATCGCTAGGGTCTCTAAATGCGGTGTGCGCTCTGCTTGCTCATTACTCATGAAGTGCTCCTTAATATAAGTTTGGTATTATCGATACGTTGATTCGCCAATAAAGCATTGGCCATAAAAAAGCTGGGTTAATCATAACCCAGCTTATATATGAATAAAACATCAATTTTTTCATCAGCTAATGACTATTATTCATAAGCAATAAAAGTAACCAGATTTTTAGCGGCTGTTGTTGGTATTTAAACCTTACTTATAATACGCATTTTCAGCGTAAGTATGGTCAGTATCATCAATCACTTGCGTCAGCTCTGGTATCTGCTGCTTAAGCTGTACTTCCACGCCTTGACGCAAGGTCATCTCTACTGCTGAACAGCCTTGGCAACCACCACCGAACTTCAATACTGCGGTTATGCCCACACCTTCTTCTTCAATCAGCTCAAGTAAATCAACCATACCACCATGAGCAGCTAGGCTTGGGTTAATCTCAGACTGCAATACGTAGTTGATCCGCTCTTCGAGACTGGCGTCCTCCCCTACTTTTGGTACTTTGGAGTTCGGCGCACGAAAGGTCAGCTGCCCACCGAAACGATCCTTATTATAGTCGATGACTGCATCTTCTAGATAAGGAACTGAGGATGCTTCAATAAAAGCATCAAAGTCATCATAGCTGAATTTTAAGTCAGCACTGTCCTCTTCACCTGGCTGATTGTACGCCATGCAGCATTCAGCACGCGGCGTACCAGGATGTTCGACGAAAATACGGACACCAATACCATCAGTGCCTTGCTTGGACAACAAGTCGGCTAGGTAAGATTGAGCTGACTCAGTAATGGTAATATTACTTTTTACTTCAGTCTGCTCAGTATCTAACGCTGATTCATAATCAGCGGACTGATCTAATTGGGTATCAGCTTGGTTAAGTTCACTCATAATATTTCCTATGCGTTATGACACTGAATACTATGTCTGGCATAGCTACCGTGTCGTCAATGAGAGATGTATGAAAGTTATCATTCATGCAAGATTATAGTTATATAGGTCTGATGGTGTTGGCTATCAAGTGATGACACCCATTATAACGTAATTGTACGTTAATTCCGACTGCGCTACTGTGATTTAACTGTGACTGCTACTCATGGTTGTTATTTATTTTTCTTAACCTTGTCTGGATAGCTGTATTTTCATTGCTCTTTTATAATACTCATTTTTATCATTTCTATTTACTTAAGGAATAAATCTTAGCAAAAAAACATACCCAATGACACTGAGATTTGAGCACTCAAAGGGGCTATCTCGCTCAATTAACTTGAATTAATATACATTTTTATATATTATAATCTGCATTATTAAATCACTTTTAACTTTGTTTCCCTGAGGAGTTTTTTATGAGTAAATCTTTTAATGACATCACCAAACACGTCTCAAGCAATATGATGAAGCTGCACAAGAATATCCCTGATACCACCAAAGCATTCTCACAGCTCAGTAAAGCGGGAACGGCAGAGGGTGTATTGGACGAAAAAACCAAAGAGCTAATCGCCCTAGCACTTGCTGTTGGCGCACGCTGTGATGCTTGTATCGGCTTTCATACCAAGGCATTGGTCAAACTTGGTGCTACTGAGCAAGAAGTGGCTGAGACCTTAGGTGTCTGTGTGGTGATGGGCGGTGGCCCTTCAATGATGTATGCAGCAGAAGCAGTGGCATCATTTGAAGAGTTTAGTAAAGAGGGTTAAGTTTTAGCAAAGCCTCTACTTAAAAGAAAACATAACTGCCAGTGATTGCATCATTACTGGCAGTTTTTTTGTGCTGGTAATTTTGCTCAAAGCTACTGCTAGACTCGTGAATTATACCAACTGGATATGGCGTGAGTTTAGCGCCAGTGTAGTCTATACTTTTGCTCTACAATTAACACTAACATTGTGAAGCAGTGTCAGTATGCTGCTCATAGTTTGAATGAGACCATCTTTATGATTACAGAAAGTCTAAAGCTAGTAACCACTAAAGATGGCGAGCAAGTAGCTGTCTGGAAAGTTTTTGATAGTCGCGTTTTTAACCATGATACTAGTAATCATAATAGCCGTGATACCGCTAGCTGCCTTACTGCTAACGGGCAGAATATACTACTGACGCATGGAACGTTTTCTGACAAACAGACCTGTCTTAGAATCGCAGAATATTTGGCCAAGCTTGGGCATGCCTGCTATATCATGGAGTGGCGTGGTCATGGCCATAGCCCATTACCAAAAAATGAGTTTAACTTCGAAACCATCGCTACTTATGACTTTGCAGCCACATTCTGTTATTTATTTGATGAGTTGAAACTGGATAACTTGCACTGTGTTACCCATAGCGGTGGCGGCGTTGGCTTGACCATGTTCTTAGTTCAAAACCCACGCTATATCGATAAGGTTAATAGTAGCACTATGTTTGCCTGCCAAGCCTATGGCGCGGTAGTGAGTCGCCAAAATTACGTAAAGATTCTCGCAGCCAAAGTATTTACGCGAGTATTTGGGTACATCCCTGCAAAAAGGCTTAAGCTTGGCCCCGTCAATGAAAACTACTATACAATGAACCAGTGGTATGACTGGAACTTACAAAAGAACTTTCAAAGCAGTTTTATCAAACAAAGTGATAATTTCAAAAGTAACATCATTAGTATTGATGAAGAGTTCAATCATGACGAAAGCTTTGACTATCGACAGCATATGCCCTTGATTACCACGCCTATCTACGCCATCAGTGCCAAAGGTGATAACCTTATCTCTCCAACCCCTGGTTGTCAGCTGTTTTTTGACGACTTTGATAACCCTGCTAGCGTGTTTCGTGAATACTCAATCAGCAACGGTGATTTGGAGGACTATAGCCACAGCCGCATCATGATCAGCCGCAATGCTGCAAAAGAGGTCTGGCCAACCGTCGCCGCTTGGATCGAAAAACATACAAAATGAGGGTCAGGCAGCGGTCATTATACAAATACCGTCAATCTTATAAAAAAGATTATTTTGTAAGTTTTAAATTATTAAGGTCTGCCATGGATCAGCTACCTAGCAAATCACTTACTGCCAACCTTTTTAGCCGGCATTGGCAGCCGCACTATAGATCAGCTTTCGCTATAGGCTTGATAAGTCTGCTAGTAGGCTGCCAAGCGACATCTTGTACCTCATATGACAGCAATAGTGCGCCCTTACCCAGTCGGGCAATCTTAATCGATGACGCCTCTAACTTATATCAGGTTGATGGCTCATTATTTCGAAGTGAGCAGTTGAGCGCCACTGACATCCCATTACTTATCGACAATGACATCGATGCTATTATTAATCTGCGTTTTTTCGGTCGAAATGATAACGATGAGCTATTAAATGATATCGTAAGTCATGCATCTGTAGACTTATACAATCAGCCTCTCAAATCATGGTACGTGACTCCACAAGAGGTGGCGCAGATACTCACTCAAATAAAAGCATTACAAGCGCAGAATAAACGGGTGTTGGTACATTGTTATCATGGCGCTGATCGAACGGGGCTAATCGTCGCTATGTATCGAATCATTGAACATGGCTGGTCGATTGAAGAGGCTAAGCGCGAAATGACTGCTGGTGGATTTGGCTATCATCCCATTTGGATAAATCTTGAAAAAATACTCAATCCTACAACGGTGGCTGCCGTTCGTGCACAGCTATAGATGATGCTTACCAGGGCGTGTAGTACATGCAAAAATCAGCAGTGCCATGGTATTCGTACCATTATGTATCACTAGTGATATTTAGACTTGTCAGCGACTAAACAGCTGTGTCAGTATTGGCATCATTGAATCTTTAAGAATAAAAAATTGGTAATGATGTCGCAAGGAGTTTGCGTTTATGAGTGAGTTAACTGCACAAAGTACAAACAAAAAAAACCAACAGAGTACTAAGCAATATCGTTATTTGGTATTTATCGGCCGTTTTCAGCCGTTTCACTTTGGGCATAAGGCCGTGATTGAGCAAGCTCTAGAATGTGCTGATGAAGTCATTATGCTCATAGGTTCGGCCAACTTGCCACGCAGCTTGCGCAACCCTTTTTCGGTCACTGAACGTACGGCAATGATCAAAGGCGCTTTTTCAGCTGATGAAGCAGCGCGTATTCATTGCGTCGGGCTGGACGATGCGTTATATAACGATACGCGTTGGCTGCAATACGTCCAAGCTGGGGTAAAATCAGTCACTGGTGATCTAGACGCTGATATTGGCTTAATCGGACACTCCAAAGACAACTCATCGTACTATCTGTCACTATTTCCAAACTGGAAATCCCTGTCGGTACCCAATTATAAAAACCTATCGTCAACGCCTATTCGTGAGGGCTACCTCATGGGTGTGTCACCTTGGCTATATACCCCTGAATCCACTCATCAAGTATTGAGCGACTTCAAAAAAACACCTGAATATCAGCGACTGCATGAAGAAGCATGCTTTATTCATGACTACAAAAAACAGTGGGAGTCTGCACCTTATCCACCGATATTTATGACCACCGATGCAGTGGTTGTACAGTCGGGACATATACTGCTCGTAGAGCGGCGTAATCTACCAGGGCGTGGGCTTTGGGCATTACCTGGTGGGTTCGTTGACCAAAAAGAAAACTTGTTTGATGCCTGTATTCGAGAGCTTCGTGAAGAGACTCATTTGCAAGTTTCCGAATTGGCGTTACGTCGTTCTCGCCATAGTCAACATACCTTTGATGATCCATACCGCTCGGCTCGTGGTCGTACCATTACCCAAACGTATTTTTTTCATTTAAAAAATGACCCAAAAGGCTTACCAGAGGTACATGGTGGTGATGATGCATTGAAGGCATTTTGGTTGCCGCTGGCCGAGCTTGACGCCAAGATGATGTTTGAAGATCATTATGCGATTATTATCAAAATGGTTGGGTTGTAGGTTATTATCATTCAAAGAAGAGGGTTTATGCGATGTATAGCAGTAACTTTAACAACCTTATTTTAAATTCAGACAGCTATAAAACCTCACACTGGCTACAATATCCACCTGATAGCCAGTATATGTCTAGCTACGTCGAAGCCCGTAAAGGTGATCACGACGTGGTGTTCTTTGGCTTGCAGGCTTTTATCAAGGAGTATCTGCAAGCACCGATTACCACGGCTGATATCAATGAAGCCGAAATGGTCATTACTGCCCATGGCCTGCCGTTTAATCGTAGCGGCTGGGAGCGTTTGGTCGAAAAGCACGACGGCCGACTACCGATTCGTATTCAGGCCGTGCCTGAGGGCAGTATCGTGCCAGTGTCCAACGTTGTCTGCCAGATTGTTAATACCGACCCTGAGTTTTATTGGCTGCCGAGTTACCTCGAAACCGCTCTCCTGCGTGCTATTTGGTATCCTTCTACCGTCGCAAGCTTGTCTTATTTTTGCAAAAACGTGATCAAATCAGCATTAGAAAAATCTGCCGATAGTACCGATGGATTACCATTTAAGCTCCATGATTTTGGCGCCCGTGGTGGCTCAAGTATGGAGACCATTGCGCTAGGCAGCTTGGCGAATTTAGTCAACTTCTCCGGCACTGATAGCATGACAGCTTTGGTTGCTGCCAGCCGCTGGTATGGCATGGACAAAGACATGCCAGCATTCTCTATCCCTGCAGCGGAGCACAGCACCATGACCGCATGGGGCCGTGAGCGCGAAACACAGGCTTATGCTAACATGCTTGAGCAGTTTGGCGGTGAAGGCAATCTAGTCGCTGTGGTGTCGGACAGCTATGACTTATGGAACGCCATTGATAATATCTGGGGCGACACGCTCAAAGACAACGTCGAAAATATGGGCGGTACATTGGTGATACGTCCTGACAGTGGTGATCCTGCTAAGGTCGTATGCGAAGCACTTACAAGGCTCGCTGTGAAGTTTGGCGCAACCACCAATAGTAAAGGCTACAAGGTATTACCTGATTATGTACGCTTAATTCAAGGCGATGGCATCAATCCGCAAAGCCTTGGTAAGATACTCGATGCCGTTATGAATGCTGGCTTTAGCGCCGACAACGTCACCTTTGGTATGGGCGGTGGTCTACTACAACAGGTCAATCGAGATACCATGAGCTGGGCGATGAAAGCCAGCGCTATCTGTATCGCTGGCACTTGGCAAGATATTTATAAAGACCCCATCACCAGTCAGTCGAAGCGCTCAAAAAAAGGCCGCTTGGCGCTTATTAAAGACAGCAATGGTCAGCTACAAACTATCAAAGAAGATGAGCTGTCAAGCAAACAAGACAACCTATTACGTGACGTTTATGTCGACGGCACCCTATTGATAGAAGACACCCTCACCACTATACGGAAGCGCACAGGATGGTAAACAATTCCAAAATAAAAGCCGCTGCGAAGGATGTGCTACTAGCACCACTCTACCTGAATCAAGGTCACAAAGTGAAACGCGATACTGTTCGCCTTCCAGAGCCAGATGTCGAGCGCGCAGGGCATATTAAGCTAACCCCTAATCTCGATGAGGGTCACAGCTCTGCAAAATCAGCCGCTGCACATTCAGACGCGACAAAGCAAACGCTCAGCCTAATGATCGTTGGTGACTCTGCTGCGGCAGGCGTCGGCACTTTGACGCAACAAGAAGCATTGGCTGGCAGGCTGATACCTGCTTTGCAGCAGCAGCCTTTTATCACGGCTCACTTTGATGAAATTATATGGACACTGCAGGCGACGACTGGACACACTAGCTTTGATATCCTACGCAGGCTTTATATCCTCCCCACTCCTAGCCAGCCAGTGGATGTGATGGTACTGAGCGTTGGCGCTAATGACACTACAGCAAACGTTTCAGAAGGCAAATGGCAACAGCAGCTCGAACAGATCATTGCCATTGCCAAGCGCAAATTTGGTGTGCGCGAGCTGATTTTCTCTAGTCTTCCGCCAATGGCGCGGATGCCAGCCTTGCCTAAACCATTAAATGGTTTTGTCGGTGCCAAATCAGACAGACTTGATCAAATACTACAGCAAGTATGCGCGGCCCATAATGACGTACACTACATGCCAGCCGATTTTGAACGACTGGCGCAAGAGCACTCTAATGGTGTACCGATTGAGGCGAAAGCGATGTTTGCTAGCGACGGCTTTCATCCTAGCAGCTTAACGTATCGTTTTTGGGCGCAGCAATTATCAGAGCTGATTTCACAATTACTAAAGGCTAGATGCTAAAAAGACAATTCTCACTGAGCATAGATGGTTGTAAGCCAACCAAACGTTGAGAACAGAGATT
Source organism: Psychrobacter fulvigenes (assembly GCF_904846155.1). Lineage (NCBI taxonomy): Bacteria > Pseudomonadati > Pseudomonadota > Gammaproteobacteria > Moraxellales > Moraxellaceae > Psychrobacter > Psychrobacter fulvigenes. Next base: position 3,007,437 of record NZ_CAJGZP010000001.1, read on the forward strand.
CTAAAGATTCTGCTAAAAGTTAAAGCAAAAAAACCGCTGAATAATCAGCGGTTTTTTTTATTGTCTTGCAACTGCTTGTATACCAACGCTTGAGCAAAATAAGCTCGGGCGTTAAGTAAATATTATTCAGCAGACTTTTTCGCACGGCCACCAAATGCACCAAAGCGCTTGTTAAAGCTAGCAACACGGCCTTCAGTAGACGTTTTACGCTGCTCGCCCGTGTAGAATGGATGCGAAGCACTTGAAATATCAAGTGGGTAGTATGGGTATTCTTTACCTTCATACTCACGAGTTGCTTTTGTCTTAGCCGTTGAACGCGTTAAGAAAAACACGTCAGCGTTGGTGTCGTGGAATAAAACTTCTTGGTAATCAGGGTGAATATCTTTACGCATAATATGCTCTCTATGTCCGATGTATGCACGGTCTATATGATCAACTACTGCATACGTAACTGAGGCACTAAGGACATCTACAAGTCTGGCAATTGCATCACTGGCTTATTCCAGCATCCAACACCATACATCTGCTCGCTTAGCCTTCCCCAGCGGGAAAATTAAAGAGCGATTTTAACGGTTTTTAGCGGTTGGTGCAAGTAAATGTAGCGTAAGTTATCGTTAAAATCAATATAACCTGAAGTGAAGTACCTAAAGCGTGTTTTTATTTTCGAGCCTGTAAATAACCCTTTTCTTTCATCCCCTCTAAACCTATAGTGAGCCACTTTAAAAGATATGGCTCAGCACTTATACCTATCACTATTAGAGTCATTGTTCTTAATAAAATGAGTTTCATTTACCAAAATAATATTAGTGTAAATTAAAATACAGCCACGATTCATATTTGCTTGAATATGTTAACTTTTGTTGGTATGGTGTATATCCGCAATAACAAATACATAAAACCTACCATCTGTATGTTGCTATAAATCAATACCTTAGATAGATAAAGCTCTAAGGTAAAATATCAACTACTAGAGCCTTACAGGAGATTGAATGAATGAACAAGACACATGTCGAGTTAATTGACATAGATGAAAACTGGGATAAAGAAGTTTCAAACTATAACTTTGACATCTATCACTTATCTGCATGGCTTAATACTGCAACTGTGATAGATGGTGGAAAACCTAAAGGTATCATTGCACAATATGAAAATAAAAAAATACTTTTTCCAATAATAGTCAGAAATATCGATAACGAGTATTGGGATGCCACCTCTACTTATGGCTATGGTGGTCCGTTATTTGATAAGACCTTAACAAATAACGATATAGACACAATCTTAGAAGATGTAAGGGTCTTTCTGCATCAGAAAGGTTGTGTTTCTTTATTTATGAGACTACATACCATTATTAATAAAGATTGGCTGCCCACTGTTGGTACCGCATTAACACATGGGTTGACCTTAGCTTCAGATTTGACCAAATCCGAAGATGAGCACTGGAAAGAAACTCAAAACCAGCACCGTAGAGGAATAAAAAAATCATTAAAGATGGGCGTCACGACAGCAATAGAAACGTTTACTGTAGAGCGTGCCATGGTATTTTCAAATATTTATCAAGAAACCATGAAAAGCGTCAACGCTGGTCAATATTATTTCTTCAACGACGATTATTTTTATGATTTATCGAAGAGCCTTCAAGACAGATTGTTGTTAGTGACTGCTTATAAAGACGATCTTGCTATTGCTTCTTCACTTTATACAACCTGTGAAGAATCTGGAATTATGCAGTACCATCTAGGTGGTACACTTGACGACCATAGAAATTTGCAACCCTCTAAGTTGATTACTCATATTGCTAGAGAATGGGGTAGGCAAAATAACTATAAAGTACTTCATTTAGGTGGTGGAGTTGGCGCTAAGCTAGACGCGCTCTACCAGTATAAAAAAGGCTTTAGCTCTCAAGAACTACTCTTTAAAACCTATAGACTGGTGGTTAATACTGATAAATACGAAGAGTTAGTAGCCGATATCGAGCTTGGGGAAGATGAGTTAAGCTCGGATTATTTTCCATTGTATAGGAAAAAAATGGTTCAAGAAAATGCTTAAGAGATGGTTTCATAGCGAGCCTTTCCTAAAAAGTGTGTAACTGCTTATAATCCCCTAACAGGAGAATAAGCAATGACTAACCAATCCGATATCAAGAAACTGGCCGAGCAAATGGCTGGTAGTATGAACAGCTTCGATGACATCAAAGACTTTCAGAAGCAGCTCATGCAGTCGTTTATCGACACCGCTCTTGAAGCCGAGATGGAAGACCATCTTGGCTATCCCAAACATGAGAAGGCGGATAAACCTAATAAGCGCAACGGGCACACTAAAAAGACCGTCCGCAGTGACACAGGCGATCTTGAGATATCCACCCCAAGAGACCGTGATGGCGCTTTTGAACCTGCCTTAGTGCGTAAGCATCAAACCCGTATCTCAGGTCTCGACGATAAAATCATATTCCTTTACGCCAAAGGTCAAACCACCACCGAGATTGTAGAGAGTATCAAAGAGCTCTACGATGTCGACATTTCAAGCAGCTTGGTTTCAAGAGTCACGGACAACATATTAGAGGACATCACCGCTTGGCAGAACCGGCCGCTGAGTAGTGTTTATCCTATCGTCTATTTGGACTGCATCGTTGTGAAGATACGTCAAGACAAGCAGATCATCAACAAGGCGATCTATTTGGCGCTGGGTGTGGGACTTGATGGTAAAAAAGAGCTGCTTGGCATGTGGCTCTCAGAGAATGAAGGCGCTAAGTTCTGGCTAGGCGTTCTCACTGAGCTACAAAACCGTGGGGTACAAGACATCTTAATCGCTTGTGTTGACGGTCTAAAGGGCTTTCCTGATGCCATCAACACCGTTTACCCCAAAGCCAAGGTTCAGCTGTGTATCGTGCATATGGTGCGCTATTCAATGAAGTTCGTACCGTGGACGGATAAAAGGGCGGTAGCCGCTGATTTAAAAGCCATCTACGATGCTAATACTATAGAGCTTGCACAAGCTAACCTTGAGAGGTTCGATGAGACTTGGGGTACACAATACCCGCACGTAGTTAAGTCGTGGCGCAATAACTGGGAGGGCTTAACGGTGTTCTTTGAGTACCCTAAAGACATCAGAAAAGTCATTTACACCACCAATGCGATAGAGTCGCTAAACAGCGTAATTCGGACAGCGATGAATAAGCGTAAGGTGTTTCCCTCCGATCAGGCAGCATTCAAGGTGGTGTACTTAGCAACTCAGCAGGCATCCAAAAAGTGGTCGATGCCAATCCGTAACTGGACGTCTGCTTTGAATCGCTTTATGATTATGTTTGATGACCGTATTAGTAAGCATTTAATCTAAAGGGCAGTTACACAGAATCTGGGATGGGCTCTTCATAGCTAAATATAACTGATGTCTGAGTATGTATCAAAGTACATGTCGGAATAATCAATATAAGCCATGGCTGCTTTAGATATCAGCCGTGGCTTATTTATACCATTCCCAAAAGTTAGAGTAAGCGGAAAACTTTTGCAAGTACTACTCCTAGTAGACTTAGCAAGTTTGACAAAGTTAATCGTACTTTTTGGGCTTGGTATTACTTTAGCATAAGATAATAGCTTTTTTAAATCACAGTAGACCACTCTTATCACCTTTTACCCTCACCCGCGCATACTTAGTCTTCATACCTTTAACTGTTATCTTCCGACAAAACTCATATATCTATTTACATATCTAGCATAAGGCCATTTACAGTGTTTTGTAAAATAGCGCAATAGAACAGCGACCCTCTTCCATAATCCAGAATATAACTTCAACCATTCAAAACGCCTCTTGAACTCAGGTACCATCAGTCACATATCAAGACTACAGATATAGCAATTCAAAGACAGAAAACAATAATCTGGCAAGGATACAATAACGACAATGACTCAACCTTTGACAGACCGAAAGCTTCAATTTACGCAACAGGACGACAGCTCTCATCAAAACACGCACAATCAATCAGCAAAACGTGTTGGTATTTTGGGCGGTGGTACAGCAGGCGCAACAATAGCCATTCGTCTTGCAGCACTGGGTCTTGAAACCTACGTGTTCGAAAAGAAAAGCTCTCTGATTGATGGCCCTCCGATGTGTCATCTGCATGCGGGCGGCAACCTTTACCGTGAGATTTCTGATGAAGACTGCGTTGCATTACTCAAGCAATGCATCGATATATTGCGTCTGTACCCCTATACCGTTGACGTACGTCCGACTGTATTTGCCGTACCGACTCGCGATGAGGGGTTGCCAGAAGACTTGCTACCGCGCCTTGATATCTTAACAGACGCCTATCGCGAATTGATCGCAAAAGATCCAAGCAATGAAGTCTTGGGTAAGCCTGAGAGTTATTATCAGCTCTATAGTCATAAACAATTAATTGAGCTCTCTGAACGTGAGCAAGTCGCTACCCCTAGCAGTGTCGATGAATGGATGATACCGGTTGCCAAATACTTGGATCTCAATAAAGTGAAGTTTCCACTAATTGTGGTACAAGAATATGGTTGGAACATCTTTCGCCTAGCCGCTTCCGCACAGTTGGCGCTAGAAGAATATGATAATGCACATATCTTTACCGATACCCAAGTGCAGCAAGTGGTAGCTGTTGACTGTGACAACTGCTCAAATGCTGACCATCATGTGACTAGATGGCGTATCGACTATCAACTAAATAACAGTGATAACAGCCATGCAAAAGAAGATGCTAAATCTATTGAAGTTGATTATCTGATCAATGCTTGCGGTTTCCGTACTGGCGTGATCGACGATATGGTCGGTGTCGACGTCAAGCGCATGGTAGAGTTTAAATCTTCCTATATTACCCATTGGGGTGATGCTGGCGGACAGATACCTGAGATTATCGTCTATGGTCAACGTGGGACGCCAAATGGTATGGCACAGTTGACCCCTTATCCAGGTGGTTATTTTCAGATTCATGGTATGAGTAAAGCCATTACCTTGTTCGCTGATGGTTTGGTGGCTTCTAACAAATACAGCGCCCAACCCAAACTACCCAATCAGTACGTGCGCTATATCGAAGATGGCTGGGACAAAACTCCGTTACAGGCTCGCAGCCAGCAATCCATTGATTACATCGCTGAGTTTGTGCCGACCTTCAATAGCGCACGCAGCGTTGGCAATGCCCTGTACGGCGGTCAGCAAATTCCTGGTACGGATGATACACTGCGAGTAGCAGATGTGAGCTTATACCCTAATATACGCTATGCACGCGCTGAAAACGTCAAAGCGTCATCGACCTTGATAGCGGCTGATGAAATCGTCGATCAACTCATGGAGATTGGTCTACTAGACCACGACTTGCCAGCCAATCATGATCGTTATTCTCATCGATGGCAGTATCTTGCTCATAATAGTAGCGTGACTGTCGACAAACTGGCGCATACCTTAGCTGCAGCACGTGGATTCCCAGTTGCGATGGCCAAGGTTAATAATAGCGTTGAGCAAGTGACGATAAATAGCTCAGCACCGGTTTAAGCGCTATCTTCGTTTGTAAGAATTACAACTATGATAGCGTGCTGCTGGTATAACTTTTACTCGCTTGCTGTGCGCTGTGCACTCCAGAGGCTTCGTAAAACTCATCCCAGTAGCACTTTATTTCTTATAGTGGATCGACTATAGCATGTGTCTTTAGCTTTCATAATGAACACAAATCATGAGCACAAAAAAACGGGAGCAATGATCTAATCATGGTCATTTACTCCCGTTTTTAATGTTTTGAACGTGTCGTTGATAAACGACTGTTACTTCCCAATCATTTTTTCTGTGTCTACTTCATCATCAATCTTGACTATCATGTGTAGTAAATCAATGGCTTCATCGATGGTGTTACAGACCACCAAACGATCAAGATCCTGCTGCTTCATAAAGCCTTGCTCAGTCGTATACTCTAAATGCTCAATCAGCTTATCGTAAAAGCCGTTAATATTTAGAATAATCATGGGTTTTTCGTGTTGATACAGCTGACGCCAAGTGGCGATTTCCATAATCTCTTCTAGCGTGCCAAGGCCACCCGGTAAGGTGACAAAAGCGTCAGCATATTCTGCCATTACCGTCTTGCGCGTATGCATGGTGTCAGTCAAATGCAAACGTGTCAGCTTTTCGTGAGCGATTTCGTGCTTGAGCATAAAGGTTGGAATCACGCCCACTGCTTCGGCGCCAGCATTGACTACTTCATCTGCCACTGCCCCCATAAGGCCGATACTTGCGCCACCATATACTAAGCCCAAGCCGTTTTCAGCCAATGCTTGACCCAAGTCACGGGCGGCTTTTTCATATACTTCATCATTGCCTGAACGTGAGCCACAATAAACAGCGACCAGTGGCATAGTGAGGGTTGCCTTATCCACTGCTCTTTCAATATGCGTAATATCCTGACTGGTTAATACTTCATAATTTGTATTGTTAATATTCATTTGCATATGGTTTCCTTAAATTTTGTAAAGTGTCATTTTTGCGAGATTGTTATTCGTTATTTATTTTAATAAACATCTATAGTGTTTTAACCAACTGTTTTTATACTCGTCATATCTTTTTATCCGTTTTTTAACGACGTTATCAACGTTATACTAATGACGCACCAGATTAACGAGACAAGCTGAATCAAAATATACCGTGAAGAGTCTGAAAGTCACTCATAAATAAAATACTTTTCTTGCCAGCACCTATACTAACATAAGCCATGCTATCACACGCTAACAACGGTTTATCACTACGCATTTAATACGTTTTTTGTAAACTCCCGAAAGTAAATTAACGCCCATAAACGGCTGCTCATCAATCCTATTAAAAGTGAACAAACCACCAAGACTGTTAGGATATAACAATGCACAACCATCAAATACCGTCCTCTTCAAACCAAAAAGACAATGCCGTGAGTAATACAGTTGCGGCCACTCTCAACACCGATATCGAGAGTCATTCAACAGAAACCCCTTCAATTGAGCGTTATTCTTTGACCATCATGACCGATAGAAACCATCCGCTAGCGGCGACTGTTTATCGCCCTAAAGAGGAGGTAAAAACAGCAGTCATGATCGCTCCAGCCACCGGTATCAAACGTCAGTTTTATCACAATTTTGCTAACTTTTTAGCCCAGCAAGGCTTTGGGGTCATTACCTTTGATAATGAAGGTATCGCTGAATCACTCAGCACTGATTTGGCTAAATGTGACGCTACCCTGATAAGTTGGGGACGTCATGATATGCCAGCCGTCGTTGATGCCTTACAAGATGAGTTTGCTGACGCCAGTTATCACTTAATTGGTCACAGCGCTGGCGGTCAGCTGATTGGTCTCATGCCAAATTACGATGCGATCGCTTCTGTATTCAACGTTGCCTGCTCATCAGGCCGTATCAAAAACATGAACATGCCATATAAAGCAAAAGCAATGGGCTTTATGGATGTCTTTATCCCCATGAGCAACCTAACTCTCGGATATACCGCTTCAGATAAAATCGGCATGGGAGAGCCTTTACCGCGCGGCGTGGCTAGGCAGTGGCGAGAGTGGTGCAATGGCGCAGGCTATATCAAGACTGCCTTTGGCAAAAGCGTACACACGCATTTCTACGATGAGACTAGCATGCCCGCTTTATGGCTCGGCTTTAGCGATGATGATATCGCCAATAGTAAAAATATGGATGACATGATTCGCGTGTTTACCAAAATGCCTGTCGAAAAACGCTTTTTTGAGCCAAAAGACTTTGGGCTGAATAGCATCGGACACATGCGTTATTTTAGTAGTAGAACCAATGCAAAAGCACCACAGCTTTGGCAAATGGCGGTGGATTGGCTAAATAAGCAGCAATAGTCTCAAGGCTATCTTTGATTCATTTAACATATCTAATACCCCATTCTCAACTAACTAAATATATTGGCGTAGGCTGTGGCTTTAGCCCAGCTTGAACCTTTGCAAAAGCAAAATGCTGGGCTAAAGCCACAGCCTACGATAGTCCATAATAAGTTGAAAGTCAGGTATATAATGCCAAGTAACTTTACATAGTATTTATTCTTTTGCGTTGCTAGCTGCTGCTTCTGCTTTGATACGCTTGTTCAAAGCAGAATGTAATGCAGGCGTCAGGTTATGGATGTTACCAAGCATCCATTTTACATAGCTGATTGGCACGTCTTTAATGAGCTTGCCTTTATGCTTTCCAAACGGCATCTTGCTCACAGGATTGGCTTTATTAGAGATAGCATGAGCAGCAGAAAAGTCTGTTGGCGCAATCTCTAAGCGCTCACAGCAAGCCTGATAGAGCAAGTAGCACATACGTGCATCGCCCAGCGCGTCATGAGCCGCAACCGTCATCCTGCTTGCTTCGCCCTTACCTAATAACTGCTCGATACATTTGGACTGACCATAGGCGCTCCATTCTGGAAAGGCCACTCGTGCCAGCCGCACGGTACAGATCAGCTTAGCAGACGGGCTACCAATCACCCGCCAGTCAAAGCGGACGTTATGACCAATCAAGTACGTTGGCAATTCAAACGCTTCCAAATCAAAGCGCTCAAGTCCAGCGACATCATCATCGGTAATGCCATGAATCCTAATCACGACTGGTGAAATAGATCGGCCACTATTAAAGTATTTCATCCACTCATAACCAGTCGCCACATTAATGGTAGCAACTTGGATAGGTCTCGGATCGCGGCCTTGATCGGTTTCGGTATCGATAATAAGCGCCGTATCAACAGCGTTAACAGTTTTGAAAGCGTCAGTCATAGAGTTAACCATAGCAAGTTGGATACAAATGACAGCCAGTTTTCACCATTTAAAACGAGTGTTGTATTCGATGAAGTTATCTCTACTGCCTGTTCATTTATGGGGCTAAAAGCCAAATATAACAACCACATATAACAATGCTATACAAACCTAGCGCCCAAGACTTCTATAATATCAGTGTAAACAATAAAATAAATATAAGAGATGTCGATGCCAGTGACTCAAAAAGAACAGCAACCAAAGCCAAATTTTTTACGCCGTGTATTAAGCGTGCTGATGAAGGCTGCTGTGTTACTAGCGCTACTATTTGTATTCGATAAATTGCTACCAAGCATCAGCCAGCAAACCCAGTCGTTTGTCGTTGCTAAGTGGCAACAGCTCAGTTTATTACAACAAGAGTTACCAACAGAAAACAGCCTGCCCAGCCCGCTACCAGAACAGCACCTAACTGACACTTGGGGCGCAGCGCGTAGCCAAGGGCGCTCTCATGAAGGCATTGATATATTTGCCCCGCGAGGCACACTGATACAGTCAACGACACAAGGCATCGTCAGCAAAGTTGGGGAGAATACTTTGGGTGGGCGCGTGGTGGTGGTCGTTGGGCCTGGCGGTGCAGGACATTATTATGCACATCTAGAAGATTATGCGGATATCAGTCCAAACGATTGGGTGGATGCTGGCGATGTCATCGGCTATGTCGGTGACAGTGGCAACGCCAAAGGCACACCACCACATGTGCATTACGGTATTTATATTAATGGCAGCGCCGTCAACCCGTATCCGCTTTTGCAAAAGGATTAGACCGTAGGAGCGGAGCGCACATGGCTGGCTGGAAATACGGCACTAAAAGTCGAGCCTTTGCCTTCTGTCGACTCAATTTGCAAGTTTGCATCATATTGATATAAGACGTGCTTTACAATGGCTAGTCCCAATCCTGTACCGCCCGTGGCGCGACTGCGACCTTTATCGATACGATAAAAGCGCTCGGTCAAACGAGCGATATGCTGCGGCTCGATACCGATGCCATCATCTTCAACAGCAAACTGGCAGCCTTCTGAGGTTTTTGCCCAACTGATGGTTATGTTGCCACCTTTTGGCGTGTATTTAATTGCATTGATGACCAAGTTGGATAAGGCGCTATTTAAGTACATCTCCGAGCCGTATAACCCATCATAAGTGTCTATCTGCAAGTGAATACTATGCCCATACTCGCTATTATAAGCCTGCGCATCATCATAAATATGAGTGAGCATTTTGGTCATATCAATATAGTGCAGCTCATGGGTCTCTTCGATTTCGATTCGAGACAGCAGCAATAAGTCGTTGACAATCCTATTCATACGCGCTGTCTGCTGGGTCATCAGCTCAAAACCGCGCTGCCAGTGCGGCGGCATATCTGGCTGACCTGAGAAGTTCTCAAGATAGCCCATCATCACTGTCAATGGTGTACGCAGTTCATGCGAGACGTTTGCCACAAAGTCACGACGCATTTCCTCTAAATGATGCAAGCGCGTCACATCGTAGATAATCAATAGCTTTTCGTCACCAAAAGGTGTGAGCTCACATTTGAGATAACGCTTAGGATCTCGCCATGATGTCATATGGACACCATCGTTGGGTGTCGTCATGTTCTGATAGTACTGACGAAATTCAGGAACAGTAATAAAGTCAAAAATACTCTTGCCCTTATCGTTTGATTGCAACAACAATAAGTCCTCAGCAGCCTGATTCCACCATTCCAAACTATCATCGTCATTTAGTAATATCACCGCATCTTGCAATGCCCGTAGTGAACTTCTGATCTTTTTAAGCTGACCCATCACGTCTTGCTGAGCGACTTGATCTTGCTGCATAACCTTTTGTTCATTTTCCATAGTCATCTATCATCCTCACTACTAGCCACTGCAATTGACCTACTACTTTTGGAAACTGCTTTATATAGTCAAGGAGTTTTAAAATCGCTACAAGGTGACCGACCGCAGATAGTACACTAAGCACATCTAGGTCAGGTAACACCGTAGCGGTTTAAAAGTGCTCCGACTATATGTTTTCAACCAGACTAGAGAAGCGATAGCCCGTACCGCGGACGGTTTGGATTAAAGTATCGCAGTCGTGGGGCTTTAATAATTTACGTAAGCGCCTGATGTGTACATCAATGGTTCGATCTTCGATATAGACATTGCCGCCCCAAACCTGATCTAGTAGCTGCGTTCGCGTATAAGCACGCTCTGGATGACTCATAAAAAATGCCAATAGACGATACTCTGTCGGGCCAATCTCAATGGTTTTCCCAGCAGCGGTGACGCGTTGGCTTTTGGGATCTAGGCTCAGCTTACCTACTTCGATGGACTTGTCAGCGCTGAGCGCACTACTGCGACGCAATACTGCCTTGATTCTCGAAATCAGCTCACGTGTTGAGAAGGGCTTGGTCATATAATCATCAGCACCAGCATCAAGACCATGAACCTTACTATCTTCTTCACTTTTGGCCGTCAGCATAATGACAGGTATCTCAGCGAGCAATTCATCATTTTTGAGCATTCGACAAAAATCAATACCGCTTTTGTCTCCTGGTAGCATCCAATCTAATAAGATGAGCGCAGGACGGTGATCAACCACTTGCTGGTGCGCTTCTGACACATCGGCCGCCTGCAAGCTATCGAATCCCGCCATCTCTAATGTCATTACAACCATCTCACGAATCGCAGGCTCATCTTCGACAATCAAAATCTGCTCATTATACATACGACAACCTTGTTATAAAGCGTTGGTAAGGATTATAGGGTGCGAGAATTTAAGGTGCAAAAAAAGACGATAGACACTCGTCAATGTGCGTCTATTAAACGCATTAATTATGACAGTTTGATGACAATTAAGTTTTAAACCACTTTTAGCGATTTAAACCATAGCGATTCACACCACCTCTAATAAAAAGTTCAGCGGCCCATCATTGATGCTTTCTACCTGCATATTGGCACCGAACTGACCAGCTGCGATCTTTGAATACTGGGTCTTGGCATAAGCGACCAGCTGCTCAAACAAAGCTTGGGCAGCATCAGGTGCCATTGCTGGGCCAAAGTCAGGGCGACGGCCTTTGTCTGTCTTTGCCATCAAGGTAAACTGCGGCACCAACAATAACCCGCCAGCAACTTGCTGCACGTTTAGATCTAGCTTGCCATACTTAGCTGGGTCGCTTTCATTCTCAAAAATACGATAGGTGAGGATTTTATCTATCATCCGCTGCGCATTTTGGAAGGTATCATCATGTCCCAAGCCAATATATGCCAGTATACCCTGCTCAATTGAGCCAACACAGCTTTCATCAACAGTGACACTGGCACGATTGACCCGCTGGATAAGTGCTTTCATTGATTACCTCCTTTAACGATTATGGTCATACCCTCAGATGCTGACCATGATAAAATATCAAGATTAATGATTCTCTAGTGCTACTTTCTTATTTTAATAACTATTTTGGTCACCTATCATGAATTTATTTACTACCATTCAACAGTTTGTGCCACAACAAAAAATCAGTAAGGCCGCTGGACGTCTAGCCGCTAGCCGTCATCCAATGGTGAAGCGTGCTTTTATCCGCAGCTTTGCCAAGGCCTATGATATCAGCTTAGAAGATTATGAGCGTCAAAGCCTGAATGCTTATGAGAGCTTTAATGATTTTTTTACTCGTGAGCTCAAAGACGATGCCCGTGCTATCGATACCACCGCACAGGGCATCGTCAGCCCTGCTGATGGATTGATCTCTCAGTTAGGGCAGATACAAGACCACAAGCTACTACAAGCTAAGGGCAGACATTACGACATTGGGCAGCTACTTGCTAATAATGAAGATGGCAACTATTTCGCTGATGGCAGCTTTGCCACCGTCTATCTCGCCCCTAGCAACTATCACCGTGTACACATGCCGTTCGCGGGAACTTTGACCAAGACCCGTTATGTACCAGGCACCCTGTTTTCAGTCAATACTACCACTGCCGCCAATGTTCCTGATTTATTTGCGCGCAACGAGCGTTTGGTTTGTCTTTTTGATACCGAATACGGCAAAGCTGCCGTTGTATTGGTCGGAGCGATGATTGTCGCCGGTATCGAAACCGTAGCCACAGGCAAAATTACGCGCACCGATGATATTCAAGAAGCGGAACACGACATGAAGCTTAAAAAAGGCGATGAGCTTGGCCGCTTTTACCTCGGATCAACTGCGATTGTCGTATTACCGAAAGCCGCCAAAGCTGACTGGCAAGATAATATAATGGCTAATACTGCTGTACAAATGGGGCAATTGCTTGGCTTAGCTAATAACAATATCAGTGTCGAAGAAACTGAGTAATACCAGATCCAAAAAATACGATTAACTTTGTCAAAATTGCTAAGCCTACTAAGTGTAGTACTTGCGCAAGTTTTCCGCATTACTCTAATTTTTGGATTTGGTATAAGCTTAAAAAGATAAAAACCTAAGCGGTAAAAAAGGCCAATAGTATGAGCCATACTATTGGCCTTTTTGTGACCAGACTTTGAAGACTGATAGCAAAAATGGAAAACTAATAGCGAAAATGCTTGGTGATAGGATAAGCAAACAGAATATTTTCTTCTTGCGTACCACGGCCAATATTATGAATAATGAGCGGCGTGCCATTCGCGGCCTTATTATCAGAGACGATACCGATATGGGGTAAGTTACCATTTGGCAGCTGCCAAGTTACAATATCACCAGCTTTAAAACTGTCTTTATCGGTAATAGATAACGACTGGCCGTGACGCTCAAAGTAGACTTCAAGATTGGGCACACGGCGATGATCGATGTTTTTATCGGTTGATTTTAGTCCCCAATGCTTCGGATACGCTGACCAATTCGACTTCATATCATGATTGACCAGTTGCTGCAAATCGATGTTTTGCAAGCGATACGCACGCACTATCATGTCAGTGCAGACGCCAGTCTCTATTGGCACATCTCCGCGAGGAAACGCCAACTTACGATACGCAGGATCGTAGCTGACAGTGACACCGATTTGCTTTTTGGCATCCAGCGCCAGCTTGTTACCACTACTAATAGGACTCGCAGCAACGGTAGGTTGTATGAGCATGACTGACAATACAACGGCTAGAAAACTCTTTGAACCGTAGCGCTTGTTCCTATTCATTCACTCTGCCTTGTTCTGATGGGTATTTGGGTCATGTCATGGTACTTAAGGTGATCATTAAGTACCATTTGATAATTGAAAATGTTTAAACCGTTAGATAGTTATCTACTTAATCAAATTACTAATGGTCTTAAATGCAGGGTCTTTACTGCTACGGCATAGTTCAAACAAGATTGATTCAACCGTCGTTATAACCGCGCCCGCACGGCGGATACGGCGAATGGCTTGCTTTTTATCATAAGGGAACCTTGAGCCAACCGCATCAGCAATGATGACTGGCTGCATACCGTTATCGAGTAGATCAAGCGCTGTTTGCATCACACATACATGAGCTTCGGTTCCGAACAATAAGACGATACTACGGTTTTGCTGCGCAAGATAATTCCATGAATCATCATTATCACAGGCACTAAAAGTCACTTTTTCAAAGCTTTTGGCATTATCACCTTCTAAGACTTCAAGAATCTCGGGTAAAGTATCGCCTAGACCTTTTTTATATTGCTCATTGAGCATAACTGGAATATCAAGCGCTTGCAGTCCCTTAACCAAAGTAATGATCTTTTTGTCAATGTTTTCATTGTCATAGATGTGTGGCGCCAAACGCTCTTGGACATCGATCAGCATGGCTTGCGTGTTTTCACGGGCAATACGATAGGTGCGGTCGGTAATTATAGTAGATGACATAGTACATACACTCCTTGTACGCTTGCAGCAACTGGCTGCAGACCAAATAACGGGTTTACTTATAGTTATAGGATACGCTCTTATTTAGTCATATTTTGTTCAGTCCGTCAATGAACATCCTCTGCAGTAACAACTTATGAACACTGTGTCATCAATAACACACTCTTCTGTGCCCAATAAAAAAGCCCCCAGCCAATAATGAACTGAGAGCTTTTACTAATACAACTATCTATCTTTTACCAAGTCACTGCAAATTGCATTGTAACTCTAAAAGCTTACACACGCTCAATGATAGTAGAGATACCTTGACCAAGACCAATACACATAGTCGCAAGGCCAATTTCAGTATCCATCTGCTCCATTGCGTTTAGCAAAGTAACCGTGATACGCGCACCTGAACAGCCGAGTGGATGACCAAGAGCAATCGCGCCACCATTGATATTGATAATGTCTTGCTTATCCGTCAAGTTCAGCGCTTTTAATACTGATAAGCCTTGTGCTGCAAACGCTTCGTTGAGCTCGATGGTCTGCATATCATCGATGCTCATGCCAGCACGTTTCAGTGCTTTTTGCGTGGCAGGTACAGGACCGTAACCCATGATAGCGGCATCACAACCAGCGACTGCCATGCTACGGATACGAGCACGTGGCTTGAGACCTAGATCTTTGGCTTTTTGAGCGCTCATGACCAACATTGCCGCCGCACCATCAGAGAGTGCAGAAGACGTCGCCGCTGTCACCGTACCGCCTTTTGGATCAAAGGCTGGACGTAGCTTTTGCATTTGTTCCAAGGTGGCATCTGGACGAATCACTTCATCGACGGTACATAACTGCAAGCGTCCAGCTTCATCATGCCCTTCGATACCGACGATCTCATTGTCAAAACGGCCTTCGGTAGTCGCAGCCCATGCGCGGCGATGCGACTCCAGACCAAAGGCGTCTTGCTCTTCGCGGCTGATGTTATTCATACGACCAAGCATCTCAGCCGTCAAGCCCATCATGTTTGAGGCTTTGGCATAGTGCTTAGAAGCCGCTGGGTTTAGATCGATGCCATGCATCATCCCAACGTGACCCATATGCTCAACACCACCGATGATGAAAGTATCGCCTTGATTGGTCATGATTTGCGCAGCGGCAGTATGTAGCGCTTGCATAGATGAACCACATAGACGGTTAACCGTTTGACCGCCAGCTGTCTTTGGAATACCAGCCAGCAGACCGATATTACGGCCGATGTTCATTCCTTGCTCTAGTGTCTGGTTGACACAGCCCCAGATAATATCTTCGATATCATTGGTATCAAAGTCATTACGCTCAACCAACGCACGTACTAGCTCAGCTGATAAATTGTCTGCACGTACATGACGGAACATACCGTTTTTGGTTTTGCCCATCGCTGAACGTACACCGTCTACGATGACCACATCTTTTGGACTTAAAGTTGTCATACTATCTTCCTTTTCAATTTTTATTGTCAGTGTAGTCAGTTCACTTTAATTCTATTAAATCATCCCTATCGCTTAACATACGATGTGTACCTTTAGGCTTGATTTACTGATATTAGAATCTTACTGAACCAACTATAACCGTACGTCTGGCATTGAAGCATGTCGATCACTGAATAGTTGTCGCTCTCAAGAGCAAACGTACGGCACTTATCCTATTTCGGTATGCTCATTAAGCGGTTGGGTAAAAAGTCTCGCCTGCTGCTGCCATGTCGCGAATCTTTTGCGGCGCTTCATAGGCTTTGCCAAGGTGCGCATACTTCTCACAAAGTGCCAAGTAATTCTCTAGGCCCATCTGGTCGATATAACGGCAAGGACCACCACGGAACGGCGGGAAGCCAACGCCCATGATCATCGCCATATCAGCTTCGCTTGGTGTCGCTACGATGTTGTCTTCTAGGCAACGTACGGTTTCATTACAGAAAGCCAGCATGGTACGGTCGATGATGGTTTGATCATCAAACTCTTGCTTGTTGCTGTCAGTGGTTTCTTGCAGCAAGGCATAAGTGGCATCATCAGCGACTTTCTTTGGCTTACCACGCTTGTCCGTTTCATACTTGTAGAAACCAACGCCGTTTTTCTGACCCAAACGCTCGTTCTCGTATAGATGCTTGATGGCACCTTTATAGTCAGGCTTCATGCGATCTGGGAAACCTTCTGCCATGACTTCTGCGCCATGTACACCCGTATCAAGACCGACGACGTCGATTAGATACGCAGGGCCCATTGGCCAGCCGAATTTTTCCATGACTTTATCGACATGAACGAAATCAGCGCCTTCTTTAAGGAGCAAATCAAACGCACCAAAGTACGGGAACAGGACACGGTTGACTAAGAAACCTGGGCAATCATTGACGACGACAGGTACTTTGCCCATTTTGGAAGCCAGCGCAACGGTCGTCGCAATGGCTTCTTCAGATGACTTCTCACCGCGGATAACTTCTACCAGTGGCATACGATGTACTGGGTTAAAGAAGTGCATGCCGACGAAGTTTTCTGGACGCTCAAGTACCGTCGCCAGATGCGTGATAGAAATGGTTGAAGTGTTAGATGCCAAAATCGCATCTTTTTTCACTAAGCCTTCTACTTCTTTTAGTACCGCATGCTTAACTTTTGGATTCTCTACGACTGCTTCGATAACGATGTCAGTATCGCCAAAGTCACCATAATTGAGCGTTGGACGAATACGGCTTAAGGTCTCACCCATTTTGGCTGGCGTCATCTTACCGCGATCAACCATTTTGGCCAAGATTTTGCTGGCCTCACCCATACCCAAATCTACTTGCTCAGATTTGATGTCTTTCATGATGATTGGCAATCCTTTACTGGCTGCCTGATAAGCAATACCGCCGCCCATGATACCAGCGCCTAGTACGGCAGCTTCGTTGATGTCATGCGCTTGCTTGCTGTGTTTTTTCGCTAGTTTTTTGACCAGCTGATCGTTTAAGAACAGGCCCACCAAGCTTTCTGCTTGTGGTGTTTTCGCCGCTTTGGCGAAATAAGTCGCTTCCACTTCAATCGCTTTATCACGTGGCAGATTCACATGCTTTTCAATCGCTTCAATAGCGAGCGCAGGCGCAGGATATTGCTTTGGATTGGCTTTGGCAAAGATCATGCCTTTGGCACTATTGAATGCCATCGCTTGCTCAAGCTGATTGAGCTTAACTGGGTTTAGTTTCTCTTCACGCTTGGCTTGCCAATCAAGCTCACCTGAGATACATCTTTTGACCAGATCTACTGCCGCATCTTGCAAATCATCAGCAGCAACGGTGGCATCAACCAAGCCTAGCTTTAAAGCATCCAACGCTTTTTGGGGCTTACCAGTTGCGATGAGCTCAAGCGCATTATCGATACCGATGACGCGAGTACTACGAACCGTACCACCAAAGCCTGGGAAAATACCCAGTTGAGTTTCAGGTAAACCGATGATTGCCTTATCACTCATGACGCGATATTCACAAACCAAGGTCATCTCACAACCGCCGCCAAGCGCTGCACCATTGATTGCCGCTACTTTTGGGAATGGCAGGTCTTCAAAGCGGTTAAAGGTGTCATTGATACCAATAACCCAATCTTTAATGTCATTTTCTGGCTTCTTAAACGAGCCGACGAATTCAGTGATATCAGCACCAGCGATAAACACGCCTTTGCTTGAGGTAACAATCAAGCCTTTTACATCGTTAGATTTTTCAAGTGCATTTACCGCTTCAGTAAACTGCTTATTGGTTTCAGCATCGAACTTGTTCACGCTCTCATTTTCGGCGTTGTACTGCATGTTGGCGATGCCATCCTCTAGCATTGTCACCGTGATGCGATTTCCTTGGTATACCATTTGAAACTCCTTGCTATGTAATAAAAGCTATGTATTAAAAAATTATAAAAGCTACGTTTTAAACTTAAAAAATAGCCGTTTATTGTTAGTAAAACGAGTAAAATCACTGCCATTCACAGCAGTGGCGATGTCTTTATTATCCAGCGCTCAATTGCATGGCGCGTCGTTATTATCCTGAGGGTTTTCACTTAAGTTTGCATCTAATGACTTAAACACTATGTTTATAGGGCATTAGACCATTTTTGACGTCAATTAGTGTAGGGGATTATGCCCCTGACTGTCACAGCTTAATGCCAGACTCGTAAGTCACTATTAAATCTATGCCAAGTATATCCATGACTATCCTCTACTTTAGGAGAAGCCTTATTTATACTTTTATCAACGTCTAAAACAGGGCTTAAAATATACAAATTATTTAGGGCTAGCTCAATAACTTACTCTCTCATCAAAACATATGCAACCAACAAGTGAAACTGTCAATACGTAACTAATATAAGCCTTCATAAAAGTAGGCGTGTAAGCCATATAAGCTATCATGTTACACTAGCATCATTTCTACTTTTATTCACCTTGTGGTTGGTTGAGTTATGTCTATTTCTTCTGCGCCTCGCTTTGTTCCTTTCACCAATTTTGAGCAGTTTCACAGCGCTTTGCGTACGCAACTGGCGCAAGATATTGATTTATTGTTTGCTTACGCGAATCTGCCAAGTCCGTTGGTTGATGCTTGCCGTTATGTGATGACGGGTCAAGGTAAAGGCGTACGTCCGTTATTGGTTGCGAGTAGCTTTGCCAGTATTGCTACAAGTGTCCATCCGACCGATCTGTTAGCTGACGATGCAACGCTTGCAGCGACAACGGATAGTCTAGAGACACTTTTGGACGATGACTCACGCTACGACATGTGTCGGCGTGCCGCTTTGGCAGTAGAGCTACTACACACCTATTCACTGGTACACGATGACTTGCCTTGTATGGACGATGACGACCTGCGTCGTGGACAGCCGACCGCTCATATCGTCTTTGAAGAATCAACCGCACTGCTAGCAGGCGATGTACTGCAAACATTAGCCTTTGAAGTATTGACTGCCGACCTACCAAGCTTTGCCCCTTTTGATGCCAGTATAGCCAATCAGCTGTTGGCGGTTTTTGCACCGCGTGCGCGACGTATGGTCTCAGGTCAGATGCTCGATCTAAACGCAGAGGCCAGCACTGATATTTCACAAGAAGATTTAGAAGCTATCCACCGTGATAAAACAGGGGCACTCATCGAAGCTGCGATGCTGATGGGCGGGATTTGTGCTGGCGCGACTGCGCCGCAGCGTATTGCGCTACAAGAATGCGCGCAACATATTGGTCTCGCCTTTCAAGTACAAGATGACATCTTAGACGTCACTACAACGACCGATGATTTGGGCAAACCTGCTGGCAGCGATGAAAAGCTAGACAAGTCCACTTATGTAAAGTTGATGGGCGTAGACGCTGCCAAAAGCTACGCGCAGTCACTGTTTGATGACGGACGCGCAGCCATCGTTCGTGAGTTGAGCAGCCGTGAGCTTAATGACAGTGCAGATAATCAAGCGCTTATTGCTCTAATAGAATGGCTCTGGGCACGTAAAAAGTAAGCGCTCGCTATAAGTATAAAAAAGGGCTATATAAATAATGGCAAACCATCTTCCCCGTATTTATCTCGGCACTGGCGGTTATAGCGACACCGACCTACTCGGCACGCTGTATCCAACTGGCACCAAGAAGACGGACTTTTTACGGGAGTACGCCAAGCAATACGGCGCGGTTGAGATTAATAGCACCTTTTATGCACCTATTGGACAAAAAGCTTTTGCGGGTATGGTCAATAAAGCCTATGTGCAGGCGGACAGTGAGTTAAAGTTTGCCGTCAAGCTACATCAAGACTTTACTCATGCACGCAGAGGCACTGCCGAACATGCGCAAGCGTTTCTAAATGCTCTCACGCCACTTATCGAAGCCAACGCTCTAGCACCACTACTGCTGCAATTCCCGCATGGCTTTGATCGTACCCGTGAGCATCGTCTATATCTGGCAAATCTGGTCAGTTGGTTTAAGGACTATCCGTTAGCCGTTGAGTTTCGTCATAACGGCTGGCATACCCCGCAAGTGGTCGATAGCTTTGTCGAGCAAGGGCTGATTTGGTGTAGCGTTGATTACCCCAAAGTCAGCGGTCTACCACCGTCACGGCTGATATTTACCGAGCGCACAGGCTATCTGCGCATGCATGGTAATAATCTAAACTGGTGGGATGCCATGAGCGCAGCCGACCGTCATGATTATCGCTATAGCGAGGCGGAGATGCAGGATTGGGCGCAAGCCATTGCCAATCAGCGTCAGCATTTTGATACGCTCTATATCTTCTTTCAAAATACCGTCAAGGCGCATGCTTATTATAATATTGCGATATTGAGGGAAGCGTTGGGCAATTTTGGGTTTGAGGTGTTGTAGGTTAATAGATTTGTCAGTTTCGACTAATTTTTTGATCTAAGAAACTAAATAAAAGGATGATAATGAGTATTGAGCTTCTACAAACGATGCAATGGTCAAAATTGTGTTGGGATAAAAGTTGGAAATATACTATCGAGTTAGAGGATTTACTACCAGAAGTTGGAAAAAAACATTCTATAAAACTTGAAGATAACGAGTACTATGCTGAGGAAGGAAAAGCTTACATTTTGTGGTTACCGCCACACTCAGAACTCAATGGATGGTGGGATAAACGCCCTTCTGAGATTTTGAAATCTTACGTTCTAGAAGGTACTCTCTCTAACCCTAGTTCAAATTATGAAAAACGCGAATATTTTTTCGATTTTCAAATTTCAGAACGTAAAAGATTAATGGATTTTTTCTTTGAAGCGTCAGAAACTAAAGTATCTTCCTTATACGAGATTGGTCAAATTGATGGTTCTTCAAAACCTCAATGGAAAGAAGCGAAGAGTCTCCAAAAATTTAATCTAGGAGACTACTTATATCTTACTGGAGTAGAGAGTGAGACTCACTTAGAGCTTATACTTTCATCTAAGAACAATAGATTATGTGTACATTATTCCGCCTTTATACCCATGTCTAGTAATTATGAAACTATTATTACGAAATATTATTTAAATTATGAAGAACAAAAATTGATTGAAAGCATTATAGAAAATGCTGTTGAGATAATTGATAACTCAGTGGACGCATTAGAAGGTAATCAAATTCACGGTGCTGAATATTGGTAAAGAATGAAATTCAAACCAAAAAAAAGAACGCCTCTCAGCGTCCTTTTTTTAATCAAATACTTAGTGGTTAAAGATTACTCTTCAACGCCAGCATCTTGACCTTTATATTTTGCGTTTGCGTAGTCCCAGTTCACTAGCTTGTCTAGGAACGTATCAACATAGTCAGGACGACGGTTGCGATAATCGACATAGTACGCATGTTCCCATACGTCACACGTCAATACAGCTACTTGACCGTTCGCTAGTGGTGTACCAGCGTTACCAGTCTTAGCAATTGATAGTTTGCCGCCTACTTTGTCAGCGACTAGCCATGCCCAACCTGAACCAAACTGAGTCAATGCTGCGTTTTTGAACTCTTCACGGAACTTATCATAGCTACCGAAATCTTCTTCGATTTTGGCTTTTAGATCGCCCGTTGGCTCGCCACCACCATTATCTGGAGTCATACAGTTCCAGTAGAACGTGTGGTTCCATACTTGTGCTGCTTGGTTAAACATACCTTGCTTGCTATCATCATTTGCTGTTGCTTCGATGATTTCTGGCAGTGTTTTGTCTTCTAGGCCAGAACCAGGTAGCAATTCGTTTAGCTTGTTTACATAAGCTGCATGGTGCTTATCATGATGGTATTCTAGAGTTTCGGCACTGATATGTGGTTCAAGGGCGTCTTTTGCATACGGTAGGTCTGGTAGAGTAATCTTTGACATAATTATTTTATCCTTGCTTATTTGGCCACTCATATTTTGGCTATCTTAAAAAAAGATACAACAAAATATCGAGCTAAATTGGCTGAGTTTATTGTTAATGAATGTTTATTATTGCTTGATGTGCTATTGCGCACCAAAATGAATCTAAGTAACAAAGAGCAATAAGTAACTTCGTACTTATTGTATTGTTAACTTTAAATTCACAAGCGATAAGCTATAATTCACTGTAGCTTGATAACCATTATAGCAATAGTAACCGACAATATCAGTTACCGAATGTTATAGACAGCGGTTACTTGGTACTAATTTGTCAAAATCCAGTGAAAACTTGCAGAAATTAAGTACTTTCTGACCAAATTTGACAATAACTGCCCTAAAGCAAAAGCTGCTCTAGGATAAGTGCTATCCTAACAAGTCATCTGCTGACTATTCACTGTGACAATCCTATACTAGATAATGGTGAAAATACAACCACAGTATCAAGCTATCTATATCATTCATTCTTATATTTACGGACATATTTTATGAGCGCTGCTGTATCGTCATCCGCATCTAGCCACAACCAATGGGTACTCGCCAGTAATAACAAAGGCAAACTTGCAGAGTTACAAAGGCTTTTCGCTGAAGCTAATCTTGGTATTAGCATCGTACCTCAAGGGCAGCTGGACATCGAAGATGCGGTTGAAGATGGTTTAAGCTTTGTCGAAAACGCCATTATTAAAGCGCGTCACGCCAGTCGCATCAGCGGATTGCCTGCGATTGCTGATGATTCAGGTCTGTGCGTGCCAGTACTCGGCAATGCGCCAGGCATCTACTCTGCCCGTTATGCTGGCGAACACGGCAATGATACGATGAACAACGCCAAACTCATCGCAGACTTACAGCCTATTCGTGAGCAGCAACCTGACGCTCCTATTAAAGGGATGTTCGTTTGTGTATTGGCACTGGTACGCCATGCTGATGATCCACTACCCATTATCGCGCAAGGTTTATGGCAGGGTGAGATTTTAGCGTCGTTACAGGGCGATGGCGGCTTTGGTTATGACCCACTGTTTTGGTCGCCCGAGCTGCAAGCAACGGCTGCAAGCTTAAGCGCTGCTGAAAAGAACAGCATCAGCCATCGTGGACAAGCTATTCAGAAACTTTTAGCACAGTTGCCTTTATAGAATGTACCCTATATAGAATGAACAGTATTATAAGGACGGTTTCCTTTAATGCTATTTTAGCTAACTGAATTAAAAACTTGCCGACTTAACTGCTACAAAGTGAATCGACCGTAAACAGATAACTTTTACTTTAATTAACAGATAGATTATACTGTTCTACTTTTAAAATTTTATTGTAAGAAGCCAATTGTCTTTACCGCCTATGAAAGAGCGTGATTATTCAAGCGCAGTAGGTAAAATAGCTGGCGACTTATTATTGATATTCGATGCCAGATAGTGCCATTCGCATTATCTGGTTATTAATGTCCCCTATTCATTCCAATGGCAATCAGCCACCCTGCACGCTTTGAGGACTGATTGTTTGTTATTTTAACCATTAAAGGTGTAATCAACATGGCTACAGATTTACAGATCACAACCAACAAGCTGTCTGAAAAAGAAACTCAGCTGACTGTTAAAGTTCCCGTTGAAAAAATTCAAAACAAAGTCGAAGGCCGCATTCGCCAAGTTGCGAAAACTGCCAAGATTGACGGTTTCCGCAAGGGTAATGTGCCGATGTCACATATCCGCTCTCAGTACGGTGCTGGCATTCAGCAAGAAGTGATCAACGATGTGATCCGTGATACCGTATTTGAAGCCATCAAAGCTGAAGACGTGCGTGCAGTAGGCATGCCAAATATCGACGACGTAAAACTTGAAGATGACTTCTTGGTTTATCAAGCGACGGTTGAGATCTTCCCTGAAATCGACGTGCAAGGTATCAATGAGATCGAAGTTGAGCGTCATACTGCGTCTGTGCAAGACGAAGACGTTGACACTATGATTGAAAACCTACAAAAGCAGCGTGCTGAGTTCGTTGAGAAAAAGGGCATGGCGGCCAAAGACAACCAAGTCACTTTTGACTTTGAAGGCTCTATCGATGGTGAGAAATTCGAAGGCGGCTCAGCTGAAGACTTCAAACTCATCATGGGTAGCGGTCAGATGATTCCAGGCTTTGAAGATGGCATCAAAGGCATGAAAGCGGGCGAAGAAAAAGTCATCGACGTGACTTTCCCAGAAGACTACCAAGCTGAAAACCTAGCAGGTAAAGAAGCTCAGTTCAAAATCAACGTAAAATTAGTTGAAAGATCTAAGATGCCTGAAATCGATGAAGAGTTCCTTGAGCTGTTCGGCGTAAAAGAAGGCGGTGTTGAGAAGCTTAAAGAAGACGTACGCAAAAACATGGAACGCGAAATCAAAAATGCTGCGCGTAGCCAAGTTAAGCAAGCGACTTTTGATGCATTATTAGAAAGGAATGAATTCGATGTGCCTAACGCTATGCTAGAGCAAGAAATCGACCGTCAACGCAACATGATGATGCAGCGTTTCTCTCAGCAGTTTGGTGCCAGTGCTGACAGCTTTGATAAAGACATGCTGCCTAATGAGCTATTTGAAGAGCAAGCATTACGTGCTGCCCGTCTTGGTATCATCGTAGCCCGTGTCATCGATACGCAAAATCTAGAAGTGGATCAAGACCGCGTTGAAGCCTTTATCAAAGAAGCGGCAGAAAACTACGAAGATCCAGCAGAGGTAATCGAGTACTACACCAATGACAAGCAGCAACGTGCTAACATTGAGTCTGTGGTTCTAGAAGACCAAGTGGTTGATTATCTGATTGATCAAGGTACCGTCACTGATAAAGAAGTCAGCTACCAAGACCTACTGGCTGCTCAGCAACAGCAGCAGCAAGGTATGTAATCCAGCGTATTCGCGCTACTGATTTGGAATTTATGATGAATGCCCTAACAACTCGTTAGGGTATTTTTATTCGTGGATTATGTGCTAACCCCTTGATAAAGGTATACAGACCCCTTATTAATAAGGGATAATTGCTCACATAGCCACGTTTACTACTATAATCATAACCACACTATAACCATATCAGCTACATACTGACTGATTCTTTTATTGATTAGTATCTAGGTATTTACCTTATATAGCCCTTTATTTTATACACTTCCTTATTTATAGGACATTTTATGACAGATTATGATCGCATTACGTCTAACCCTCACTTTGATACTTTAATGAGTGCACACAATGCTCAAGGTGCCCAAAATGCTCAAAACGCCTTAGTACCGATGGTTGTCGAACAATCCTCACGCGGTGAGCGCTCGTTTGATATCTTCTCACGTCTATTACGTGAGCGCGTTATCTTTTTGACGGGTCAAGTCGAAGACAATATGGCCAACTTAATCGTGGCGCAGCTGCTATTTTTGGAAGCTGAAAACCCTGATAAAGACATCCACTTGTATATCAACTCACCAGGTGGTGTGGTGACAGCAGGTATGGCAATTTATGACACCATGAACTTCATCAAGCCTGACGTGTCTACTATTTGCCTAGGTCAAGCTGCCTCAATGGGGTCGTTCTTGTTGTCTGCTGGTGCAAAAGGCAAACGCTATGCCCTTGCAAACTCACGAGTCATGATTCACCAACCATTGGGCGGTTTCCGTGGTCAAGCTTCGGACATCGAAATTCATGCCCGTGAGATCATTGAGCTAAAAGCCAAGCTGAATCGTCTACTCGCAGAGCATACTGGTCAGCCTGTTGAGCGCTTGGATAAAGACACCGACCGCGATAATTTTATGAGTGCTGAAGCTGCCAAAGACTACGGCTTAGTTGATGAAGTACTAGAGCGCCGCCCTGCTTTTTTATAAAGACAGTCGCTCTATCGCTCAGCAATATGAGACAAATAATAATACCAATTCAGAAAACTAAAGACTAAGGCGTTTTTTGGATTGGTATAAGCTTTAAATTTTAGGAGTGCCTTTATATGGCAGAAGATAATAATCCGCAGTGCTCGTTTTGCGGTAAAGCCAAAAGCGAAGTCAAACAACTGATCGCCGCTGACGATGCCAATATCTGTAATGAGTGTATTGAACTATGTACTGACTTAATCGCTGACAGCGCCGAAGAGGGTGATGACGATAGCGAAATTGATACTTCTTGGGTCAATAAAAAGCTACCAACCCCCAAGGAGCTGCGTGCCAAGCTTGATGAATATGTCATCGGACAGGACGCAGCCAAAAAAGCCTTGGCTGTTGCGGTTTACAACCATTACAAACGCCTCAAAGTCAGTCAAACACTCGCAAAAGACAGTAAAAAAGCCAAGATTGGCGCTGATGATGCGATGGTAGAGCTCGCTAAAAGTAACATCTTGCTCATCGGTCCAACGGGCTCGGGTAAGACCTTACTGGCGCAAACTTTAGCACGTCTGCTTGATGTGCCGTTTGCGATGGCGGATGCCACGACCTTAACCGAAGCAGGCTATGTCGGTGAAGATGTGGAGAATATCGTACAAAAGCTGCTGCAAGCTTCTGACTATGATGTGAGCAAAGCTGAGCAAGGCATCATTTATATCGATGAGATTGACAAAATTAGCAAAAAAGGCGACAACCCGTCTATCACGCGTGATGTGTCAGGCGAAGGTGTACAGCAAGCCTTGCTAAAGCTTATCGAAGGTACGGTTGCCGCTATTCCTCCTCATGGTGGACGTAAGCATCCGCAGCAGGAGCTGATTCAAGTTGATACCAGCAACATCCTTATTATCGTTGGTGGTGCATTTGCTGGTCTTGATAAAGTCATTCAGCAGCGTACTGAAAAGACAGGCATTGGCTTCAATGCCGATGTTAGCTCAAAAGATGACAGCCGTCGCAGCTCAGATTTATTGCAACAAGTAGAGCCTGAGGATTTGATTAAGTTTGGTCTCATTCCTGAGCTGATTGGTCGTCTGCCAGTCCTCGCTGCGTTACAAGAGCTTGATGAAGAGGCCTTGGTACAGATTCTCACAGAACCAAAAAACGCGCTTGTGAAGCAGTACAAATATCTGTTCGATATGGAAGGCGCTGAGATCACCTTTACTCAAGAAGCACTGGACGCGATCGCCAAAAAAGCAATGGCGCGCAAAACAGGGGCTCGTGGGCTGCGCTCTATCTTAGAGAACGCTCTGCTTGAGACCATGTACGAGCTACCATCGATGGAAAATGCAAAGCTGGTCACTGTCGATGAAGCCGTTATCAACGAAGGCAAAACACCGAAAGTTGCGTAGTCTGCTTTTTCTTAGTCTGACTTTATACCAATCTAGTCTATAAAAATGGCGTCTGGCATCATTGCTAAGACGCCGTTTTTATATCTGTGATTTGCAAAACCTTTAAATAAAGTGACATGTGCGTTTATCAATCGTTCTGAGTACTGCATACAAATCATGCTAAGGTAAACCTTAAAAGCTTTACTTTAAATCCATCAATATCAATGATACAAAGGACTGTTTATCATGGCCAATACCATTACTGCAATATTGCAGAAGCGCACTCCCCTGCTTGCAAACCTTTTGCCAACCACTGCTAATGATACCGATATAAAAGACTACTATCACAACCATGTCGCTGCTATCACTGGTGCAGGCTCTGGGATGGGCCGTGCCCTTGCTATGCATTTGGCCAAGATGGGCTGCCACGTGGCGCTATCAGACATCAACGCCGAACAGCTCGCAGAAACCCAAGATCTGCTCGTCGGTTACGATATCAAGGTCACCACTACCGTACTCGACGTTTCGGACAATAAAGCCGTTGAAGCATGGGCGGACAGCGTGATGAGCGAGCATGGCAAAGTGAACTTTATCTTTAACAATGCTGGAGTTGCGCTATATTCTACTGTCGAAGGTAGCAGCATTAGCGAGCTTGAATGGGTGATGGATATCAATTTTTGGGGCGTAGTTTACGGTACCAAAGCCTTCTTGCCATTGATTAAAAACAGCGTAAAACTCAGTGAAACCGATAACGATGGCAATCAGAACAATAAATCACGTCAGTTCAATGAGCATGGTCATATCATCAACATCTCAAGTTTGTTTGGCTTGACGGCCCAGCCTTCACAGTCTGCCTATAATGCCAGCAAATTTGCCGTGCGCGGCTTTACCGAAAGCCTGCGTCAAGAGCTTGATATCCAGTGCTGCGGCGTGTCAGCGACCTGCATCCATCCAGGGGGTATCAAGACCAATATCGCCAATAGTGCCCGTGGCAATAATAGTATAAATGATATCGGTATGCGCGCTGGCCCCAAAGCCATCAAGAGCTTTAATAAGCTTTTGAAGTTCGACGCCAACGAGGCTGCTTGGATTATCTTGCAAGCGGCAGCGACAAATCAGCCGCGCTGTTTGATTGGCAACGACGCCAAGATGATCGATGCAGTGCAGCGTGTCTTTCCAGCGCGTTATAGCAAGGTACTGAACGACGTCAATAAGCTCTCGCGTAAGCTAAAACCACGCCGCAATAAAAAACCCAGCGCCACGACATAATCTGTTTTAGCAACATTACGCAATGAAAAAGCGCTCAAACACCATCCGTGTTTGAGCGCTTTTTTTGTATAGTCAAGGAATTTTAAAATCGCCACAAGGCGACCGACCGCAGATAGTACACTAAGTACATCTAGGGCGGGTAACACCGTAGCGGTTTAAAAGTGCTCTGACTATAGATAAGCTATTAGGGCGTATTTTTTATATTTAGTAACGTTAATTCGCATCGTGCTCGCAGTTAAAAACACTATACGTATTTGTATTTGATACAATCATGTCGCTTGAATCTTACTGGTTGATTACCCATTCAACCTTTTACGCAAAAACTGAGTTTATAGCTGTGACTATGACAAATAATTTATCATAAAACTATAGAGTTACATATTACTTTTTATAATAAGGTTATTCCAATGAAAACACTTTTACGGGCCAAGCCTTCTCCTTCCCTTCTTATGGCTGCTATCCTCGCTATCGGTGCTACCAGCATGACAGCTTGTAGCGATTCAGGCACAAAAGCCGTTGACCGTGTCGAAGAAGCTGAGGCCTTAGCACGAGTAAAGTCACTCGAATCACGCGCCGCAGCAATCAAAGACGAGATGGCGGCCAACCCAGGTGCCAAGCTGAATATCAGTATGCCAGCTGAGTCAACTATCCCTGACGACGAGTATGGCGCTGCCGTGCGCCGAGGGTTGGAGCTTGCCAACCATACCTATCGCGAGCTTCCCAACAATGTTGGCAATCAACTTAACTGTACCAGCTGTCATCTGAGTAATGGTTCAGAAGCTTATGCTGCACCATGGAATGGCTTGCCAGGTATCTTTCCTATCTATCGCGGACGTGATGCACGTGTTAACTCGCTGCAAGAGCGCATTAATGGGTGTTTTCAGCGTTCAATGAATGGTGCGCCATTAGATATGGACTCAGACGAGATGAACGCCTTTATGTCTTATATGACGTGGTTGTCACAAGATATGCCGATTGGTATCTCTCCAGAAGGTCGCGGCTTTGTAAAAATTGACAATACGCTAACACCAGATCCTGAAAATGGTAAAAAGCTATTTGCCGAGACTTGTGTCTCCTGTCATGGTGAAGACGGTGAAGGCCAATACAATGACGACGGCACTTATATATATCCAGCGATTGCAGGAAGCAACTCTTTCAACGATGGCGCTGGTATGGCACGTACTTACAAAGCCGCTGCCTTTGTAAAAGGTAAAATGCCATTTGGTCAAGGTAATACCCTAACGGACCAAGAAGCGATTGATGTTTCAAGCTACTTTACTCAGTTGCCACGCCCTGTCAAAGCCAATAAAGACAAGGATTGGCCAAAAGGCGGTGCACCGGTAGACGTGCGTCGTTAGAATAAAACCAATCAGCAATAACGAATACTTTTCATACAAAAAGCCCAGTTCAAAGTTGAACTGGGCTTTTTTAATCATTAACATCATTAAAAAACAGCAAAGCTTAAGGTAGCTTCATATCACCAGCCACAAGCCAGCCCATACGCCGCATCATATAAGCAACACCCCAAGCGATTATCGCTGGTAAGACAAACATCAAAAGAATGATTGCCGTCCACATCTGAGTACTACTCATTAGTCCCTGCGACGCCTCAATCACCCCAAACACACCGACCAATCCAGCCGTTCCCATGCCCGCTCCTGTCGCCGTACAAGCAAGCCCAAACCCTACCGTCGCGATAGGGCCAACGATGGCACTGGCAATCACTGCTGGCAGCAATATAAGTGGTTTTTTGAGCACATTGGGTATTTGTAGCATACTGGTACCCAAACCCTGAGAGACCACGCCGCTCATGCCATTGTCTTTGAAACTTGCAACCGCAAATCCAATCATATGTGCTGCACAGCCAACGACAGCAGCGCCGCCAGCCAAGCCGCCAAGCCCAATAGCAATACAAATTGCGGCGCTCGAGGTTGGCAGCGTCAGTAAGATACCAACCACCACTGCAATCACTATACCCATCAATAACGGCTGTAGCTCTGTGGCAGCTTGAATACCTTGCCCAATCGCATTCACAGCAGCAACCACTGGTGGATTAAGTAGCGCACATACCAATAAAGCCACCGCACAGACCAATAATGGAATCAGCAAGATATCAAGCTTCGTCTTGCCCGCGACCCAAGTCCCTGCTCGATAAGCAAATACTGATGTCAAATAAGCGCCTATCGGATTACCGGGTAATGCAAGGAAAGTTGCAGGTCCAGCTTCTTGCGGGATAAACAGTGTCCCTGCCATCAGCGCTTCAGAATGCGCTCCCAGCATACCCGCCACCAAACAGCTGAGCATCACCAGCGTCGGCGCTTTGAGATAATAAGCGATACCCACGCCAATACCTGCACCCATCATGATCGATGCCAGTTTACCGACCGCGATTAATGCAGGCAGCTGCACCCACCCCCCGATTTGCGAGATAATCAATCCTGCAATGAGAGTAACAAACAACCCTAACGCCATACCAGTAAAGGCATCGATAAAGTACTTTTGAAAAAATGCTTTAACAATGCCGTGGGGTGCTGCTGAGTTAGATACAGTCATAGCCATACTCTTTGTAAAATTTGTGATGAGATATAAGAAACCAACAGAATAGAATTACTAAAAATAAGAGATAAAAAAAGCGTCATGGCGACGCTTTTTTTATTAATAAACCATCAAAACTCACTCTAGCGGCGCTGTTCAACGATAATAGAATCAATGCCGTTATTTTGTAGACGCTGCTGAGCACTGGTAACCGCTTGACGGTTGCTCATAGAGCGCGAAATCACCTGATAAATAGGTAAGCCATTGGCCGTGGTGTTTTTGAGCACTTTGGCATCGACGCCCGCCATCAGTACTTGCGCACGGCGACGATCCGCTTCATCAGCATTGCCAAAGCTATTGATCTGTAAGATATAAGTCGTAGCAGGGGCAGCTTGCTGGACACTGGCAGTCCCCGCACCGGCGTTATTTGCAGTGTTGCTATTGCTGGTGGTTGGCGTACCGTCATAAGTCGCGTTTTCTTCAACAATAACGATTTCATCACCGCCATCGCTAGCAGCGTTATTACCACGGCTAGGCTCTATAGTCGTATTTTCAGAAACACCAAGGTTATCCGTGTCTTCATTACGACTGCCCAAAGTATCTTCAGGTTGAGTAACGACCACGTCTGGCTCAAAAGCACTGATATCACCTATGCGATCATTGCCCGTCTCGCCGATGTCTTCATCAGGAATGGTGGCCATCTCTTGATTTGGCAAGATTTCATAAAACTCATAATCGCTATTATCCGTATCTGTCTCAACGCGCGGTTGCACTTGCCGATCAGCGTCAGCCGCAGTATCACTACCAGCAGGACTGAAGTCAAAGAGTGGTGACAGATACAAAAACACCCCTATCATCAGGGTCAAAACCGCCCCGACAAACATCCACAGTAAGCCTGATACACTACTTGATTTACGTTTTTCAGTGGCGCCTTTGGGTTTTTTGGCTAACATGGATCTCTTTCTCCCTACTGAATCTATGATTGACAGTTACTTTTTTAATCTACTACATACTAGTCGGTGCCGACAAGCCTAATAAACTCAGCCCATTAGCCAATACCTGCTTTACTGCTTTTGACAAACGCAAGCGCGCTTGCATCATATCAAGCTCTGCCTGACTGGGTATCTCACCTGAGGTCAAGCTCACTGGCAAGATGCGATTGGTGACATACCAGCCGTGATACAGTGCTGCCAGATCTTTTAGGTAGTTAGTCAGTACATGCGGCTCGTAACCTGTCGCTGCGCGAAGCAACGTCGCTGGATAGCCAGCCAATAATTTGATCAGCTCATCCTCATTAGGTTCACTGAGCAGGTTTTGCTGCTGTGCCCCTACCGCATCGTCTACAGCCAGACCGCTGGCTTGCAGCTTCTCTAGCACTTGGCAGACACGCGCATGGGCATATTGAATGTAATAGACCTGATTGTCTTTACTTTGTGATTTGGCAAGCTCTAAATCAAAGTCAACATGCACTTCAGGCTTACGCGCCACATAATAAAAACGCGCAGGATCATTACCTACTTCATGACGTAAATCACGCAAGGTCACAAACTGACCTGAACGTGAAGACATCGGTACTTTTTCATCCCCGCGCCAAAGTGCGACAAATTGCACCAGTACCACATCGAGACGGTTATCATCTATACCTAACGCTGATAGAGCAGCCTTGACGCGCGGCACGTAACCATGATGGTCTGCCCCCCAGACGTTGATAACCTTGTCAAAGCCGCGATCAAACTTATTCTTATGATAGGCAATATCAGAGGCGAAATACGTCGTTTGACCATTGGCGCGGCGTACCACACGGTCTTTTTCATCGCCAAAATCGGTCGATCTAAACCAAATATTGCCATCTTTTTCGTACAAATAACCTTTTTCATCTAAAATTTGCAGTACTGGCTCAATCTCATTATCAATCGATCTTTCACTGAACCAACACTCATAGCGTACACCAAACTCATTTAAGTCGTCTTTGATATCAGCCAAAATACTGCTAAGCGCTGCATTTAAAAACAGCTCATAGCCATTGCCCAGCAAGGATTTGCTATTGGCAATCAGCCCATCGATATGTGCTTCCTTGTCACCCGATACCAGCTCTTTTTCACCATCAGCTTTGATCTCAAACTGCGCATCTTCTGGCACGCCTTTAGCGACTTGCTCAAAGCTATGCACATAGCTGGCGCCATGCTGCATCTTAAGCGTCTCTGCAATATCACGGACATAGTCTCCCTTATATGCATTAGACGGGAACGTTACCTGCTCACCATTGACTTCAAGGTAACGCAAATACGTGCTCGTGGCCAAAATATCCATCTGCCGGCCAGCGTCATTGACGTAATATTCACGAGTAACCTCGTAACCGACAGCCTCGAGCAAGTTTGACAAGCTCATACCAAATGCTGCACCGCGACCATGACCGACATGCAGGCTCGACGTTGGATTGGCTGAGACAAACTCAACTTGGATTTTTTGCCCATCAAACTGATCGCTTAAACCAAAGCGGTCTTGCAAGTTAAATATGTCTTCTAATACCGCAAACTTAGCGTCGCTATTTAAAAACACATTGATAAAGCCAGGACCTGCAATCTCTATTTGGCGAATATCTTGATTTTCAGGCAGCGCATTGACGATTTTTTCAGCAAGCTGACGTGGATTGGTCTTAGCAGCTTTTGCAGCAGTGAGAGCGATATTACTGGCAAAATCACCGTGGCTAGCATCCTTTGTGCGCGTGATCTGGCTATTATTCTGCCAATCAGCAGGTAGAGCACCTTCAGTTTGTAAGGTTTGGATAGCTTGTGCAAATAGCGTGGCTAAGGTATCAATTTGGGCTTGTGACATAGGGTTATAAACTCAGTTAAATAAATAACAAAAACGGTGTGAAAATGGTGTGAATGTATGCAGTCGATAACTGCTTATTATAATAGCGAATGACTTCGTAGGGGAATAATTAACACAAAAAGATAAGCAACCTATAAATATAACAATGTTTGCGCTGTATTGCACCATTTACGGTGAAATTAGCGCCAAAAGACAACACTTTGCCCACTTATAAAATGATGAGTACCTTTATAAGACAGATTGATTGTAGGGTTACTGTTGTCTAGAACTTAGCAGTAGTTTATACCCAACGCATTCCACGTTATAATGACGGTTTGTATTGCTGCCTTTCTATTTATTTTACATTCGTTTGCTTGATTGCCACTTATTTTGTGAGTAGTGGTAATTTTTTGAGTCATCGTTATTAGAAAACCCATAAAACAATCGAACCAAAACCAATAGATGCCGCGTTACTATAGTCAAGGAATTTTAAATCGCTACAAGGCGACCGACCGCAGATAGTACACTAAGTACATCTAGGGCGGGTAACACCGTAGCGGTTTAAAAGTGCTCCGACTATACTTTATAGGACAATGCCATGTTTGCTATTGCTGCCAGTACCGTCACCAGTTGGGGACTGTACGTATTACTACCGATATTCATTGCATTCTTGTTTTTTATTATGTGGGATATCTCCAAACAATCTGACGCTGGGCGCGCTGGAACTTTTTGGATATTTTTAGCCTTGGGTGCAGGCTTTGTGGGTTTCTTACTCAAGCTTTTACTAGAAGTCGCCTTTAAAAAGTGGCTGATTTGATCAGTCTTTTTAGCGCACTAGGCTTCAAAATCAATGTTATTTCTTGGCAATGATGGTCGCACGCATCGGTGCAGGATAGCCTTCCACGGTCTTTGTAGAGTCATTGGGATCTAAGAAATCTGCTAACGAATGATAAGTCATCCATTCGGTTTTGCGCTGCTCCTCAGTCGAAGTCACTGCCACATCCACGCAACGCACGTCAGTGAACCCTGCTTTTTCTAACCAACCGATTAATGCCGCCACCGATGGTAAGAAATATACGTTATTCATCTGCGCATAGCGGTCATGCGGCACCAGTACGGTATTGGCATCGCCTTCAATGACTAAGGTCTCAAGTACTAGCTCTCCGCCTTTTACCAGTTGCCCTTTGAGCTGTTGCAAATGCTCAAACGGTGACTGACGGTGATACAGCACACCCATGCTAAATACCGTATCAAATAGCTGACTGTGCTCAGGCAAGGCTTCAAGCGGTACGGGAATATAATGGGTACGGTAGCGGCCTGTCTCATGAGCGTCTGCCGTACCAACAAAATGACGAATCGCCATAAACTGATGGTAAAACAAGCAAGATGGATCAATGATGATCACCGTATCCGCGCCTGCCCCTGCCATACGCCAACCATGATAACCAGAGCCGCCACCCACATCGAGTACACGCCGACCTTTTAATGTGCCCAAATGCGGTGCGACTCGCTGCCATTTCCAATCACTATGCCATTCGGTATCGATCTTAATACCTGACTCATCATCGCCAATCTTACCACCAATTTGAAACGGCCCTTTACGCCACGGCATCAGCTGCTTGAGCAGTGCTGTCGTTTGTTTGCGCTGAGACTCATTAAGACTTGCCTCAATCGTTAACGTATCGCTGTTGAGATTGACATTATTGACGGTTAGTTCTGGCAAACGCGCCACCGACGCTTGGTAAGCAGGCGCGTGCGCATAGTTGGCTTTGTCTTTGATATCACCCAGCCACGTTGGTAATTGCTTGAGCCACTCATAAGCACTTGGCTGCTGCTGCGCCAGTGCTAGCAAGGTTAAATACAGTTCACGTTCGGCGTGGAGAATAGTGTCGTTAAGCATAAAAGCGGATTACCATGTTAATCAAAGGATACTGTAAAAGACGGTATTGCCAAGAATGGTTTTTATTTAAACGCCACAATCGACACAAAGTTTAAAAACTGAAACCACGTCAAATGACGCTGAAAACCCACTTGTGCCAGACGCGCATGATGCTCGTCTAAGGTATCGGTAATGAGGACGTTTTCTAGCGCATTACGTTTGCCACTGATTTCCATCTCGGTATAACCGTTGGCACGTTTAAAATCATAATAACGTTCAACCAACCACGCATCGTACTGCTCATCAAAAGCATGGGTCTTTTCGGTCAGCACCAGTATGCCGCCCTCACTCAGCGCGTTATAGATAGTTTCTAATACCGCCACCCTATCTGCAGCTGGTAAAAACTGTAAGGTTAAGTTTAAGATGACCATGTCACATGGCTCAAGCTTGACGTCGCGGATATCAGCAGTGATGACTTCAATATCATGTTCAGGATAATTATCCTTAAGTAAAGTATTCGCTTCAGTTGTCATCGCCGGTGAGATATCTATCGCTTTAATCTGCAAATCTTGCGGCTCAAACTCGCCCGCCAGTGTCATGCTTGCTGCGCCAAGTGAGCAGCCCAAATCATAAATTCGGCTGACACGCTGACCACTATCGCTCTGCTGGCGATACTTACAATGACGACGGGCAAATATAGGCAGCATCGCCAACACTTGACCATAACCAGGAACACTGCGGCGAATCATATCGGGGAAGCACGCCACCACTTGCTCATCGAAAGAAAAGCGCGCCGCTTTATCAAGTGGCGTGGTGAATAGAGTATCGTGTTTGATAGCAGGCTTAGATTGGCTCATGGTGCGACTCATTTTTGATTTTTGGTTTCCATAATGGAACTTTGATTGGGAAGTGTTCAGAAAATTCGATTGATGCCATTAGCCCAGAGCAGACTAACGTAGCAAAAGCCCATTATAACATTACTGTTTGTTACTTATCGCGTTTGGCTCACCTGCTAAGCTGATTAGCAAGCGCTGAGGCTAAAAAATTATTGTAAGCAATAAGTTATCAAAAGTAATCCGTCATTGAAAAATGAAAGCATTACAACCAAATAAAGACCTTAGCTCACCTTTATAGCAACAGATATAATAATAGGGAAAATTATGCAAACCATTATATTAGGCGGTGGCTGCTTTTGGTGCACCGAATCAGTATTTTTATCCGTAAAAGGCGTACAATCTGTCGTGTCAGGCTACATGGGTGGCGATGCGGTATCTGCCAACTATGAAGCGGTCTGCAGTGGCGATACCGGACACGTTGAAGTTATCAAAGTTGAGTTTGATGAATCTATCGTACCGTTAGAAGTGATACTCGATGTGTTTTTTGCCACCCATGATCCCACCACGATGGATCGTCAAGGCAATGACGTCGGTAGCCAGTACCGCAGCGTGGTGTTCTATACTGATGAAGATCAAAAACCAACCGTCGATCGTACGATTAACAAATTGCGTGATATGGGCGTCAATGTGGTCACAGAAGTCCATCCTGCTGTAGAATTCTATGCTGCTGAGGATGAGCATCAAGACTTCTTTAACAGAAATCCAGGCCAGGCCTATTGTAACTTTGCGATACCGCCAAAGCTTGCCAAAATGCGTAAAGAATTTAGTCAATACATGGTCAGCTAAAAATTTACAGATATTCTTGTACGCTACAAAAGCCAAGGGTTAAGACGCTTGGCTTTTTTGTTGCGTTTGGCGGTATGATAGTCAGCAATAACAAATTTTAGAGTTGGGAACAATCTTATGAATCCAGAGTTTTGGCAATCGCGTTGGGGTGAGGGTCGCATAGGCTTTCATAAGTCTGAGGTCAATCCGCTGTTACTCAAATACTTTACAGCCTTACAGCTAAAAAAAGGTAGCCGAGTATTAGTACCTTTAAGTGGTAAATCCATAGATATGGCGTGGCTAGCTCAGCAAGGTTATGAGGTCGTCGGTATTGAGCTGGTCGAATCCGCGGTGCAAGCATTCTTCGCTGAGCAAAATATCTCGCCAACTATACATCAGCATGCGGATAATCCAGCTGTTAAATATTATCAGGGTCAGCTTGCAAAGCAAACCATCACGCTATGGGTCGCTGATATTTTTGCACTGACAGCTGAGGATGTCGGTAACGTTGATGCGGTTTATGATAGAGCAGCCTTGATTGCTTTGCCAACCGACATGCGCCTACGATATAGCGAGCAAATGCGACAGCTCAGCAATAATGCCCCTCAATATATCATTACTCTCAATTACGACCAAAGTAAGAAGGACGGGCCGCCATTCTCAGTGAATAGTGATCAAATACAGCAGTATTATTGCAATTATTATCAAATCACCGAACTGGCAAATGAGCACACCACCATAAGATCTGCACCTGAGATAACAGTGACGGAGCACGTTTGGTTATTGAACGCAGCTAATGATAGTAGTGAACTCTCATGAAAACTTTAATCAGCTTAGTAAGCTTCATTGGCTTTTTACTGGTGATATTGCCTGGCCCATTATACAAATACGGCATCGTAGATTTGGGTACTGCGTTTGCAGGGTTTACCTTAGGAATGATGGCTGGCGGTGCTGCGTTGATCATGCTGTTATTACAAGCGTTATTCAAACGTCAAACGCTCACACTTGGCAGTGCCATCATCACCGTTATGTTCTCCGCTATCGCTATCATTATGCCGCTCAGCATGTTGAGCAAAGCCAAAAGCGTGCCGCCTATTCACGACATCTCAACCGACCTGAAAAGTCCGCCTGAGTTTGTGGCCATTATCCCACTACGCGCTGATGCTCCCAACCCTGCTACCTACGCTGGCGAGGACACCGCAGAGCAACAGCGAGAGGCCTATCCTGAGCTGCAAACATTGACCTATTCGCAATCAAAGTCTCAACTGGTAGAAGCTAGTGAGCAAGCCGTCAATAATTTAGGCTGGGAGTTGGTTAATATTGATGCTAATAACGGCATTATTGAAGCGACCGACACCACCGTTTGGTTCGGCTTTAAAGATGATATCGTAGTGCGTATCAATGATGATGGCAGTGAACGTCTGGTCGATATTCGTAGTAAATCACGTATTGGAAAGAGCGACTTGGGTAAAAATGCCGAGCGCATTCATGCCTTGATTAAAGAGTTGGATGATGTTTTGGGGAAGTAGTTGGGTTTGAATAATTATGTAAACGAGCTAATTCTAAATCAGCATAGAGCTAGCTCGTTAAACTTAAAACTCACAACTGCGCTACCTTCTCCACCACCTTAAAGCTCAGATCATTATCTAATGCTTTAAAGTGCGCCTTACCGCAGCGGATCT
Organism: Psychrobacter fulvigenes; assembly: GCF_904846155.1. Taxonomy (NCBI): domain Bacteria; kingdom Pseudomonadati; phylum Pseudomonadota; class Gammaproteobacteria; order Moraxellales; family Moraxellaceae; genus Psychrobacter; species Psychrobacter fulvigenes. Next base: position 3,046,890 of record NZ_CAJGZP010000001.1, read on the forward strand.
TTTGTTGTTGCGGTAGCGGCAGTTTAGCAATATCTACCGCGTATCCTGTTGCGCTTTTGCCACCTGTATTCTTAGTTTCAGCAACGAAGTACAGCTGGCTTACTTCCTCATCGTCCTCTTTGATCACCGCCCAGTCAGGATTATAGCTCCCTAGCGGCGTGTTAATCTTAAACCAATTGGGCAGTTTAAAATAAAAGCGTACGCTCTGCATACTCTCGCAATCTTGAGCAAATTGATGTTCAGTATTTGAGTCCAGCGGTATCAAGTTGTCAAAAATTGTTTTATGCGCATCGGTGACATCGAAATGATAGTCGCTGACATAGACGTCTGTTGGCTGAGCCTCTAGCCTATCTAACAATTTCTGAGCATAAATTTGACCATTTTTTTGATACTCAATGCCTTTTACCATGAAGTCAGTCTGGGCTTGTTTAATAATCGCTACCAAGCGCTCTAGAAAAACTTGGGGGTTGATAAGCATTTCATCGATACGCTCGCTTTGGCGCAATATCTCTATCAAGGTGGCACGAGTCAGCTTGGTATGACGAGCCAGATAAGCCAAGATATCAGGCAGTTGCCACGTGGGTTGGGGCACGTTTGAGTCAGCATCAGTGTCGCTACCATCATAGCTATTATCCGTTGTATAATGCTGGCGTTGACTATTGACGGCCAACAAACTGCTCTCCACGCCTTGTTCACTCATCGTAAGGCGTACTTTGTTAGCCTGAACTTGCGGTGCGACTATTTCTGCCATATCGGCTATCAGTTCAATAACGGCAGTGATTAATTCATCAGTATTAAAGCGTACTTGATACTGAGTCTTTTGTTTAATCTTATCCCAAATGGCTTTGAAGTTATCATCGAGCATAAAGCCTTTACGATAACGAACGGCTTGCTTGTGCGCTTGATTTTTTACCCGCCCTGCGAAGCTCACACCGCAATCATCTTGAATCTCATTTTGCAGACTTTTAGCAAAGTCATCATAGCTTTCGTTGGCGACGACGGTCAGTATATTGATTTGCTTGTCATAGACTCTATGACCATCTGCACCGACACATAGACGCAGACCACGACCGATTTCTTGGCGTTTTTTTAGGGTAGATTTGGTCTCGTTAAGAGTACATATCTGGAACACATTGGGATTGTCCCAGCCTTCACGCAATGCCGAATGGCTAAAGATAAACTGCAGCGGATTATTTAGATTGAGCAGCTTTTCTTTATCTCGCATGATTAGGCTATAAGTATCATCATCGCCCTTAGTGTTACCAGAGGTGTCTTTAGCGCGTCCCTTTTTATCGACAGAAAAATAACCGTTATGAATATCGCTCACCCCAGCCTGATAGTGCGCCGCTAATTGTTGTTTTAGATCACGATATTTAGGCTTGTCTAATAACGTCTGATATATCTCTTCAAACCACTGGGCAAATTTACCTGAGCGCGTATAGCCGTCTGTTTGGTTAACTAAATAGTTATCGACACGGTCAATAAACAACAAGGACAATACTTTAATCCCTTGCGGCAATAGTTTGCGTTGCTTGTCCAGATGCGCTTCAATGGTGCGCTCAATTTGATAACGCATAACGCTATCACTCATGCCACCAGTTTGCTGACCCTTATAAATCACCACACCATTATCAAACTCAATGTAGCCCTCCACAGCGTTAATGCCGTTGACGATATAGCCATTGGCATATATTTCACGCTCGGTCTTTTTATACAAATCATCGTTGTCACTGATGCTGATGGTTTTCTTTTTGACCACGCCCTTGACGTTGGCATAGACGCTGACCTTGGCAGTGATTTTGGTCTTTTTGGGCGTGATATCTAGCAGCTCGATATAAGCCTCATTAAAGGCGTCATCGCTCATCACCGAATCGACTTCGATTTGCTTGACCAAACCTGCATCATAGGCTTTGACTGGGTTTAGGCTATAAAGCAAATGACGGCTGTACTTGTGCGTCGCTGAATAGCGCAAGGTTATCAGCGGCTGCAGGCTAGCTATAGCGTCCAAGCGCTTAGCGGTCTCCATATTTTGCGGTTCATCGACGATGACGATAGGATGGGTCGCTTGGATATATTCAATCGGGGCAACGCCTTGTTCACGGACTTGGTTGATGATGTTTTCGTCTTTGGCAAAAGCGTCAATGTTCATCACGAGGATTTGCACGGTTTGACTGGTGGCAAAGTCGCGTAGACTATTTAGATTTTTGCTATCGTATATCCGCGCGTCCACGCGGGTATTGTCATACAGGGCGGCAAAATGCGCTTTGGTCATCTCGATAGACTTCATTACGCCTTCACGAATCGCTACTGACGGTACGACGATCACAAACTTACGCATGCCATAAGTCTGATACAGCTCGTAGATGCTGCGCAGATAGACGTAAGTCTTGCCGGTGCCCGTCTCCATCTCAATTGAGGCATTGAGCCCATATCTAGCAAGGTTTTTGTCGTCGTCGTAGAGCGTGGTTGACGGCTCGATATTATGCTCACGCTGCACGGCTTGGATATTATCCAGCACTTGCTCATCGCTAATAATGCGCTGATTGGCGATGGCCTGACTGCTGATTTGCTGGCTAATCACTGAGGCACTATTAGCGACATTGAAAGGTGGCTTTAATTCAAAACTTTCAATAAACGAGCTAACATCCAGCTGTGACAGCTGCCCACGAAAGATATCGACCACGGCATTGATAGCGTGGCTTTGGTGTTCAAGGTTGGGTTCAAAGGTAAGGGTTATCATGATGGTTTTGGCACTTAGTTAAAAAAATTGAGTAGATTTCTGAAACTTGGAACATAAGCTACTAATGCTCCTAACGTAGTTAAAGCTGCTCCATATAGAGCTAGGGATATACTAAAACTTTCTCGCTTTTTCTTTTCACCAGTTAGCTCTTTAATTCTTTCAGCTAATCTATATAAAGTATTTGCATTTTCAGGCGATAAATTCTTCTTAATTTGATAGAGTTCTCTATTCGCATCAGGTGATAAGTTCATAAACACTTCTTCAAAATCAAAAGTTTTCAATAAATCTGTGAAATAATTGAACTTCTTAAATTTATAGTCATGACAGCTTAATGCTACTATTTCAGTCTTACTCTCATTTATTACTAAATTTTTATTAGTTGGCAAACTTTTATCCGTTTCATTGTTACTCACCTTTCTCAATTCTTTGAATGATACATTTACGAGTTCTTCAAACACTCTTCTTAAATTTTTAATTTCAACTTTGTTACGTTTTGCGAGTGTAGCGACCAGTTCAACAGTAACAAACTCATAATCATAACGAGAATATATCATCTCAACTAACTTCTTTATGTCTTTACGCCTAAGCCAATCAGTTAAAAGGATTTGGGGAAGTATTGCTATAACGAAAGAGAAAAATACAATCTCTACGTATAACAATTTTGTCCAAAACTCATCCATAATCAATATACCTATTTATATAGCTGAAATTTAATCAGGCTTTTTATTCAGTTTTTTGATCAGTTTTGCAACTTCCTCTAAAGCTCTATCTGTCTCTGTAGGTTTTGCTAATTCACTTTGTTTGAAGATATCATACTGTCGCTCTGCTGTTTGTTTGGCAATCTTATGTGACATTGAGCCAGCATTGGTAAGAATGTCTCTATCATTTAGCGTTAAGAATCCGTCAAGTTTAGTCAACCAGTCTTCCATAGTCATAGGGACTCGGCGCATGGCTTGACTCTCTGCGAAAACTAAATACTGTTCGGTTAGATTATTTAGAGCGGCTAACTCATCCTCATTTAGATAGTTCTTAGCTATACTTACCTCAGCCTTTTTCGGCAGTGTTCCCTTATCCCTACCTCTCCAATTCGTTAATCCCATATTGGTTTTAGATGCATCTGCACGTCTATAAACTAGCTCTGCTGCTGTATGACCTGTTATAGCCCAATGCATTTTATTTTGCACGGTTTTAAAAAACATCAAACTCAATTCTGAATTGGGGTCATAATCGACGCTAGTGGCGTATATATCAGTAATTTTTTGATAGAAGCGTCGCTCACTGGTTCGAATATCCTGAATACGACGCAATAGCTCATCAAAATAATCAAAAGGTAAATCTGGATTTTTCAATCGCTCATCATCCATCACAAACCCTTTGATTAAATACTCTCGTAAATGCTTGGTTGCCCACTGTCGAAACCTTGTAGCGGTAGCGCTTTGCACTCGATAGCCCACAGAAATAATTGCATCAAGATTGTAGTGTTTAAGTTGTCTCCTTACTTCCCGAGAGCCTTCGATTCGAACTACTAAGAAATCCTTAGTAGTTGCGCTTTCTTCTAACTCACCTTCTTTATAGATATTTTTTAAATGCATTAAAATGTTTTCAGGTGTAGTAGAAAATAAGTCAGCCATAAGTCTCTGTGTTAACCACACTGACTCTTCGAAAAACCGCACATCCAGTCGTGTATCACCGTTTGGCGTTTGATAAATAATTAACTGTGACTGTTGTTCATCCATATCAATATCCTTATTATTTTAAACACACCCAACCACCAGCCCAGCATCCTCTAACCAGACAACTGCGCTATTTTCCAAATACCTGTCGCTTGTTTTGCCATCTGCTGTTGACGGCTATCGATAGTACTTTGCGACCATGTTTTATAACTATCTGCTATATTTTTGGCTATGTCTAAGCTGCTGGTTTGATATATCTTTTGTTTGATCTCATAAGGCTGATTACCAGCATCACGGTTTTTACTGGTCTCAAGCATCATCATATTACCCAGTCGATACACCGTGTTTTCGTGCTCATGATCGTCGATATGTTGCCAATGCTCCTCTGGATGCTCTGGTAGAATGTGTTCAATATTGAACTGCTCATCACTGTCACTGATTGCCATACTACTTACACGTTTTTCTAACTCACATAAGATATAGCGTGCTATTTTTTTATTTCGATTATCCGTCGTTTTTAGCTGTTTTTGGGCAAAAGCTGACTTAAACACGCTATCTATTGGATAGATGACGCTTAGAGCCTGAATGACAGCGCTAGGCGAGTTGAGCTGCGATGTCGCTATTTTTATAGCGACTTCGTTATAGAATCGCTCTTGCTCATTCGGCGGATTATTACAGATAACATTGTAGCGAAATGACAAGACACTAATGGCGCGTAATATAGCCAAAAACCCTTGTCTATCCGTACCATAGAATCTCTCGTAGCTTGCGAGCAGCATAGATAAAGGTTGCTTGACTCTGAACATAGTGAGCTGAGTCAGATATCTTGATTCCTCAGGTGTCCAGCGCGGATCTTGAGCATCTCTTAGCGCGGTATAAGCGTCAGCGGAGAGTTCGATTTTCTTTACTAGTTCAAACGCAGCGCTTTTATTCTTGATGTTTTTGCGTATGGTCTTGAATAGCTCTGTCTTGCGTACCAGCTTATGCTGACTGTTCCAATACACCCGTAAAAACTCAGGAAAGCTCTCGCTCCCTAATAGGCTAATGATGCGCTCCCAACGCTCCTCTAAATGCTGTACTTGCGTATTGTGCATATCATCGACACTGGCAAGCGAAAATAGATAGTTTTTTAACAGATCGGTAGAAGACAGGCGCACGCCGCGTGCGTTTAGCGTCTCAAACACCTTAAAAGCATTAAGCTCATCACTGACGGTAATAACGGTAAAGAATAGCTTATCGACAAGGGTATCCAAAAACTGAGCAAATTGCTCACCACTATCTTTACGCATACCGACACGCGCCTTAATTCTGGTCTTAAACCAGTCAAAGGCTTTGCGGATTTTGTGCTCAGAAGCATGAAGTCCACGCTGAGGCAGTTTATCTAAGGTAATTAAATGATTACGATAAAACTTATCATTATGGCGGTTCAGTTGCAATTTTGGGTTTTCGATCAAAGTCACAGGATCTGTATAGCCAATATAATTGCTTTTGAGTTGAGTCAAACGCTGCTGGTTACGATCAGCATCCATATCTTTATCAATCAAATCTTGGAGCACGCTCAGCCCTGATAAAATCATAATACTAATGGTCGTCAGCCGTTGTTGCCCGTCTATAATGTCGAACTGCTTACTGTCTTGAGTTTGTAGCACCAAATAACCCATATAATGCGCAGGTTCTGGGTCTTCACCGAATAACGCTTCAATATCTTGCCACAACTCATCCCATTCAAGCTCTGACCATGAGTAGTCACGTTGAAATGGCGGCACACGATAGCGCAAGCCATTGCCCAACAACTGACGAAAAGTACTGTTTGTCGTATTAAAGTTCATATCCATACCCTCATTATTCTAAACACACCCAACCACAAGCCCTGCATCCTCAAACTGCAACACAATATTCGCCTTGTTAGCGTCGTCGCTAAAGGCGCGATCCATAATCAACGTTTTATTCGGCGCGCTTGCGATAATTTGCGTGGCTTTATCAGTGGTCATATCGTTTAGAACTATCACTAGGCTCATTGATGTGCCCGCGCTATCTGAACTGTCAGCATCATCATTACTATAAGGTAACGCATCGTTTTGGGTGACCAGATGATAGCCGTCAGCTTCTATGCTAGTGGCGGTCAAAGTATAGCCTTCTTTGAGCATCAGCTCGGTGATGATACCGTCAGTGGTGGCATTATCGCTGATAGGGTCAAGGTGTTTCTCAAGCTGCGCCATCAGACTATCGGCATCGTAACTGGCAGGCTGCTGCCACGGTATAAAGTTACTGTCAGCAAGTTTGTACGCCTTAAAACCAAAATCAAGCGCCTTGCTATCGACGGATTCAGGCAGTTCGGCGATAATATGAGCAGCGGCACGGCGGATACGCTCTTTGGAGATCTCGGCGATATTGCTGAATCCTGCTTTATAAGCCTCGCTATCTGCTTCTGTGGCTTCAGGAATTTGTACCATGATAAATTTTCGATTCAAATTATCATCAGAATTTAGTTCTAACACTGACTGCGCTAATGCTGAAGTACCCGCAAAGAAATCTAAATAGATTCCTTCTTTTTCATCAGTCATTTGTATAAGAGTTTTTAGAAGCTCTACTGGTTTTGGAGTATCGAAAACAGCAACCCCTTCAAATAAACTTTTTAAGTTGTTTTTGGAGGATTCATTTGTTCCATTCATTTCTGCAAATAGGATGCTTTCTGGCGTCAAACCTCGTTCTTTAGCATTCAAATAGGTTTTTACTCTTGGAACACCATCGCCACTTTTTCCAAACCAAATTCTATTATCATCAATCGCTAGATTCATTTCCGACTTTGTATATAACCAACAACGACCACTCTGTAGCTTGTGCACTTTCCCATTAGGTGCTGTTAATTCATAGAACTGACTTTTAGTTCCATGACCAGCTTGTGCTGTAGCAGGATCAGATTTCCATAATCCTCTAGGATCGTTATCAGGATTCTTATAACTTGATAAAGCTTTTTCTGTCATAGGCAGCTGTTTTAAAGCTTTATCCACTATCATATCGGATCTCCTATAACAGAGTATATAATCATGCCTATTTGAAACTACCTTTCTATTTTCTCTATTCGTTCTTTTTTCCCAAATAAAATTAGCAATAAAATTTTCTTCCCCAAATATCTCATCCATCAGCAAGCGCAAATTTGCCACTTCATTATCATCTATTGAAACGAATATTACCCCATCATCACGCAGTAAGCTTTTTGCCAGCGCCAACCTTGGATACATCATATTCAGCCAATTGCTATGATACTGACCGTTTTCTTTTCGATTTGATTGCATCCCATCCGAATGCGTCAGATTACCGTCCGCATCGGTTTGCCCTGCCCGCGCCTTATAGTCCGCAATGCTCTCACTAAAATCGTCGGCATAGACAAAGCGGTCATTGCCCGTATTGTATGGCGGGTCGATATATATCATCTTAATGCGGCTGTGATAGCTCTTTTGTAATATCTTCAGCACCGCCAGATTATCGCCTTCAATAAATAAATTTTGCGACGTATCAAAATCGACCGACTCATCAGGTGCGGGCACTAGCGTCTGACTGGTTGGCGTTTTTAGCTCCCGATAGACCTGATGCTTGCCCGCCCAGCTTAGCCCATACGCCTCTTGCGCGGGTGCAATATCTTGCTCGGACAGCAGCGCGGTGAGTTTATGGATATCGAGCTGATCCTCACTGAACGCCTCTGGCATTAACTGCTTGAGCTTGGCAAGGGTCATTTGTTGCGGGGTCTGGCTGGTAGGATGTATCGGATTACTCATAGTCATGGCTACAATGTTCGTTGAAGGACAATATTATTGAATTATAGAATCGTTAGAATTTGAACAGTATAGCAATGCCTTGCCAAATAATGCGACTTTATTAACCGATCAAACGACAGTAAATGACGCTTTCCTTTTCACCCAAACCCTCTCCTAACCTCACGCCACCGTCAATTTATAGTAACAGCGTACTTCGATACCTTTTCTTTACTATGTAGATTGGTTACTCTTAGCCATTATCATTGGTATACGCTTTGCTCCACTTTATTAATGGCCATTTTGACGTTTATAGGATATTTTCATGCGTTTGACTCAGCTCTCCACTCTCTCTTTACTTACAGCTGCTATCGGCTTTAGTCTTGCCAGCACGGCGCAAGCTGCTCGTCCACCTGCGCCAAACTTATCCAATGCTGAGTTTCAGCAATGTCTTGATAGACTAAAAAACTCTAGCAAGTTTCGCGGTGTAGATAGTTTCACCTTTAACAACCATCGTCCAGCCCAGCCTGACCCTAGCGTCATTCAGTCGTTAAACTATCAGCCTGAGTTTCAAAAAGACGTCTGGGATTATTTATCGGTACTGGTAGATAAAGAACGCGTCGAAGACGGAATCCGTGCCAAGCGTCAATGGGGTGACACATTACGCCAAATCGAATCTCGCTATGGTGTGAAGCCTGAGCATGTACTCGGCGTGTGGGGCGTAGAGTCAAACTTTGGTCAGACATTGGGCAAAAAGCCATTGTTTGAATCCTTAGCGACATTATCATGTTTCGATCGTCGCCAAAGCTACTTCCAAGGTGAGTTTGCCAATGCGCTCAAAATCGTCCAACGTGGTGATATTGCACCAAGTGACATGACTGGCTCTTGGGCAGGGGCGTTTGGCCAGACACAGTTTATGCCGAGCACCTTTTTAGAGCTAGCAGTAGACTTCGATGGTGATGGTCGTCGCGACTTGGTCAATAGTGTGCCAGATGCGCTGGCATCTACCGCCAACTTCTTAGCCAAGCGCGGCTATCGCTCAGGTGAGCCGTGGGGTTATGAAGTCAAGCTTCCTGACGGCTATTGGGCAGCCTCTAGCCGCAAAAACAAAAAGTCGATGAGCCACTGGCGTAATCAAGGGTTAACGCTGGCCAATGGCAGCTCGTTACCTTATGACCTTGGTAGCGCAGGATTGCTATTACCTGCAGGTATTGACGGTCCTGCATTTTTAGTCGGTAAAAACTTCGATACCTTCTATTCTTACAATGCTTCAGAAAACTACGCATTGGCCATCGCTCACCTATCAGACTTAATCACACGCGAGGACAGCAGCAAAACGGACTTTGTTACCGCATGGCCAACCAGCGATCCAGGTATCAGCCGCCAACAAGCCAAAGATATTCAGCAAGCGCTATTAGACGCGGGTTATGATATTGGCGGTGTCGATGGCATCATTGGTGACAATACCCGTACCGCTATTCAGCAATATCAGACTAGCCGCGGCATCTTCCCAGCTGATGGCCGTGCAGGACAGAATTTTTACCGTGCCATTATTGGTACTACTGCTCCCAATAGCGGCCAATATGGCCAACCAATAAACCGTCAACCATTAATGCCCGCATCTGGGGATAGCATGGGACAGCTGATTCAACAACAATCAACAACGCCTAGCACTCCCACTTACTCAGCGCCAACCTCCGCGCCGCAGTCAGGCAATGTTCGCTATCGCCGTGTCGTGGGTAATGACGGGGTCACTCGTCTCGTACGAGTTGATGATGGTTCATAACATGACGTTGCTTGAATTGATCAGATAGTCCAAGTAATGATAAATCGAAAAAGCCACGCTCATATGAGTGTGGCTTTTTATTTTGATAACAGAGTGAGTGAGATTTCACCCAAAAAATACATTATACCAAACCCAACAATTAAAGTTGCGCCCAAGCACGAGCAGTTAACGACCGAATTCTTTGTGGCTGTTTAAGCAAATTATTCCAAGCCAAGCATGCGGCATCGACAATAGCCTCATAACTGTCATAACAACGATTAGATAGCTCATTTTGCTTAAGGTACTGCCATACCCTCTCAGAGGGATTAAGCTCAGGTGAATAAGGCGGTAGTTTAAGCATAGTGACATTAGCCTGATTCAAGCTTGGTTGATGCCATAATGCGCCGTCCATCACCACCACCGCATGACGTCCTTTTGGAACGGCTTTACTAATCTCTTGCATATGCAATAACATGGTGTGTTTATTAACGAAAGGCAGTACTAAGCCGACAGCCTTCTTTGTCGCTGGACAAAAGGCACCAAACAGATAAGCGGAATGAAACTGTTGCTGCTTGATCAGTCGAGGTCGCCCACCGCGGTAATGCCAAACTCTGGTCAATGAGCCTTGTTGTCCTATTCGAGTTTCATCTTGAAACCAGATGTCCACTTGATCTAGGCTCACATCAGTAGGCAGTGACGCCTTAACCTGTGCTATAAAGTTTTTTTAAAAGCGTCTTGAGCTTGTGGGTCGGCTTTTGGATGCTGACTACGAGCACTTATCCAACTCATATCAATACGCTTGAGTAGCTCGTAGATACCGTTAACGGTGTAGTGAGCGTTGTAGTGTTCTTTAGCCAATTGCTGAATGTCTTTGCCGGTTAGACGACCGCCAGCGCGCTTTTCTTGTTCAGAGACTATCATGGCTTTAAAAGCGGCTGTGTCTGCTTCTGCCAATTTGCTGCGACGACCTCGACGATGACGATCGTAGAGACTTTCAAGTCCTCGTTCATAATATCGCTTCAATGTCCATCTGGCAGTTTCAGGATGTATGCAGAGGTCTTTGGCAATATCGTTGGTGGCTTTGCCTATACTATATTGGTATAAGATGAGCAGGCGTAGGCGGGCTCTGGGGTTACTCTCAGTCTTTGAGTGTTTGCCAAAGTCATGGTCTTCTAGGTTATGTATTGGTATAGTCATAAGTGGATGATACTATATATTTTGGGTTTGGTATTAGTTAGACTATAGGAATTAAACGATAGGTGGTGGTTTGGGTTTGCCACTGTCACCATCCCAGTTTTCACGGGCTTTGTCGTCGAGATCTTCTGGCGTTTTTGGTTCCCACTTACCATGTTTTTTCCATGTTTCATCGCCCCAATCTTCCTCTTCTTCTCTTTTGTCCCAATCTTGATAGGCCTTACTAGGGTCGATACCACGGCGCTTCATATCTGCTATTTGCTCTTCTAGCGTATGAAATTGATCAGCCTCACGCATCTGTTCTGTCAAAGTATCAATCTCTTTATTTAATTCGTCAAACTTATTAGGGGTAGTCATTGCGCGCTCCTTAATTATGCAAAGTCTTTCATGTCTAAATTTATAGTTTGCTTTTAAGCACATATCTTAAAAATAAGTTATTTATAGTATGTCTTATCTGTATGACTTTATATTGCTTAATACCAATTATCTCTAGTCTACAACAGATTAACAACTACAGACACGTATGCTTTGTATTACAAAACGTAGCGCAATGCTTGATACCGCTCTAGCATTGAATATTAAATTTTTAGAGCACACCTAAGATATGGTTAAGACACTTTAAAACGATACTGTGTAGTGCTATTGGGGTTAGTTTTGCGCAGCCTCTGTCGGCATAGTAACAGCAAGCAAGTAAAATTTATAATAGCAGTACGCGACAACAAACGTGTCAAGTTTGTTTAGGAGTGACTTTACTATAGTCAATCCACAATAATAGTGATACAAGGAAACCAAGCACAAGCTATACATGTGTATGCTAAGCGAGGTTGACGCCGTAGCGGTTTTATTGTGGGCAGACTGTACTATTTACTCAATACGGGAACGTTCTCTATCTGACTACTCTCAAGCAGCTTTTTGGCATAAAAAGTCAGTCTCCATAGCTCTTGTGATGTTTTTAAACTCGAGGCGGTTAACTGAATACAGTTCGCAGTGACCAAGAACTGTTGTAGATGATTCAAGTCACTATGAAAAACTTGGTAGCGAGAAACGGCATGGACATTGGGCATTTGCTGTTTGATATCCTTTTCAGCATGACTGGCGATCAAACGATTGATACAAACTTGTAGACTATAGCTAGAAAAAGTCGCAGAAATCAATGCGATGGCTTGCAGGATTTGCTGCCAGCTCAGTTTTATGGTCATTTTTATATCACTGAGGTTACCATCTTCATAAGCTTGTGCACTGTACCTTATTTCAACAAGCTCTGATAATTTAAATGGTTGATCAATATTATTGGCAGCCGTGTTTTTTTCAGAGGACAAACCTGACAGTTTCTGAGCTTTATCAGCATTGCTACTTTTTTGCATACGCGTCCAACTTGCGAATAAATTATGCTTTTTAACCATCTTTGTATGCACATCAATGAGAAGCTTTGGAATATCAGTTTTATCATCATAATAATAGACATCGTATACTTGCTGCTCAACCAAGCGCGTAAAATCTCGCAATTGCCGACTTGCCTTTTTACTTTTTCCTAAGCTTTTAATCAATACCAACATAGGCTTAATTTTGGTTCTAGCACTCAAGTAACTTAAGTGTAGTTGGCTGACACTGTTTTTTTCCGCCGAGCCGTAGCTGTCTCCGATGACGACTATGGTGCAGTCACAGTCATCAATACATTGTCGGCTATACACAGAAGCTTGGGTCGAGCTGGTGGCGATATCATAAGTTAAAAAAGCAATATTTTGGAAAAAAACCGCCAAACCATCTAAGACCATTGGCTGATCATGAGCGACGCATATGACGTGAATGTGATAGCGATGATTTGGCACAATAACCTCTATAATAGCTATATTAAGGCTGGTTGATTAGAGTATCTTGATCAAATAATATATTTAACTTGAGTTTGCGGACCTACCAATCGTTGTACCACATTTTTTAATCGATCGTTGTTTTCACTAGCATAGAACACCAAAGGATGACCCTTATGCTCAGTATGGCTGACTGACTCAGTTGTCGCTAACAGCCGTTGCTCTGCCAATAACGACTTTACACGCGTCGCAATTGCTTGCCCAGAGTCAACGACCTGTAGGGCTAGCTGCTGTGCCTCTATTTCATCGAACAAAAAGCCTTTAAAAAATGGATAATGCGTACAGCCCAATATTAAGTAGTCCACATCAGCGGATGCAAACGCTTGCAGCTGCTGACGCAAACGCTGCGCCGTTTCAGAAGTCTCTGGCATGCCAGCTTCTACCCACGGCACCAGCTCCGGATCAAAATACTTAATCACTCTTGTGCCTTTAGGTGCAGCCACCTCACTGATGACTTGGTTTAATAGTGCGCCATCCAAAGTAGCTTTGGTTGCCAATACAGCGACATGCCCGCTTGTACTAGCCAGTACCGCAGGCTTCAATGCTGGTACTAAACCGACGATCGGCAGCTGCGGATAACAACGGCGCGCTGTCTGTAATGCGTGCGCAGAGGCGCTATTACAAGCGATAACGATGAGCTTACAACCTTGCTGATAGAGCCACTCTACTGCTGTTAGCGTCAACGCCTCAATATCTTTACTGTCACGGTTGCCATACGGCACATGCAAGGTGTCAGCATAATAAATATAACGCTCGGCAGGCAACTGTTCTGCCAAGTGTATATAAACCGACAACCCACCCACACCAGAGTCAAACAGCCCAATCGGCGCACGGCTATCCTTACTACCGACTCTCAGCGGAGCACCAGTCATTTTATCATCAGCACTTAACTGGCAAGTGGCTGGCTTAATAGTGATGCTCATAAACTATGACTACCATCAATGTATGTTTTATTTGCCAAACATTGCATCAGGTATTGGTTATTTATATTCACAATATATTGCCGTGCCCGTTAAGAAGTAAAATTAAGGGAGAAACAAAAAATAGCATCAATGAATTTATATCAATATCATATAGTGGCCTGTTTTGTCATTCAACCATGATACTGACAAAGGCTATTCATTAGACGATGTAAGGTAAAAACTTCTCGTTAAGGTATAGTCAAAATGACATAGCGCTACTGGGATGCTTTCTTTTAAAATACAGTTGCGCAGCCTCTGGGAACGCAGCACGCAAGTAAAACTTATACCAGTAGCGCGTCTAAATCTATAACAGTTTTATTTTTAATTGACTATGCCAATATTAACATTGGTAAGTGTTTTGTCTGAAATCAGGCTTTTTAATTCGAGCGACGCTGACTGCTTAAGTCTGATTAATTAAATCTCGTTATTCATGCTTATTTAGGCATAGAAAGCTGATAAGACCGTCCACCACTCTGCAGCGTTAAGACAGTATTACCGTTTTGCTCTGTTAATTCACCAATTTCAGTCAAATGATAAAAGGTATTGCGCCCAAGAAGCGCTTCTAAATCATTACGCACCAACATATAGGGACGGATTTGTATATTATCTTCTCCGACTTGAGTAGAGTCATTAGTCTGATAAGGACGCAGCTCAATCGGATGCAGCTCGTCTAAGCGTACGACATCACCCGTTGTTGTTGTAAATTCTAGCCAGCTTACTCTATCCTCAGTGACGATACCGACATCATTAATGAGCAACGGCACGTCTTCAACTTGGATACGGAGCTTTTGGACAGGTGTTTTTAAGAAGTACTCAATCACACCCTCATTTTCTTCTTTCCATAAAATAGTTGCAAACAGGCTGACCAATGACTGCCTAGTCATGTGTCCACCTTCATGCCACCATTCACCATTTGCTTTGATGACCAGATCCATATCATCAATTTGCTCTGGATGCCATTTATCTAAAGGCGGTATAGCGCGCCCCTGACGCTCACTAGCACTATGCTTTAAGTACTGGCTTAGAGTATCTAGGCTACTCAAGTCTGGCATGGCCTTAGCGCTATCTTCTGATGCTTGCTCATTGCTCTTACGAGCGTCATTGATATCGTTACATCATTATTAGTACTGTTTTTCATTACCTTATTTCCTAATATTATTCAAAGTTTGGTGATGACAGCATTACTATTAATTTAAGTTTCGGGTATGATAAAGCAATATAGACTTTGCATACTCATCATATTACCCTTACCTTAACACTGATATCTAGAAATGCGTATCGTGTTTGTAGGGCTTTTCTTTTATAATGAGTAACGATTTTTTATTAGAATGACTTTATAACCGTCATTTATATTGTTCTTTTGATGTGAGTCATTGATGTGATCTCAATGATAATGTTGTCAATTGATGCCGCAAAGACAGTTTTTATCGGGCAGCCATATATGTCTGAGGTGCTTTAGTGTCGCAAGCTTGATTATTTAATTGCGAGCTGTACTGCACCCATAGATAAGCCACTAAAGTTCAGGAGTAGGTATGCAAGAGCAAGATAAGCAAACGCCAGTTGTTGATGCTGATAGCGTCAACACTGATGCACCAGTAGCTGTAGATACATCTAAGCCAGAGCCGACGCAAGAGGTTGCCATCGAAGAAGCGCCTGTTGAGGAAGTCGCTGTTGAGCAAGCACCTGAGCCTGCTCCAGTAGAGCCTGAAATCGAGCGTGAGTCGATGGAGTTTGACGTCATCATCGTCGGTGGTGGACCTGCGGGGCTATCTACTGCTATCCGTTTACGTCAGTTAGCTATTGAAGCTGGCAACGATGAGTTTATGGTCTGTGTGGTCGAAAAAGGCTCTGAATTTGGTGCACACACGCTTTCTGGCGCTGTCATCGAGCCACGTGCGTTAGATGAGCTGATACCAGACTGGAAAGCCAAAGGCGCACCTCTCAATGTGCCAGCGACTGAGGACCGTGTCTATATGCTTGGCTCTGCGACCAAGTCGACCAAGCTCCCCGACTCCATCGTTCCAGCCAGTATGCATAATAAAGGCAACTATATCGTCTCACTTGGAAATGTCGTACGTTGGCTCGCTGAGCAAGCCGAAGAGCTAGAGGTCATGATGTTCCCAGGCTTCCCTGCTTCTGACATCCTCTATAACGATGACGGTTCAGTGAAAGGTATCTTAACGGGTGATATGGGCGTTGCTGCGGATGGCGAGGCCAAACCTAGTTTTGAGCCAGGTTATGAATTACTGGCAAAGTACACCGTCTTTGCTGAAGGCTGCCGTGGTCATCTCGGTAAGCGCTTAATCAGCCGTTTCAATCTCGATAAAGACAGTGATCCACAGCATTATGGCATTGGCCTAAAAGAGCTATGGGAAGTTGATCCAGCCAAGCATGAAGAAGGCGTGGTCATGCATGGCTCAGGTTGGCCACTGACTGATACGGGTTCTTCTGGTGGCTGGTGGTTATATTTTGATGAAAACAACCAAGTCAGCTTTGGTATGGTCATCGACCTATCCTACTCAAATCCTTACATGTCACCGTTTGATGAAATGCAGCGTCTAAAACTGCACCCAGTCATTCGCGATGTCCTAGAAGGCGGCAAGCGTATCTCTTACGGAGCACGTGCGTTGACGAAAGGCGGGCTTAATTCACTGCCTAAGTTCACCTTTCCAGGTGGCGTCTTAGTCGGCGACGACGCTGGCTTTTTGAACCCTGCAAAAATCAAAGGCACACATACCTCAATGAAGTCAGGCATGCTCGCAGCCGAAGCTATCTTTGAAGCGCTGCAAGCAGATCGTCAGCATGATGACGTTATTGCATATAGCACTATGTTTAAAGAGTCATGGCTCTATCAGGATAACTACGAAGCACGTAATTTCTCTCCAGCAATGCATCGTATGGGACAATGGATGGGTGGCGCCTTTACCTTCCTAGAGCAAAACCTGCTCAAAGGCAAAATGCCACTGACCATTCGTGATAATCAACCCGATTATGATCAGCTAGAGCGTGCAGCCCATGCTTATCAGCCTGTCTATCCTAAGCCTGACGGTAAGCTGGTATTTGATAAGCTGTCCTCGGTATTTATCTCCAATACCAACCATGCCGAAGATCAACCCTCGCATCTAAAGCTGACAGACGCGACAGTCCCTGTTTCAATCAACTTACCGTTATATGCTGAGCCTGCGCGTTTATACTGCCCAGCTGGCGTTTACGAAATAGTCAAAGATGCTGAAGGGGCCAAGTTTGTCATCAATGCGCAAAACTGCGTACATTGTAAAACTTGCGACATCAAAGACCCATCGCAAAACATTACTTGGGTCTCGCCAGAAGGTGGCGGTGGTCCTAACTATCCAAACATGTAGGCGCCAAAATATGTAAGCATTGAACTAAGTCTAATAAAAAACCCCGTTCAAATATCGAACGGGGTTTTTTATTTTTTAATGATACCAACGACTGTTCATTCTATTAGGGTCTGTTGACCAGTCAAATAATATATAAAACTAACAACCCTAGTCTGTCCAAGCATCACGGTTGGCTTCATCTTTTAGCTTCACAAAGTCATTAGGATCAAACTTAATCTGCTCACCTGTTTTGCCTTCTTTTACTTGGCGCTCATAGTCACGTAATATTCTAAGTGCAACTGGAGACAATAGTAAAATAGCCACCAAGTTAACCAATGCCATGAGACCCATAGATAAATCTGCAAAGTTCCATATGGTAGGCAGACTAGCGATTGCTCCGATAAATACCATACCTAGCACCATAAAGCGGAATATCATAATCATCACTTTGGCGTTTTTGGCACCAGAGATAAATTCGAGATTCGACTCACCATAGCTATAGTTGGCAATAATAGATGTGAATGAGAAAAAGAAAATCGCAATCGCCACGAAGACCACGCCCAAATCACCGACATATTGTGACAATGCTAGCTGAGTTAGCTGAATACCCTCTTGCTCGACATTGGGATCGACGACGCCAGATAAAATAATGATGGCAGCGGTTGCTGTACAGATAACCAACGTATCCATAAACACGCCCAGCATCTGCATAAACCCTTGCACCGCTGGATGGTCGGGATGACTTTTTGCCGTTGCTGCCGCATTAGGCGCAGAACCCATACCTGCTTCGTTCGAAAATAAACCACGCTTGATACCATTAATCATTGCCTGAGCAATACCATAACCAATGACACCACCTGCCGCTTGCTCAAAGCCAAATGCTGACTTCACAATCAAGGCAATCGCTGCAGGAAATTCAGTAAAGTTAGTGATGATGATAAATAGGGCTAATAAAATATATAAGATAGCCATGACTGGTACGATTTTACCCGCGATACGTGCAACCGAACGCAAACCGCCGAATACTACTGGTGCCACCAATGCAACCAGTACGGCACCTGTCATCCATGTTGGTATACCAAAAGCTTCATTGGTTGCCTGTGCAATCGTATTTGACTGCACGCCGTTGAACGCTAAACCGAATGCCACCAACAGACACAATGAGAAAAATATCGCCAGCCAGCGTTTACCTAAACCTTTTTCTATATAATAAGCGGGACCACCACGGTAGACGTTATCTTTGTGTGGCACTTTATATGCCTGAGCCAACGTTGACTCAATAAAGCTGGTCGACATACCGACAATCGCTGTCATCCACATCCAAAACACAGCACCTGGCCCACCGAGGTAAATCGCAATCGCGACCCCAGCCAAGTTACCCGTACCCACACGCGCGGCAAGCGATGTCATTAACGCTTCAAATGAGCTAATCCCACCATCTTTACGGCCTTGATTAGAAACACGTAATAATTTCCACATGTGACCAAAGTGGCGAAACTGAATAAAACGCGTAACCACGGTAAAATAAATACCAGCACCAATCAGTAAGAACATCAATAGTCCGTACCAAGGATTACTCGCAATCAACCAGTCATTATTACCCCAAATGATACTAACACCATAATTTACGATGTTGTTAAACCAACCTGCTATGCCCTCATCCATATCATCACCTTCGATTGCTGATTTATATCTTACTGAGATTTGCACTCAAATCATAAGCTTCAATTACACATTGTTTTAGCACTGCCTACTTATTGTATTTCAGTTTTATACAGTAGCCATTTTTTATGCCAGATATTCTTAGCATTTACTCTTAGCATTCTTGTATCGTACGCTAATATTTGTCAGTTATACAACTGAGATAACGATAGCCATCAACCCTTACTGTCTCTATCAAATCTTTACTAGAAATAAAAATAGCTTATGCGAAGTATAAACTTTAAAATAACCATAGAGATTAATGATATATTTATCGTATAATGATAGCATTAGAGTCAGTATTATCGTTTCAAGCGCTCTAAACCTTGTAAGACTTCTACTAAATAATGTTTTGTTACACAAAGTAATTTAAAATTATTTATTGTTAATTTTATAAAAATTGTATATATTCCTAATTAGTTTATAAGTGTTGAGTCTCCTAACAAAGTATAAAAACGGAAATCATAACCATTTACAGGCAGCACTTTATACAATAATAACCAACTTTCATATTCTTAACCTTTAATTAATACCATTGAATTTTGAATAAAGTATCTAGTCAGGAAGACAAGAGAGATAAAGAACAGCGGAATGTTATACCCTACCAACCTTCCCTAGAATTATCATCACATTAGTGACACTATAGTTAATATGTAATATGACATATAACACCTAGCCCACCGTTTTAGCGATTAAATAATATAAAAATAAAACGCTAATTTGGTATATACAAATCGAGTATAAGTTATTAATGGTCGTGGATTATATATTTATCCATATTATTTTACACTCTATTCTATATTTTATTTGTTAGCAGTACTGAGTGTTTTATTGCTAACTCTTATAGATATGAGACCCAAGCGTCTATCATATCTATAGAGTCATGTAATCTGCACTCATTTTAGTAACTTTGATCATTGATGCTAGTTGATCATTCTGTTTTAGTTGTCTATGCCGTATGGCTTTATGATTACGATATAAACGATACTGCTTCATGCGGTATGCGCTAAACCACAATGACTTGTTAGGATACAGTCAGTGATCTTGTATTTTTTGTCAGGCAAAAGGAGTTGTCCTATGGAGAACCACAACGATCCATCCGGTTATTGGCGCGCCAACGTGCGTCTTATCTTAGGTAGCTTAGTTATTTGGGCACTATGTTCTTATGGCTTTGGAATCTTATTACGCCCTTTATTAGCAGGTATCAAAATTGGTGGTACCGACTTAGGCTTTTGGTTCGCTCAGCAAGGATCCATTGGGGTATTTATCGTTTTAATTTTCTTCTACGCATGGCGTATGAATAAATTAGATAAACAATATGGCGTAGACGAGGAATAGCCCCATGAGTCAATTTACGATTAACATTATTTTTGTGGGTCTATCCTTCGCTCTTTACTTCGGTATTGCGATTTGGGCTCGTGCTGGAACGACCAGTGAGTTCTATGTTGCAGGTGGCGGTGTCCACCCAGTAGTCAACGGTATGGCAACAGCAGCAGATTGGATGAGTGCTGCGTCATTCATTTCAATGGCAGGTATCATTGCCGCTGGTGGTTATGGCGCATCCACTTACTTGATGGGTTGGACGGGCGGTTATGTTCTATTAGCCATGCTCCTAGCGCCTTATCTACGTAAGTTCGGTAAGTTTACAGTACCTGATTTTATCGGTGATCGCTTTTATTCTAAGACCGCTGCTATGATCGCAGTAGTTTGTTTGATTATCGCTTCTACCACTTACGTTATCGGTCAGATGACAGGTGCTGGTGTTGCTTTCTCACGTTTCTTAGAAGTTGAAAACACTACTGGTCTGATTATTGCTGCTGTCGTCGTATTCTTCTACGCGGTACTTGGTGGTATGAAAGGGATTACCTACACGCAGGTTGCGCAGTATGTGGTTCTTATGATTGCTTATACTATCCCAGCGGTCTTTATCTCACTTGAGCTAACTGGTAATCCGATTCCAGGTTTGGGCTTGTTCTCAACCCATACTGAATCAGGTATTCCTTTATTAACCAAGCTTGATCAGATAGTAACTGATTTAGGCTTTACCGCTTATACGGCTGACGTACCCAACAAGCTAAACATGGTACTGTTTACTTTATCACTTATGATTGGTACAGCAGGTCTACCACACGTCATCATTCGCTTCTTCACCGTACCTAAAGTCGCTGATGCCCGTTGGACAGCAGGTTGGACATTAGTCTTTATCTCATTGCTATACTTCACTGCTCCTGCAGTTGGTGCTATGGCGCGTCTAAACTTGAATGATACTATTTTCCCACAAGGCATTGATCAACCAGCTCTTTCATATGAGCAGCGTCCTGATTGGATGAAAACATGGGAAGATACGGGTCTTATTAAATATAACGACTTAAATAATGATGGCCGTATTCAAAGATACTTTGATAGCGGGCTTGGTGCAGCTACGATAGCTTTGGCAACAGCCGAAGCTGAAGGCGGCGATGTTACAGCAGCACAAGCTGCAGTTGCAAAAGCACAGGCAGCACATGATCTAGAGCTTGATGGCCGCTTTGCAGAGGCTGGTTGGGCAGGTAATGAGCTTGATGTGAACGCTGATATCTTAGTACTGGCCAACCCAGAAATCGCCCAACTTCCACCTTGGGTTATCGGTCTTATCGCCGCTGGTGGTTTGGCAGCAGCATTATCGACAGCAGCAGGACTATTGCTTGCTATCTCATCTGCCATTAGTCATGACTTGATCAAACGTAACCTTAACCCTAACATCACGGATAAAGGCGAGCTACTAGTAGCACGTATCACCATGAGTGTTGCGATTGTGGTGGCCACATGGCTGGGTATTAATCCTCCAGGGTTTGCTGCACAGGTGGTAGCCTTAGCCTTTGGTATTGCTGGTGCGTCATTGTTCCCAGCGCTAATGATGGGGATTTTCTCTAAGCGTATTAACAACCTTGGCGCTATCGCTGGTATGTTAACGGGCTTGATTACTATCTTAGTCTATATCTTTGTGTTCAAAGGTTGGTTCTTCATCAGTGGTACCGCTAACTTCCCTGATACAGAAGAGTACTGGTTATTTGGTATCTCGCCACTATCATTTGGCGCGGTCGGTGCCTTAATCAACTTTATCGTAGCATTCGCAGTTTCTTATGCGACTGCGCCACCACCGGCACATATCCAAGAGTTGGTTGAAAGCGTACGTTCTCCACGCGGTGCTGGCGGGGCAGTCGACCACTAGACACTAAGTGATTTGTAAGTGACTTATATTTACTAGACTAACTATCACTCACAGGCAGCAGCTGCTTGTGAGTGATTTTTTTATCCTATTATCGTTAAAAAACATCATTAAAAAAGATTTTTACTACTGGTGTTTGTTATATTAAATGCGCTTTTCGTATTAAGGAAAATTTTATGCTTTATGAGTTTATCGCGACCATAGCTGCTGCATTTGGCATGGCTGGGTTAGCACTTGTCATAACTCATCTCAGTAAACTGGCAGGAAAACGTGCACCAAAATGGCTGATACCGTTGTTCGCTGCTATCGGTATTTTTGGTTTTCAGATACATCAAGAATATAACTGGTATGATCAGCAGGTCAATCAGCTACCTGACGGAGTGACCGTTGTAAAAACAGCCGAAAGCACGGAATGGTTCCGTCCTTGGTCGT